>CACXUY010000004.1 GCA_902770965.1 uncultured Lachnospiraceae bacterium | reverse complement strand
ACTGTTGATAGATCATGCCTGGGGGTGGGAACCGGCGACGATGGCGGCCATAAAAGAATATCGCCCGGCTACTAACAGCTTATCAAGCGGACAGGTACTAAAAGAACCTTATGATTATGGGAAAGGTCGCCTGATCGTAAAGGAGATGACAGAGCTGATGTCTCTTGACCTGGTGCGAAAGGGCGTTGTTACAAAGCGAATGGTCCTGGATATAAGCTACGACAAAACAAGCCTGTCCAAGGATGCTTCCGGAAAATATTATGTGACTTCAACCGGAAAGCCTTACATGGGCGAAGTAACTCCTGACCGCTATGGCAGGCCATGTCCCAAAAGCGCCCATGGAACAGCCTGCATTGACAGATATACAAGCTCTTCGAGACGGATAATCGATGCTGTCATGGGGCTTTATACAAGAATAGTTAACAAGGATATGTATATTCGTTATGTCAGCATCGCAGCCTGTGACCTCTTAAACGAAGAAGAGGTTCCGGAAGATGGACCGGTTCAGCTTGACTTGTTCACTGACTATGATGCTATAGAGAAGAAGAAGGCCGAGGAAAAGGCAATTGACGAAAAAGAGAAGAGAATCCAGCAGGCGACACTGTTTCTACAAGGAAAATATGGCAAAAACGCTGTGCTTAAGGGCATGAATCTTCAAGAAGGCGCCACCACCATCGAACGCAACGTACAGGTAGGCGGGCACAGGGCAGAGTGAATGTTTACATGGGAAGTAATTGTTCACCATCCCGAGGCTGGGGAGCTGAACAGTTACCATGGGAAAAGGATGTAGCTAAATGACAGGAAAAGATAAGGATCCACGCACAGTTTATGCTGATATCATTGGTCTGCCACATCACCAGTCTGAGACCAGGCCGCATATGTCACTTCACGACCGCGCTGCTCAGTTCGCGCCCTTTGCCGCGCTGGTGGGTTTTCACGATATGGTTTATGAGGAGCAACGGCAGACTGATGAACAGACCCAGTTGACTCAAAACGAGATCGAGGAGCTTAATTTCAAGCTTTCTCAGATAGCTGATATGATAAAGAACGGCTGCTGTCCGGAGGTATCAGTGACCTTTTTTGAACCGGATAACCGCAAGTCGGGAGGAAGCTATAGAACGGAACGGGGGATAGTTAAGAAGCTGGATGCTGCAGAGAAAAAGCTGATCATCATTGGAGACAAAGGGCAGGGCGCAGTAAGATCGATCCTGTTTATGAATCTTACAAATATAGATACTGTATAGATCCCATCTCATAGAATATATATCAACAATACCCGCACAGCGCCTGAAGTGCTGACATAACGTGTAAAACAATGGCAGCTGACGTGTGTGTATGTGCGCTTACCATTAAGGGTCAGATATACCGAAAGCGCTGCATTCTTAGTCCAGGGTGCTGAATAGAAATAAAAAGTTGTAAAAATACTGTTAAATAAAGGAAAATACAAGAAAAAAATATAATAAAGAAAGGATATAATCCAGATAAGTGTAGATATGCTTAATATTTGCTGTTAATTAGCTTGACAATAAGATAAAAGTGTGGTTTAATGAGTACAAATGCGAAAAAGCATATTTCATTTTTATTGAAGGAGGTTTTATTATGCGTATTGGTTATATTTTTATTGGTATACTAGTAGTAATTGCTTTATTGATCCTTATAACCTGCCTTAAGATCGTACCTCAAAGCCAATCTTATGTCATGGAATTTCTTGGCAAGTACTCAGGAACATGGAAGGAAGGACTGCATTTTAAGAAACCCTTCGTCGAGAGGATAGCTAAAAGGGTCTCTCTCAAGGAACAGGTGCTGGATTTTCCGCCTCAGCCGGTTATTACAAAGGATAATGTCACTATGCAGATAGACTCAGTTGTCTTTTGCAAGGTATTCGATCCCAGGCTTTATACCTACGGCGTCGAGAATCCATTGATGGGTCTTCAGAACCTTGCAGCCACAACCTTGAGGAATATTATCGGCGACATGGAGCTCGATCAGACGCTTACCTCAAGAGATGAGATCAACAGACGCATGGAACAGATCCTCGACGAGGCCACCGATGCCTGGGGCATCAAGGTTACCCGCGTTGAACTGAAAAACATCAAGCCTCCTATGGAGATCGAGGAGGTAATGAGCAAACAGATGCGCGCGGAACGTGAGCGCAGGCAGACAGTTCTCGAAGCACAGGCTCATAAAGAGGCTGTTGTTTCCAGGGCAGAGGGTGACAAGCGCGCGAAGATCCTGAACGCGGAAGCAGAGAAGGAATCCCAGATCGCTCTCGCGGAAGGACGCGCAAGATCCATACAGCTAGTGTACGAGGCGGAGGCCATAGGTCTTCGTAAGATCAAAGAAGTCAATATAGACACCAATGTTTTACGCCTCAAGGGGCTTGAAGCTTTGAAGGATGTATCTGATGGAAGGGCGACAAAGATATTCATGCCCACTGACCTGTCTGGCGTCATTGCTACTCTTGGAGTAGCGGCCGAATCGCTTGGTATAGGCGACGCGACCCAGGTTGACCATAGTCCTAAACCTGAACATGATGATAAGGAAGATCCCTGCTGCGATGATAAGAGTGAAGCCACACAGGAGTTGATCGACACTGCGGAGGAGATTGGCTATAAGACAAGGGATAATTATGATCGGGTCGGACGTATCTAAGACCCTGATATAACATTAGAATAATATAAGCACAAGCAATAGATTCTGAATCAGCTGCTGAGCCTTTTATGTATGACAGAAGGTTCTAAGATTTATAAGGCGTTATATCTACCGTACACATTTTTATAAGATACCGAGGGTATTACCTTGTAAGCCGGCCTCCGCGAAGCATTTTCTGATGAGATTATCTGACGGTATTATTCTGAATTCAATCGTGTCTTCTTATGGGGATTACGTGAGATACGAAAAGAGCTTCGGATGCCATTATGAACGAAAGATATACCCTTGCTTATCTTGACAGGTGTTAGACGGACAGCATTTCAGATGTTGTCCGTCATTAATTTGTTCCAGGTTACGAGCCGGAAGCCGTGGGGCAAGCTTGCTTGCATCCACGGCTCTTGGCAACAGCTCACATCGAGTGCGTCAGTACGAGATGCGATCAGCGCAGCCTAATCGAGTAGGGGAGGCATCTCCACTGCTTGATTTTTCAGATCCGTACAAGGAGCCATCCCGGCTTTGTTGGGCGCGGGCCGCGCGGTGAACAAAGCTCGATCACGTTCCCTTGCTTGATTAATGGAGATAATAGTTATGTTTGGTGAAGATGTCAAGACAATAGCAGAAAAAAGAAGCGTTCTTATGGGGCAGTCTGATGGAGTCGGTACTGAAACGGATGAAGCTTTGGGATTGCCGGAACCAAAAAAGGAGATTGTCAGGGGCGGCAGACGGTTATCATTGACAAAAGATTTTGAAAAGGTGATAAAAAAACATGATGTCCTTGCTGTACTGGCACAGAGAAAGACACGAAGATCGTATACTGATGAGAGCATGAACCAAGACGAGTTAGCCTTCCTGCTCTGGGCTGCTATGGGCGTAAGAGAAGGCGAAGACGACATGAAGAAGAAAAGGCAGGTGCCTTCTGGCGGAGGGCGGTATCCGCTGGAGCTTTATGTCTTTGTCAACAGGGTTGACGGCTTGGCAAGAGGTCTTTACCATTATCTTGCTCTGTCGCATGAGCTGGAGTTTGTCAAACCACTCGAAGAGCAGGAAGAAAGAATCACCGAGGCGGTTAGGGGCAAGAAGTTCGTGGGGCATGCACCCTTGTTCTTCATCTGGACAGCCATTCCTTACAGAGGTGAGTGGCATAGCGGTACCAGGGCCATGAAGCCGATATTGTTGGATGCGGGTCATTCTTGTCAGAACCTGTATATCGCCTGTGAAGCTATAGGCTGTGGCATGTGCCCTGTCGGAAGCTATCTGCAGGCGGATACTGACAGGCTTTTATGCCTGCACCACGGAGCTGCCCCGTCTGAACTGGATGAATACGTCATTTATGGGGCTGCTCTTGGCAAAATAAACTCGCATGCCGGGCAGCCGGCTACATCATGTAAATAAGTCTCCACGTGGCTCCGTGTTTCGCACTCACGCCACGCTATATTGTAAGCAAGGTCGATGGTATAAGATACGATCGGATCAGCCGTTTATAAATAGGATGTGAGTTGTTCAGTCTATGGACAAACCATCGAGTTAGTGATATATTTTTATATTGTGCTGCGGACCTTTTCCGTGAGGATTTATTAACACGGCTGTTGGATTATGTCAGCTGTTGACCTGCTCGACAGCTGCTGTGGTTTTACGGAGGTAGATGGCATGGAAAGAAGAGATCTGGAGATAAAAAATATAGACGAATTTGACAAACGACTCCAAAGAATACTTAAGCACACAAAAACCGTCATTATTCCTGCGGTTTCCAACTGCTATTTTTTCAATGATGACCCTCTCGCGTACCCTTACATCGACTATTCCGGGTACGATGAGAAGATACTTTGGGTCAAACCTTCTGTTCTTATGTGGTTCATCAAAGAATATCTTTTTGAGAGTAAGATAAGGAATATTACTAAAGTTGCCATATTTGAATCATGGAGGACTTTCGTCAAGGATAATAAGTACACAAGAGGCCTGGATGACGTCAATCCCTATTTTTATTTCGAAGTGTTGGAGACCAGCGAAGACGGCAAGACGAAGAAAGTAGCTGTCTGGCACGATGGGGTTATAGCAGTGGTAAGCGCAACTTTTGATATTGAAAAGCTTATGAGGCGTGAGAAAGGCGCTATAATCCTTAAAAGCCTCGATGAGCTGCTTCATTTAGAGCTGTACTCAGCATATGGCGGCTATTGAATAATTACAATTAAATATCCATAGCACGCCTGTGCTGCCACAACGCATGAAAGTTGTGGCAGCATACAGGCGATGTATGTAGGCATCCCTGAATGGCCGCCCTGCTGCGCAGGGGGCCGACTTTTAAAGTGAAGTATAGGAGGAACGGTCTTGATAAAGGACAATCTTGAAAAGATCCGCCAGGACGCGGTGAAAAAAATGATGGAGTCCGAGACTATGGAGGCACTCAATGAGATAAGAGTGGCATATCTCGGAAAAAAGGGAGAGCTGACAAACCTTCTTAAGAGCATGAAGGATGTCGATCCGAAAGACAGACCCACCGTAGGTAAGTTAGTGAACGAAGCCCGCGAAGAGCTTGAGAAGCACCTGAGTGAGGCTCAGGCCAGGCTTGCAATGGAGAAGCGTCGTCTTCAGCTGGAATCAGAGGTCATAGACGTAACGCTTCCGGCAAAAAAAAGCGTGGTCGGACACCCTCACCCTAACCGCGTCGCGCTCGATGAAGTCGAGCGTATATTTGTAGGGATGGGCTACGAGGTCGTGGAAGGTCCCGAAATCGAGTACGACTACTACAATTTTGAAGCCCTGAACATACCCGCAAACCACCCCGCTAAGGATGAACAGGACACCTTCTATATTACAAAGGATATTCTGCTTCGCACTCAGACCTCTCCGGTCCAGGTAAGGACCATGGAGAAAAAGAAGCCGCCTATACGAGTGATTTCTCCCGGAAGGGTCTTCCGTTCGGATGAGGTCGATGCCACCCATTCGCCCTCATTTCATCAGATCGAGGGCATGGTCATAGATAAGGGCATTACATTTGCTGATCTGAAGGGAACTCTCCAGCAATTTGCCAAGGAGATGTTCGGTGAGGACACGAGAGTTAAGTTCCGTCCGCATCACTTCCCCTTCACCGAACCTTCCGCCGAGATGGATGTATCCTGCTTCAAATGCGGCGGTAAAGGCTGCAGATTCTGCAAAAACGAGGGCTGGATCGAGATCCTGGGCTGCGGCATGGTTCATCCCAAGGTACTGCGCATGAGCGGCATCGATCCGGAGATCTATTCAGGCTTTGCTTTCGGCATTGGTCTTGAGAGGATAGCCCTCCTTAAGTATGAGATCGATGATATGCGGCTGTTATATGAGAACGACATACGCTTCCTGCGCCAGTTCTGATTTCCGCCCGAGACAGAAACTGCCCATGTATGGCAGCTTACATAATTTAGTATACGAAAGGCAGATAAAATGAATACATCCTATAACTGGATTAAAGCATATGTACCAGGACTTGACGCCGGCGACCGTGAATATGCCGATGCCATGACCCTTTCGGGAACCAAGGTTGAGAGCTACAGCAGGCTTGACAAGAACTTAGAGAAGATAGTAGTCGGTAAAGTCGAAAAAATCGAGAGACATCCCGACGCAGATCATCTGATCATATGTCAGGTGAATGTCGGGGATGAGGTAATACAGATAGTCACGGGAGCTCCGAATGTCTTTGAGGGAGCAAAAGTCCCCGTTGTTCTTGTCGGAGGAAGAGTTGCCGGTGGCCACGACGGCGGCCCTCTTCCTGAAGAGGGCATTAAGATCAAAAAAGGCAAGCTGAGAGGAGTGGAGTCCTACGGCATGATGTGTTCCATAGAGGAGCTTGGTTCAAGCCGTGAGTATTATCCTGAGGCTCCCGAGAACGGCATCTATATCTTCCCTGATAACGTTGAAGTTGGCAAAGATGCTGTTGAAGCCCTGGGATTACATGATACAGTATTTGAATATGAAATTACTTCAAACAGAGTGGACTGCTTCAGCCTTCTTGGCATCGCCAGAGAAGCGGCAGCGACTTTCCGCAAAGACTACGTCCCACCTGTCGTCACTGAGACAGGCAACAATGAGAAGGCTTCCGACTTCATTAAGGTGAGGATTGACGCTCCGGATCTTTGTTCTAGATTCTGTGCCCGCATAGTTAAGAATATCAAGATCGCGCCGTCGCCTGAGTGGATGCAGAGGAGACTTGCCTCCGCCGGAATCCGGCCTATCAACAACCTCGTTGACATCACCAACTATGTCATGGTTGAATACGGCCAGCCCATGCACGCCTATGACTGGGACCAGATCTCCAACCATGAGATCATTGTAAGAAGAGCTCAGGACGGTGATGAGTTCCAGACATTGGACGGCCAGGTCAGGAAGCTTGATCACGACATGCTCATGATCTGTGACGGTGAAAAAGAAGTCGGTCTTGCCGGCATCATGGGCGGTGAGAATTCCAAGATCACAGACGATGTCACAACTATGCTCTTTGAGGCAGCTTGCTTTGACGGTACGAATGTACGTCTGTCCGCCAAGAGGCTGGGACTGCGCACGGATGCTTCCTCGATATTTGAAAAAGGCCTTGATCCTAACAATACCGAGTTAGCTATAAACAGAGCCTGCCAGCTCGTGGAAGAGCTCGGAGCCGGTGAAGTAGTCGGAGGGATGGTCGATGTCTATCCCCATCCTTGGACTTCCCGCCGCATAGCTTTCCGTCCTGACTGGATAAATAGTTTTATTGGTACGGATGTAGATCCTGAGACTATGAAGGAATACTTCAAGAGACTGGGGCTTGGCTTTGATGAGGATGCCCAGGAAGTAATTGTGCCTACCTTCAGGCAGGATCTGGAACAGGAAGCGGATATCGCTGAGGAAGTGGCTCGCTTTTTCGGATATGACAATATTCCCACTACTCTTCCTCGCGGTGAGGCGACAGCCGGCAAGCTCTCTTTCAAGCAGCGTATAGAAGCGGTCGCAAGGCAGGTTGCCGAGTACAGCGGTTTCTCACAGGCCATGACTTATTCGTTTGAGAGTCCGAAAGTATTTGACAGGCTGTTGCTGACTGAAGATGCTCCTGAGCGTGAAGCTATCCGCATTTCCAACCCTCTGGGCGAAGAATTCTCCATAATGAGAACGGTATCCCTGAACGGGATCCTCACCTCGCTCGCTACTAATTATAACAGGCGAAATAAGTCGGTCAGCCTCTATGAGATGGGAAATATCTATATACCTAGGGAGCTTCCACTTACGGAACTCCCTGATGAGCGCATGCAGCTCACACTGGGCTCATATGATTCAAAATATGATTTCTTTGCCATGAAGGGAGTGGTCGAGGAGTTCTTTGATAAGATCGGTCTTTCCGGCATCAAGGAATACCGCGTTGATACCAGGCGTCCTTATCTGCATCCCGGCCGTCAGGCTGATATCTGGTACGGCGGCGTTAAGGTCGGATATCTGGGAGAACTCCATCCTCAGGTTGCGGACAACTATGGCATAGGAGAGCGTACCTGTATAGCCGTCCTTGACATGCCTGAGATAGTGCCGCAGGCCACCTTTGACCATAAATATATGGGTATTGCCAGATTTCCTGCTTCCAGCCGCGATATCAGCATGGTAATGAAGAAATCCATAACAGCCGGAGAAGTCGAATCGGTCATTCGCGGTAAAGGCGGTAAGCTGTTGGAAAGCTGCGAGCTTTTCGATATCTACGAGGGTAAGCAGATCATGTCAGGTTTTAAATCCATGGCTTACAATATCGTCTTCCGCGCTTCGGACAGGACGCTTGAGGATCGTGAAGTTAACGATATCATGGAAAAGATACTGTCTGCCCTTAAAGAGATGGGGATAGAACTTCGTGCTTGATTCCGCTTGCATTATGAATAAGATTATGGTAAGATGTTAAAGATTATCTGACATCGTACCAACGACAATGTTTTACAGTTGTCTGACTCGGTATCGACAGCGGACTCATTGCCGCGTATTATAATAATGAATTATCCGCAGGAGGCATGAAGGAAGATGGATATTGTGCGTATCATTTTGACAGTGGTTTTGGTGATTCTCAGCGCTGCGCTGATTGTGCTCATTCTTTCTCAGGAAGGGAAGTCATCGGGACTCGCAGCTTCACTCGCCGGCGGCTCCAGTGATACTTATGTCAGCCGTAATCGTGGGCGTACGCCTGAGGGACGTAAAGAGTTCTGGACAAAGATCATGATTGCAGCCTTTATCATTATCGCGCTTGTCATCGATATCCTGCAGTGACAGGTCTCAGTCGGCAAGCTGTTTAGCGCTGCCAAAGCCCATGTCCCACTTATTATATTCTGGGACATGGGCTTATCTTTATAAATGTACCATTATCCTTTCTTTTGTTGGATTTCACAGCCAGATATAGAGAGGGACAATACTGAAGCACGGAGCCACGCGATGACTTATAAAGTATGGTTGTGCCAAACTTGACATGCAGGTTTACTTAATGAGGAGAGGGGAGGCATATATGGCAAAAGAAAGCAGGAAGCTGGTGGCAAATAACAAGAAGGCTTACCATGACTACTTCATAGAAGAGACTTATGAGGCCGGTATTTCTCTTGCCGGTACTGAGGTCAAGTCTCTCCGCATGGGAAAGTGCAGCCTTAAGGAGTCATATATAGAAGAAAAACATGGCGAGCTTTTTATCCGAGGCATGCATATAAGTCCTTATGAAAAGGGTAATATTTTCAACAAGGATCCGCTTAGGGTAAGGAAGCTGCTGCTGCATGACTATGAGATAAGAAAACTCATGGGAAAGGTAAGCACAAAGGGCTATACTATAGTCCCTCTTCAGGTTTATTTCAAGGGCAGTCTTGTTAAAGTAGAGATAGCACTGGCCAGAGGCAAAAAGCTCTATGATAAGCGTGCGGATATAGCCAAAAAGGATCTGAAACGAGAGACGGAGAGAGAGTTTAAGATAAGCCATATTTGATAGGCTACAATATTGAAAGCAGTTGGCACTTTGCTAAGATATGCCAAAACAGATTTGAGTACGTGCATTGGCATATGATTGCCTTGACATATTTTAAATCGACAGCTATACTTCAAAAGATACATTTGCCATAAGCAAAGGAGAGAGAACGATGACAGTATACGAAGAACTGCAGGCTCGCGGACTGATAGCACAGGTCACTGATGAGCAGGAGATAAGGGAGCTTATAGACAATGGGAAGGCCACATTTTATATCGGCTTTGACCCCACAGCAGACAGCCTTCACGTTGGGCATTTTATGGCGCTTTGCATGATGAAGAGGATGCAGATGGCGGGCAACAGACCCATAGCTTTGCTTGGCGGAGGCACCGGCATGATCGGCGACCCTTCAGGCCGTACCGATATGCGCCAGATGATGACTGTTGAGACTATTGACCACAATATCGAATGCTTCAGGCAGCAGATAGGCAGGTTCATAGATTTCTCTGACGGAAAAGCTCTCATGGTCAACAACGCTGACTGGCTGCTGAATCTGAATTACGTAGAGCTGCTTAGAGAAGTCGGAGCGATGTTCTCCGTCAACAAGATGCTCACTGCGGAGTGCTATAAGCAGCGTATGGAGAAGGGACTCAGCTTCCTTGAGTTCAACTACATGATAATGCAGAGCTATGATTTCTATATGCTGTACCAGAAATATGGCTGTAATATCCAGATGGGTGGCGACGATCAGTGGAGCAATATGCTTGGAGGTACTGAGCTCATCAGGCGGAAGCTTGGAAAGGACGCATATGCCCTTACCATCACCCTCCTTCTCAACTCTGAGGGCAAGAAGATGGGCAAGACCGTCGGCGGTGCCGTCTGGCTTGACCCCAACAAGACCAAGCCCTATGATTTCTATCAGTACTGGAGGAATGTCGGAGACGATGATGTTATCAAGTGCCTTCGCATGCTTACCTTCCTGCCGATCGAGCAGATTGAAGAGATCGCAGCATGGGACGGCAGCAGGATAAATGAAGCCAAGAAGATACTTGCCTATGAGCTTACCGACCTCGTACATGGAGAAGAGGAGGCCAGGAAGGCTGAGAGCGCAGCACAGGCTCTATTTGTAGGTACGGTCGACAGCAGCTCCGAATTCATTCCTTCCGTCACAGTTACTGAAGATGATATGGTTGACGGAAGCATCGATATACTTGCCCTTTTGCAGAAAGCGGAACTTGTCAAAACGCGCTCCGAGGCTCGCAGAGCCGTAGATCAGGGCGGCGTGACTGTCAATGGGGAAAAGGTAACAGATATAAAGACTGCCTATAAGGCTGAGGACTTTGGCGATGGCTTGATGCTCCGCAAAGGCAAGAAGAGCTACAAGAAAGCTGTTTTTGAGTAATCTGCGTCAGTCAGCAGTCTACATACAGCTTTTATCAGCAATTTCTATTGGCAGCATCTGTCGGCAAAACCTATAAGCAATATATGTAGGCAATTATTCTGGCCGCTGAGTTGTATAACACAAAAAAGCTGTAACTGTTCAGCAGCCCAGACTCGGGATGCTGAATAATTACAAAAAGCTATTGATAGACACACAGAAAAAAAGGAGATTGCGTGGAATTCATGCAGTCTCCTTTTCCATGTGATCCAGATGTATCGGTAATTACGATCTCAGCCTCATTTCCTCTTCGGTAGGGCATCGCAGTAAATACAGCGGTATATGCCCTTAGTGGCATCCGCGAGTCGGAATACATGGTCAAGCTCAGGCTCGATTGAAGTGATGCACCTCGGATTCTTGCATACGGCTACATTGACAATGCGGTCAGGCAGATGTAACTTTTTCTTTTCAATTGAATGCTCATCTTCTATGATGTTTACTGTGATATTTGGATCAAGGTATCCCAGGACGTCAAGGTTGATGTCGATGCGGTCATTTATCTTTATGATGTCCTTGTTTCCCATTTTAACGCTCTTGACGTTGATGATGACCGCGACACTGCAATCAAGCTTGTCAAGTTCAAGCGCCCTATAAATAGACAGGGCTTTTCCTGCTTTGATATGATCAAGAACTATGCCTCTCTCGATGCTGTCAACATTTATCATGGGTAAGCCTCCTTATGCGCTAAGACCCAACAGGGTCATGATCAATGCTTCGCGAACGAATTTGCCGTACTCGACCTGATCGAAATATACCGCCCTGGGGTCGGAGTCTACCTCCTGCGCGATCTCATTCACCCTGGGGAGGGGATGGAGGATCTTCATGTCAGGCTTCGCATTCGCTAGTTTGTCGAGAGTGAGGATATAAGTATCTTTGAGACGGATGTAATCAGCTTCATTGAAGAAACGTTCCTTCTGGACGCGGGTCATATATAAGATGTCCAGATCAGCTATCGCGTCCTCGATATTCAGTACTTCCCTGAAAGGGATGTCGCTCTTCTTGAGGACCTCATCTTTGATATAGTCGGGAACCACTAGCTCAGGCGGAGATATGAGCACAAAGCTTATGTTCTCATATCTGGCAAGAGACTTGATGAGTGAGTGTACAGTGCGTCCGAATTTCAGGTCTCCGCAGAATCCGACCGTCAGGTTATCAAGTCTGCCCTTGGTCTCGCGGATAGTCAGAAGATCTGTCAACGTCTGGGTGGGATGGTTGTGTCCCCCGTCACCGGCATTTATGACTGGTACTTCAGAGTATAAAGAAGCGACATAAGGCGCTCCTTCCTTAGGATGACGCATGGCTATGATGTCAGCGTATTTAGATACTACAAGGGCTGTGTCGGCAACACTCTCGCCCTTGGACACAGAGCTTGAGGATGCAGAAGAAAAGCCGAGCACGTTGCCGCCAAGCTCCATCATGGCAGCCTCAAAGCTCAGCCGAGTCCTTGTGCTGGGTTCGTAAAATAATGTAGCAAGCTTCTTCCCTTTGCACACTTCGGAATACTTGTTCCTGTTGCGGATGATGTCCTCGGCAAGCTTCAGGAGATCGTCGAGTTCATTCAGGCTCAGATCAGTGATGTCAATCAGATGCTTCATGTGATATGTCCTCTCTGATGGTAGTTGAAATGGTTGACCGGGATTCATTGACGGATCGGCTATCTTAATGACCGACCTTAATTTTCGATTTCATATTATATAATCCTCATTAGCAGCCTGTCAAGGATAATCGCAGCTGTTAGGGCCTATATTTTTCACGCTGTATTTAACTGATGAGAGATAAATCCGGTAATACATAAATGCATATTTATGCATAAACTATGTGTTAATGCTTGATTATATAAAACAAAAATGTTATTATCTACTAATATATGATGCATATTATTCATTCAATAATAAGGAGGAACCCAATGCCTGTAAATCTTCATGGAAAAAGCTTTCTGAAGCTTCTGGATTTTACCCCTGCCCAGATACGTTATCTCATCGACCTTGCCAAAGACTTTAAGAGCTTGAAAAGGACGGGAACGCCGCACAGGCGTCTGGAAGGGAAGAACATCGCCCTTCTGTTTGAGAAAACATCTACAAGGACCCGCTGCGCTTTTGAGGTGGCAGGCAGGGATCTTGGCATAGATGTCGTTTATCTGGATCCGGGCAGCTCACAGCTCGGCAAGAAGGAAAGCCTCGCAGATACGGCTAAGGTCTTAGGCAGGATGTTTGACGGCATAGAATACCGCGGTTTCGGTCAAGAGCTTGTAGAGGAGCTTGCAAAGCACTCCGGAGTCCCGGTATGGAACGGTCTCACGAATGAGTTCCATCCTACCCAGATGCTTGCTGACCTCATGACCATAGAGGAAGTATTTGGCTTTTGCGAAGGCATCAGCCTTACATATATGGGAGACGCCAGATTCAATACCGGCAATTCGCTCATGGTGCTCAGCGCAAAGATGGGAATGGATTTCACAGTCTGCGCTCCTAAGAGCCTGTGGCCTGGAGAAGAGCTGATCAATACCTGCCGCAGCATCGCCGAGGAGACAGGCGCTTCTATAAACCTCACGGAGGATGTAATGGAAGGAACATCCAACGCGGATGTGATCTACACTGATGTCTGGGTATCTATGGGAGAGCCTGACGAGGTATGGGAAGAGCGCATTCAGATGCTCAAGCCTTATCAGGTAAATGCCCAAGTCATGGCAAATGCCGCGCCTGACGCTATTTTTATGCATTGCCTGCCGTCCTTCCATGACCTGAATACGACGATTGGCAAACAGATACATGAAAAGTTCGGTATCACTGAGATGGAAGTCACGGACGAGGTATTTAGTTCTCCGCAGTCAGTTGTTTTCGATGAAGCGGAGAACAGGATGCACACTATAAAAGCCGTTATCTATGCCACGCTTGGTTGATCGGCGTCAAGCTTTTTGAGATATTGAGTGACTAAGATCCTGCGGTCGATACATCGATGATTGCAGCATATTTCAAAACGAGGAGGTGTATATGTGAAGGATTATGCTTCCAAAGAAGAACGATGGGAGATGATCTGCAAACTGATCTCCAAAGAACGTATCGCAACCCAACAGCAGCTTCTGCAAAGATTAGAAAGGGAAGGCTTCAAGGTTACGCAGGCCACGATTTCACGCGATATAAAGCTGATGGGCTTGGTGAAGACGGCTGACCCGGAAGGCGGCTATTACTATGAACTTGCAAAGCAGCCTGAATCTCAAACCATCGAGGAAGCTGGCAGATCGAAGAATCCTTATCTTGATCTGGTCACTGCGATAGCCTGCGCGAGAAACCTGGTCGTCGTCAAGTGTCTATCCGGAATGGCGCAGGCTATCTGTGCAGTGATCGACAGTATGGAAATTGAATATATGCTCGGTTCCATCGCAGGGGATGACACTATACTGCTGATCACCCGGGACGATGAGGAAGCCCTGAGGCTTTCGGATTATCTTAATTCCATAGCTGCAAAATGAATGTTTTTCTATAATGATTGGACAACTATAAATGCACTTAATTATTCAGCAAGACAAACTCGGGATGCTGAGCATCCCGAGTTGTGGGGCGGTCAGAGTGCGCTGTGCGCCTGGTCCGCCCCAAGATAACTGTTATAATACGGCTTAAGTGCAGGCACATCGTCCTGTATTATAACAGTTATCTTGGGTGCTGAATAATTACAGATTAACGTCAGTTGGCTAAAGGGAGGGGAAGAAGTGATCTTCACGGTCACATTGAATCCGTCTATCGACTATATCATCCATGTCGACGGACTGATAAACGGAACGGTTAACCGTCCATTGAAAGAGGAGTATCGTTTTGGCGGCAAGGGCATCAACATATCATATGTACTTGCCGAGCTTGACCTCGACTCGACCGCGCTGGGATTCGTGGCCGGTTTTACAGGTGAAGCCATTGCGAAAGGCATTCGCAGCGAACACATCAAAACAGATTTCATCAGATTGGATGAGGGCATCTCTCGGATGAATATTAAAATCCTCTCCGGTGATGAAACAGAGATCAACGGTCTCGCCCCCCAGGTGGACGAAGCGGCTCTTGACAGCTTCATGAAGAAGCTGGGACAGGTTCAGGATGGTGATACCGTGATCATTGCCGGCAATGCTCCCGAGACAATGCCGGACGACATATATGAGCGAATCCTGTCTGCGCTGTGCGGCAAAGACGTAAGAGTGGTCCTTGACGCTTCGGGTCATCAGCTCCTTAATTGTCTGGGTTTCAGGCCGTTTCTGATAAAGCCTAACCTTGATGAGCTTGCGGAATTATTTGATTCCGATCTGTCGATGCCGGAGGCTGTTGAGTTCTCCGCTGCCCAGCTTCAGATGATGGGCGCCCAGAATGTCCTCGTTTCCATGGGCAGCAAAGGAGCAATGCTGATGGCTGCCGATGGCAGATGCCGCCGCATAGGCGCCGTTGACGGCAAAGCAGTAAGCACCATAGGCGCAGGGGACTCCATGGTGGCAGGTTTTGTGGCAGGTTATGAGCTGAAAAGGAATTATGACATTGCCTTGCGCTTAGGCTGCGCCTGCGGCTCCGCTACTGCCTTCATGCCGGGATTGGCTAAGGTGGATCTCATCGAGAAGCTGTTTTCTATGTATATGAAGCTGTGAAAAGCTCATGGATGATATGATGTAGTATTATTACGTGTGTAACAGGCTTGATATCCCGAAATATGATTGTACCTCTTAAATGGAATGCCGCGGTTCGCGGCATTCTTTTTTTTGTTACATGCTATATTTCATTTTTAATATGGCGCATATCTTGTACCTGTTTGGTAGGAATTAAAATATAAACAATTCATACTTATCAGGTATAATTTATCATATATTAGAAAAATAAATAGAATAGATATATTCATATAAAAATAATGACGGAAATTTGAATAATGTAGTTGCACTGCGTTTAAGAGTGTGTTATAGTTGCTTCACGGTTACGGAGAAACGAATGTAATGTGGAATAGACGTATTCGGATACCGTAGGGAGAGAGTAGCTTTTGCGCAAATAATGAGGGATCAGGATGGCAGCAAGCCGCTGAATACGCGGTAAATAACATAAAGAAAGGAGAGCGGGATCTTAGCTGCGATCTCGCGCAAAGTAACATGACAATAAAGAAAAGGATCCTGGGCGCAACGGCAGGGCTGCTGGCAGCGGTGATGTTCAGCACGCCGATTATGGCTGCAGCACCGGTGACAAGCATGTCTACCATCAATCCCAACCAGAAAGGAAGCATTACTATTTACAAGAAGGTTGAGAATGATGGTCAGATGACAAAGGGCGTAGACGGCCTGGAAAAGGAGGATTCAAGAGATGCGTTAAAGGGGATTGAATTCACGGCATTGAAGATCGCTGACTTAGAGACCAAGGCTTACAACAATCAGGCGGGACTATATTACACCAAACTTCTGCCGGGTTTTTCGTCTTTGGCACAGAATCTGGGGGTCACGATAAAGAATGCCGGAAAGACAGATGTCTATAAAGCGGAAGATATTGAGACTGCGCTATATGAGATGGATCATAAGGCAGGAGACGGAAGCACTTATACCGGGGAGACAAGGATAAACGATCTGGTCAGGAATAATGGCGTCAAGTTCAACCTCACGGATGCACAGGGAAAGACCACCATGACATCGCTTAATCAAGGCCTGTACCTGATAGCAGAGACTGATAACAGCAAGTCCTCATCGACTGTAGCAGCGCCGGCGGTACCTTTCTTGGTTTCTGTACCAATGACGAATCTTGCAACGATAGGCAGCGCCACCGCAGGTACAGCATGGCAGTATGATGTCACCGTTTACCCTAAGAACTCAACTATAGGAGTCACAAAAAAGATCGTCGCGGACAATGGTACCGACCTTATAAATACTGATGACACACAGATAGGAAGCACAGTCCATCAGGTCATCATCGCGGACGCGCCGCTTCTTCTGGATGAACAGACCTATAAAGAGTTTGTCATACATGATACTATGAGTGAAGGCCTGACATTTCTGAATGTCACAAGAGTAGCATACGGAATCGCTGTTGAAAGCAACAAGCTGAATTCATACTCTGGTTACACGAACCTTGTTAACGAGACCGACTACAAAGTCAAGGCAGCCTCGGACAAGCATTCCTTTGATGTCACCCTAACTGCGGCAGCCCTTGATAAGCTGGACAAGGCTTCAAAAGGAAGCATGGTCATCGTTGAATTTGACGCTGAACTAAACAGCAAAGCAGAGGTGGGTCCCGATGCTGCCAAGAACGAGAACCATCCCACAGTGACTTGGAGAAATTCCAATACGCTCAAGAAGACGGTAGAGGGACCTGTGGTTAAAGTCTTTACATATGAGATCGACCTCAAGAAGGAAGGGCTTACGCTGCCGCAGAACGCTGTTTTTACTGTCACTGAAGGCAATTCCTCAGTAAGTTTCGCGAAAGAGACAGATGGCGTCTACCATGTTTTTGGCGGGGATGACAATGCCAGCGCAAAAGTGGAAAGGATATCCCCCGCGTCAAATGGCACTTTGAAGATAAAAGGCCTGGATTCCAAGACATATACCTTCAAAGAGGTAGGGACACAGAATGGTTATAATCTGCTCCGCAGTACCTTTGATGTAAGACTCACGGCAAACAATCCGGTAGATGGCAATCTTTCAAAAGCTGAGTTGATAGCAGAAGGAGAAACCATCAATATTCAGGCAGCGGGCGGTATCGCCAGCCTTGCAGTCGTGAACTCAAAGACAGTCACTCTTAAGACCGGCGGTGTTGGCAACACGATGCTGTACGCGGCAGGCATAGCTGTCCTTATGTGCGCATTTGCTTTCGGATTTCTTGTCAAAGATGAAGGCAGGAGATCACGCAAAAACAGCATGGGTAATATGGGTGCCTGATGGCTCGGAGGATCATATTCTGGGTATGTCTCATCGCGGCTGTAGTGCTTCTTCTAAAACCGGTTTTTCTGGATGCGCTGTCATCTGTGAGACAAACCAACGTTATCAGCGGATATGAGATAGAAGTTGAAGCGGCAGCCGATGAACAAGAAAGAATACTGGATGACGCCAGATTATATAACGAGAAGCTCTTTACAGAAAGGCAGCATGTATTATTTACATATCAAGGCGAAGAGGCTACCGATGACGAATATGAGCGACAGCTATCATATGGAGGAGAGACAATGGCTTCTCTTTCATATCCCTCGCTTGGAATATTCCTTCCGGTAGTACATGGCACCAAGGAGAAGGATCTTGAATATGCGGCGGGGCATATGTATGGAACTTCATTGCCTGTGGGAGGATCATCGGTACATGCCGTTATAGCCGGACATACCGGGCTTCCGGAAGCCAGTCTGTTTACGCCTCTTGCAAAAGCACATGAAGGCGACAGGTTTTATATAAAGCTCATGGATAAAAAGCTCGTCTATGAAGTCGATAATATCACGATCGTCCTCCCGGAGGATGAAGACGCATATCTACAGATCGAAGACGGGATGGATTATGTGACTTTATATACATGCACACCTTATGGGATCAATGATCACAGGCTGTTGGTACGCGGCAGAAGGATAGGAAACGAAGAAGAAGATCCTGCCGCTCCAATCAGCGCGATGACCGTGGAGGGCAAAAACAAGGCGGCCATAGCCGGAGCATTGACCGCGGGGCTTATTCCCATCGCACTAGTCGCTGTGGGGATAAGCGATTGCAGAAGATACACTGAAATAAAGAAGAGTTTTAACGATTAAGCAGGACGTCATAACAGGTAGAATTCCAGGATGCTGAGGCATGAGGATATCAAGTATATCTTCATGCCCGGCATCTGTCTGAGATCAAAAGTTGGACTGTTAATAATACCAGATGGACCGTTCGGGTCCGGGAGGATAAGCTCGTGAAAAAGAAGCAATTTAGTTTTGCACTGGTGATACTGGCATTTGTGATATCGGTCGCGATCATGCCCACTGACGTATTCTGTGCCGAGGATGCCGCCACTATAGATCCGTCAAAAAAAGGAAGTATCAC
This sequence comes from uncultured Lachnospiraceae bacterium, assembly GCA_902770965.1. Classification (GTDB taxonomy): domain Bacteria; phylum Bacillota; class Clostridia; order Lachnospirales; family Lachnospiraceae; genus RUG11623. The sequence goes on along the minus strand of CACXUY010000004.1, from coordinate 117,910 downwards.
AATTGAATACATGACAGGTGATGGCAGGACACCTGTATGCGGAGCAAGCTTTGTGTTAAGGAGAATAGCGGAGCCGGCGGCGGACAAGATAAGATCAGACGGGGCGCTGAACGGGATCATATGGGTATCGCTGTTAGGTACGATGGAGCCAAACGAGTATACGGACGCAGACGCTATACTTAAAGCCGCAAAGGAAGCATATCTCAACGGAGATCCCAAGGTTGGCGGCAAAACCTACAGCGGTCTAACAGATCATGAAGGAAAGCTTTTTATAGACTGCATAGAACAAGGATTATATGTAGCGGAGGAGGTTGGTTCGGCTAAGGGATACCTTGAGTCAGAACCCTTTGTTTTTTCTATTCCTTATGTCGCCAGAAAGTCTTTTATAGCCGGCTCTGTCAGCGGATCGGAAGGAACTGAAGATATAATTAGCGTCATTCCGGAAAAATATGAATCAGCGGTAAAAACAGAGCAGAGTGAACCGGTATCTGATAGGCAATATTGGAGCTATGCTGTATATGCTCAGCCGAAAGCCAGAAAAGAACCGGAAGAAACTATTCCTGAAGAAAGCATACCGATAAATCCCGAGACTACTGAAGCAGAGACTGCCGAGACTGATACCGTTGAAGCTACGACTGAAGAAACCGTGATCCCTGAAACAGGGACGACTGAAGTCCAGGACACCGAGCTTTCGAGTGAATATGAGACTTCTTCAGAAGCTTATACTGAGCCGTACTCTTCCGAATCAGAAACTAATACAGAAAATGACATACAAGAAACAACTCAGGATATAGAACCGACTTCACCAACTGGCGGAAAAAAGAGAGATACGATTGTAAAGACGGGAGATGGGTCTAACACATGGTTGTTTGTATCCGTCAGCCTGTTCTCAGTCGGAATCGTCACTATCCTTGCTGCCGTCATCGCCGAGAGGAGGCGCAGACAAAATGAGAAAGAATAAAGCTGCTATAGGTATTTGTTCGAAACTGATAAAAGACACTAAACTCATATGCCTGGTCATCGCCGGCGTTGTTGCATTCTCAACGATCGTCCAAGGAGCAGTGACGCAGGAAGAAGCCTCGGAAACCATAAGGCAGGCAGGCAACCATGTTCAGGCAGAGGCCGCCTATTTTCAAAACAAGCAGCAATATGAATCACCTTCGTATAAGGACTCAGGATCAGTGGCAGGTAAAGCGGCGGCCATGAGCGTGATGGAATCGTTCGATGAGGCCTCAAAGACCGTCATCCCTGATGAAGGGCGTATTATAGAAGGCCTGTATTGTGTCGATGAAGAATCCGCGGGAATAAATGCCTTTAAAGAGATTCTGGCAGTTGATCCTGAAGATGAAGGAGTAATTCAGCTTGTAGAAAGATTAAGCGGGATGACCTTCGCATCAATTGATAATGACGATTATGCAAAAGACGGATCTGCGGTCGGTCCCGATGTCACAGAACACGAAACGTCCGATAATAATAGAGATTTAGAGCATGTTCCAGCGGCGGTGACCGATGCGTCAGAACCTGAGGAGATGGAAAGTAAAGCAGAATCGGATTCTGGCACAGAAGAGAAGAATGATAACGGAAAAAGAAATAATGATATCGAAAAGGCCTCTCTGGAAACTATAAGGATCGATAGCACGCCTGTGACGTCAGGAAAAACACCATCAATGAAGATTGCGTCAGACAATGATGAGGCCGAGGTGTTCGACGAATCAAAAAGTCAGCTTTTAAGAGCAGGAAATGATGTTGATGACAGACAGCATGGTGAGGCCGTGCCTTTTGTCCCCGGTGATACAAAAGACAATTCCATGGCTTACGTCTCAGGCTTTGTCCTGACAGGCCTGAGGGATGGATCCGGCGACTGGGACGACCACACTGATACAAACGGTTATGATTCTTCGGACAGCAACAAGATAGTCAGGACTCACGATGACATCACCTACTATATGAGCTATTCAACCGCGCTGAATGAGGCATACAGATATAAGACCATCAGCGGTGCTAAGCTATATCTTCAGTACACTCTGCCTGTTTCCTCTTCAAAAGCGCAGTTCAATCTTGATGCCATGCCCTGGCTCAAGGGTTCGGCATCAGGCGGAAGACCGGTGGTGACAACCTCAAATGGGGGGAATACCCAGACCCTAATAGGTTATCGAGACCTGCCTGACAACACAGATGAGTACGGTTCATATGATGTACCGGGTGCCGGAACGGTCAACTGCGTCATACATGTTTATGACATGAAGTCAGGTGAAATTATACAGCCTTCATTTAAAGCATGGCTGCAAGCCAAGAATAACTCGGCGGCTCCATCATATGCTGTGACTGCGGCAGCGGGAAGCACTGTCAGGGACACGAAAGTGACTGTCAGTGTGGGTGCGCATCTTTATATGACGATATCCGCGGATAGAACGACTATTGCGAATTATGGAAGCTATACAGGTCTGTCAAAGTCCGGCTCAAATATAACGTTTTCAGGAAGACTCAAAGGCTTTAACTATACTATCAAAACCGGCAAGATGAACGGAAGCATGAGAGGAACAGCCCCTTTGAAAGCTGGATCGCGGATAAAAGTAAATTTTAAGCTTGAAGGTACCGCGACAGCTGATCCGGCAGGTACAGATATAGCCTTGTGGGCGGTGAGGACTAAGGGAAATGATGTCAATGACGCTCTTGGGCATAGCTATACTGAGTATCCGGGGTTGGAGCAGTACTACACGAATTCGGATACAGGCTTTGGACATGCGAGTTCTGTTGCTGTGTCAGGAGGCAAGTTTAGTTTTGTGATCACGGGCTTCAGCGGCAGGCAGCCCGGCTCCAAAGTGTCGGAGGGTCTCATAGTATGCAGTCAGAGGATGCCATCTTCAGGTCCTAATACATATCACTATGTAGCTTCAGTCACTCTGGAGAGCGCGGACATGACAGCTGACGACGGCAGAGGAGAGAGGAATGTGTCTCTGGCATTTCCGGCTGGTTCATCTATTTATCCGTCAGCAAGCCATGAGAATGCTGTCACCCCTCCCGGCAGCTATAACATCACGCTTCATCTGAAAAGCACTGAGGCAAACGAAGATGGGGAACGTGCGTTCTTGTCAGGTACAGATACTTCAACGGCTAATACTATTGGTTTTGGTAAGGAATTCTATGTAACCGCAAACAATACGAACATATTGTATGATGCAGATAAACGTATTCATTCCTACAATCAATACATTTTATGGGATAACCGTATGGTAGAACCAGTGATAAAAAATGGCAGGCTTGACGCGGTTATCGCATCTCAGAGCGGCTGGAGCGGTTACTATTATTTAGAGAATTATCCTATACGTTTCATCACGAAAAAGGACGGCAAGGTATGGACTGGAATCGATGAGATGAAGACGGCCAGCCTGAAGACCTATGACGATCTGCGTTTTTATGACAGTTATTCATCGGTTCCTTCAGGTTACAAAATCTGTGGAATCCTTGTGGAAGGCAGAAATCTTAGAGAAGAAATTCTTGGAACAGACAACATACACGGTATTGAGTTCAGGATGAAGACAGTGAGCGATTCATCTGTCATCAATAATGTCGCTATGTTCACTCATTCAGCAGACGCATATCTGGAAAATAAAGCAGGAATTTCAAGAGCTGCGAGTAACGGAATAGGAAGCGTCATGCCTGACGGCGACAGGATCTCTTTCAAGATGAACGACAGGTCATATGTCAGGACAGGATGGAATACAGACGGAACGGTTGACAGCAGCACATTGACAAGTAATAACACTGTGTTCCAGGGAAACTCACTGTTGATAAAAGGCTACACTTGCACAGTAGATATGAAGCATTTGGACGGCACAGAATCTAAGACGATGGATATCGGCACCATAAGGTCGGTCGAATGCAAGGTCAGTCCTAAGCTTGACGGAGGTAATCTTCACACTAGAGCTTCTTCAACAGTCCTGACCATAAGCATACCTGATGGTCTGGAGTTTGCAGAGCTGGCTGCGGGTGCTAATAATTCTGTGATCCAGCTGAATAAGAGCTACAGTAACAGCAGTTATGCTTCAGGCTCAAGAGGGTCTTTTAAGGCAGAGAAATCAGGCAACGAGCTTCGGATCACATTCACTGACGCAGTGAGTGATTATGCGCTTCCGGTATTTAAAATTAAATACAATCTGAAATCAGGAGTCTTAAAAAACGGTATGACTGTTGACATGACGTCGAAGTATACCGGCGATTGGAGATCCATAGACAAGCTGAACGGCAATATAGCGTCAGTAGCTATGCGTATAGTTGAGACGGAGGCTTCAGTACTGAAGGAGACAGTCAATAAAGCTATAGCAAAAAATGATGAGACTCTCATATACACCATAACGTATCTCAATACCTCAGGTGACAAGAAGCCTCTAAATATCAGCTGTCCCAAACCAATCAACCAGGATGCTGACGGCACCTCCTTTAGCGGAGGCGGAATGCTTCAGTACAAATCGGCTACAGCCGCGGGCAACAGGGGTTCATCCATCACTGTCAGTTCATCTGCTGCCGGGATCAACGCGACAGGTAACATACTTCCCGGAGAAGAAGCAAACATAGTGATAACATATCAACTAAAGGATGCGGATGACGGCGATGTTATCAGAAACCACTGCACTCAAAAAGAAACGAATGGAACCATTATCTCAAACTCCGTGGAGACAGTTGTTGAAGCTGAACGAGGTGATATTTCCTTCAGGAAAACAGCGTCTGATTACTCATGGCCTCTTGCAGGAGTCAGCTTTAAAATCACCTATATAAAAACAGGTGAGACAGCTACCATAATGACCGGAAACGATGGAAGGTATAGTTCTGCGGAAGCAAGCAGCGGCCGCATTTGGTTCGGTAAGACTTCACCGGATGCATCTAAAGGAGCGTTGCCGTACGGAACATACCGTTTACAGGAGCTTTCAGGCGGGCCTGCGGCGAAAAGCGAGTCTTTGGTAGACAGAACCTTTGAGATTAGCAAGAATACGGTTAATTCCACAACAGGGATATATAATCTCGGGGATCTCACAAATACCTTTTCTATCTCGATCAGCAAGGATGTGGACAGGATATCTAATGACCTTGGGGAGAAACATACCTGGACAGTAGACGCAAGCGTACCTCCAGGCATATCCGCAGATAACGGAGACTGTTCTTATCAGTTAAGAGATCCTATTGACAGCAGGTTGAACTATGAGGGAAGCCTCAGGCTCTATATGATATCCGGTAATCAGCAGACATTGCTGGCAAAGACGACTGACTACACCTTGCAGGAACCTTCAGGAAATGGCGGAGGCACAATTCTCATTAACATGACGAAAAACGGGATAAGAAAACTCGAGAAGGCTGATTCCGTAAGACTTGTTTTTATGACATCCATTAACGCAACCGCATCCGCTAAGACACATATCCCAAATCAAGCAAGCCTTATCTTTGCGGGATTCGGTAAGACAAAAACAATAGTTTCTAATCAGCCTTATGTATATACCGGAAAAATATCTATTATGAAAAAAGATTCGGCTTCGGGAGAAGCATTGTCCGGTGTGGTTTTCAGGCTGTACAAGATTGATTCCGATGGCTCGGAAAGCCCTGTATCAAGATCAGGAAAGGTATTGGAGGCTGTCACGGACAGTAATGGAAAAGCAGAATTTTTTGGCCTAAAGGACGGAGCGTACAGAGCAATTGAAACGAAAGCCGCGGCCAGGCATCAGCTGCTCACTTCAAAAATAGACATTATAATAGGACAGGGAGATTCCGGAACGATCACAGTTGAAAACGACAAAGGTCCTAGATTGGATGCCGGAGGAAGAGGGAACAGGATAGAGCTTTTCCTGGGATTGGCATGCGTGTTCTGCGCGCTGACAGCCGCTAATGACAGGAGAAAGATAACATCTATTGTTAACGGTTGGATCATGTATTTTACAAGCATATAGCTATTCTTTTGTATACTTGTGGCATAATAAACTTTTTTGTCATATACTTATACATGGTATCTCTGCTTCGTTCGAAGTGAGTAATTATCATGAGCGATATTGATTTGTAAATATATGACAAGCGTGGAGGTTGGTTATGTCAGATAGTAAGATCTTAAATATTATCGATGATTATTTTGAAGGTCATCAGGAAGAATTTATCGAGGAGTTAGGTCATCTGGTCTCGATAGATTCCAGCAGAGGAGAAGGATCAGATGAGTATCCATTCGGTGAGGCGCCTTATCAAGCCTTGAAAAGGATGCTCACTATATCCAGATGTTATGGCTTCGAAACTGCCTGTATAGATAACTGCATCGGTTACGTTCAGTACCCTTCTACAGGTGATGATTCAAGAGCACTGGATATTCTGGCACATTTGGATGTTGTACCTGCGGGTGAAGGATGGACAAAAACCGATCCCTTTATAATGAAAAAAGAGGGAGATATATTATACGGAAGAGGTACTTCCGATGACAAAGGTCCCGCTCTTGCTGCTCTTTTCGCTATGCGTGCGCTTAAGGAGTCAGGCATCGAACTGGAAAAGCCAGTCCGGCTTGTGCTTGGCACAGATGAGGAATGCGGCTCGAATGACCTCCCTCATTATTTCGCCAAGGTGGATCATGCGCCCTATACTTTTACTCCCGACGCGGACTATCCATTGATTAATATCGAAAAAGGACATTTCACTGGTATTATCAGAGGAAAATATGAAGAACGGGAGGAGAAACCGCGGCTTCTTTTGCTTGACAGCGGTGTCAAGACTAATGTCATACCTGCGAGAGCCGAAGCCGTTATTGAAGGCAGTATATTTGATGAAGTATCATCTGTTGCCGCCAGGGTGCAGGCACTTACCAAAATCGGTTTTACGGTGATAAGGATCGAAAATGACAAGGTAAAGATTGTTGCTGAAGGACGACAAGGACATGCCGCTTCACCTCAGACCGGCAACAATGCCCTGACCGCTATGTTAGCTTTGTTAAACACGCTTGAGCTTTCGTACAGCGAGGGGCAAAAGATGATTAATTCTCTCGCTCACCTTTTCCCCCACGGAGATTGGCTGGGTAGGGCTGCGGGTGTAGCTATGTCTGATGATGTATCAGGCGATCTGATTATGAGCCTGAATATCCTGCACTATACGCCATCAGGGCTTTACGCGGAGTTTGACAGCAGAACTTGTGTGACGGCGACACCGCAGCAGCTGGACGTGGTAAGGCTGAACATTGAAGCTGCCGGAATGACTCTTGAGTCTAAGCTATCAGGACCTCACGTTGTTGACGGTGATTCAGATTTTGTCCGAACCCTGCTTGATTGTTACGAAAAGGTAAGCGGAAGGAAGGGATATTGTATGTTTACCGGAGGCGGTACTTATGTGCATAACATTGAAAACGGGGTGGCATTTGGCTGTGCCACGGAAGATTTTGAAAACAACATGCATGGCGGAGATGAGAGAGCCTCCTTGAAGACACTTATGATGAGCGGCAAGATATTTGCGCTGGCGATAACAAGACTTTGCGGCATTAAGAAATGACAGAGCTGCATATCTGTTTTTTGACGTGCAACATCCCAAAGGATACATGCATCATACACCGCCTGTATGCTGCCACAACTTTCATACGTTGTGGCAGCACAGGCGTGCTATGGATGTTTACTTTTTATGGTCTTTCGTCTATACTTGAATGTACTGTTTCACAGTTTTGAAAATCATACCTTGTGAGAAGGTTTTTGGGGAGGCAATATCCTATGGCAACGAAGATAAGAACACGCTTTGCGCCAAGTCCTACCGGCAGGATGCATGTAGGCAATCTGCGCACAGCTTTATATGCATATCTCATCGCGAAACATGAGGGCGGCGATTTTATTCTGCGCATAGAAGATACTGACCAGGATAGATTTGTCGCGGAGGCTATAGATATCATTTACAGGACCATGGAACTGACTGGTCTGAAACACGATGAAGGCCCGGATATAGGCGGAGAGGTCGGCCCTTACGTGCAGAGTGAAAGATGCCGCAAAGGCATTTATCTTGAATATGCAAAAAAGCTGATAGAAAAAGGAGAAGCCTATTATTGCTTCTGCACTAAAGAGCGTCTTGAAGGGCTTAAGAAGACAATAGAAGGCAAAGAGGTCTCCATGTATGATAAGCATTGTCTTCATCTTTCTGCCGAAGAGATTCAGAGCAGGCTCGATGCCGGAGAACCATATGTGATAAGGCAGAATATACCTGAAGAAGGAAGCACAACCTTCCATGACGAAATCTACGGAGATATCACTGTCCCCAATTCCGAATTGGATGATATGATCCTTATTAAGACCGATGGATTTCCTACGTATAATTTCGCGAACGTGGTCGATGACCATCTTATGGGCATAACTCATGTAGTGCGAGGCAACGAGTACTTGTCTTCTTCACCAAAGTACACTCGTCTTTATGAGGCTTTTGGCTGGAAAGAACCGGTTTATGTGCATTGTCCTCTGATCACTGACGAAGATCACCATAAGCTCAGCAAAAGAAGCGGTCATTCTTCTTTTGAGGATCTGATTGAGGCAGGTTTCGTAAAAGAAGCCATTGTCAATTATGTCGCGCTCCTTGGCTGGAGTCCTGAAGGGGAACAGGAGATATATTCTCTTGAGGAACTCACCAGGATTTTTGATTATCGTCATATCAATAAATCTCCGGCAGTATTTGACATGAAGAAGATGCGCTGGATGAATGGTGAATATATCAAGAGGATGGACGATGAAGAGTATTATGATATCGCCCTTTCTTATGTCGAGCAGGTGGTAAAAAGGGATATTGACAAGAAGGCGATCGCCGATCTGATGAAGACAAGGATCGAGGTTTTTCCCGATATTGTTCCGGCAATCGATTTCTTTGAAGAGCTTCCCGAGTACGATATTTCGATGTATACGCATAAGAAGATGAAGACGAATTCCGAAAACTCGATCGTCGTTCTTCGGGATATGATACCTATCCTTGAGTCATTGGATAGCTTTGATGCGGCTTCCTTGCAGTCAGCTATTTCTGCATATATTCAGGAAAAGCAATTGAAGAATGGACAGGTGCTTTGGCCGCTGAGAACGGCGGTAACGGGTAAGCAGATGACTCCGGGCGGAGCTTATGAGATCATGCCCATCCTCGGGAAGGATGAAAGCCTCAGAAGGATCCGCTGCGGATTGGAGAAATTATGCCATTGAATAAGGCTCAGCTGGAGGCAATCAATTTTGATAAAGGTCCTGCAATAGTTCTTGCAGGACCTGGCTCCGGCAAAACCACGGTCATAACATGCAGAATTAAATCCCTTGTTGAGGAAAAGGGAGTGGAACCGTCACGCATACTGGTCATCACGTTCACCAGGGCTGCCGCGGATGAGATGAAGCAGAGGTATGAGGCGATGTCAAAATCGGTCAGAGAGCCTGTATGCTTCGGTACATTTCATTCCATCTTTTTCCACATTCTAAGACATGCGTATCCAAGAAACGCATCACAGGTGATAAGGCCTGAACACAAAAGGGAGATCATTCGTCAGCTTTTGCGCGATGAGTCGGACGGGACAAACGACGAAGCGGAGCTTATCAGTTCCGTTCTGTCTGAGATAAGCAGCGTAAAGGGAAATGGCGGGACGCTTAAGGGCTATGAGTCTCAATCATGCCCCAATGAGTTGTTTTTTAAACTGTTCAAAGGCTACAATGATGAGCTTCATGCGTTGAGGATGATAGATTTTGATGACATGATGCTGCTTTGCAGGGATCTTTTCATAAAAAGAAGGGACATTCTCGCGCAATGGCAGCAGAGGTTTGAATACATTCTTATAGACGAATTTCAGGATATCAACCTTCTTCAATACGATGTCATGAGAAAGCTCGCTCTGCCTCACAACAATATCTTCATCGTCGGAGATGACGACCAGAGCATCTACAGATTCAGAGGTGCAAGACCTGAGATAATGTCAGGCTTTCTGAAGGATTATCCTGACGCGCATATTATCAGGCTGGACATAAACTACAGATCAACACCTCAGATCGTGAGTGCGGCAGGGAGACTTATCAGTTTTAATAGTAAACGTTTTGCCAAGAATATCAGGTCAAACTCAGCAGATGGCCCACAAGTATCCTGCAAGGTATTTGCGACGCCATTGGATGAGAACCTTCAGGTGCTCAGGGATATCACAGACTATCATTCTATGGGCATACCTTACAATGAGATGGCGATGCTGTTCCGTACCAACAACGACCCGATGGCTATGGCGGAAACCTTGATACGTATGAATTTCCCTTTCCACATGAAGGACATCGTACCGAACCTTTATGAACATTGGGTTTCTCAGGATATTCTGACATACATGATCATTGCGGCAGGCAGCAGAAGCAGAGGCGATTTTCTGCGGATAATCAACAGACCTAAAAGATATGTCAGGCGAGCTGATCTGACTGACTCTGTTATCGATCTGGACAAGCTTGCCGGCATTTATTCAGACAAACCATGGATGGCAGAGCGCATACTCACATTAAAAGAAGACATAAGCTATTTGTCTGGAATGGCGCCTTACGCGGCTGTCAATTATATACGAAAAAGCATAGGCTATGAATCTTTTCTCAGAGAATATGCCGAGTTCAGGAGACTCAGGGCTGACGAGCTGATCGAAGTGCTGGACGAGCTTCATGATGCTTCCAGACCGTATAAGTCATTGGACGAATGGCTTGCGCATATAAAAAAATACACGCAAGAGCTTAATGAGAAACGAAATATTGACGATGGAAGGGATGCAGTGTGGATTTCAACCATACATGGCTCAAAGGGACTGGAGTACAAGGTTGTTTTCATTCTTGATGCAAATGAAGGGGTCATTCCACACCGACGCTCTGTCAAACCCGATGAGATAGAGGAAGAACGCAGGCTTTTTTATGTGGCGATGACCAGAGCAAAAAAACATCTTCATATATACTCCAGTAAAAAGCATTTTGGAAAGGATGCCCATGTGTCACGATTTGTGCTCGAGTCGTTAGACAACAATAATGTTAATATGTACCCGGACGACCATAAACCAAGATCTGCGGCGGCATCTTATAATAATGCGGCGGCATCTTATAATACTGCGGCGATGATCGCAGATGAACCGTTGATAAAAAGAGATAAATCTGGCAGTGTTCACAAAAGTCATAGCAGTTTTAACCAGACTCCCGCAAAGCGTGGCAGCGACATTTTAAAAAATGGATGGCATCTTTGATCATAGAGGAATTTAGATTCCATGGATAACAAAACAGGAAGTATTATTTACAACATAAGTATATCTCTGAAGGGGAATGTAAAGGCCGCCAAGGAAATGGTTGCGGTGTATGTTGCCGATGGTAAAGCCGCAGTGATAGGCAGGGAGGATCTGGTAGGCGAAGCATTGCATGCCATATGTGTATATACAGGCGATGATAATGCTCATGAGCATTTTGTGCCGGTGAGCGTGCCTGATCCGATCTTGGAATCCAGAATATCTCATTTATCTCGATCCAGAGATAATGAATTCTTTACCACGGAGAAAGAGCGCAGAACAGGGCGGTTGTGTTTTTCCGGAAAAGATCCTTCCGGCGCCAGAGTTATCATTAAAAAGGGCGATGAAAGCATCATGGCCTGGATATATGTGTCAGATGATGGCGATGTCTCGGATGCCGAAGAGAGCTTGCTCCGTGGGAGCTATTCCTTGAAGACACATGTCGGGGAAATGAGCCTCATTTTCCCGACGCCTCATACTAAAAAACGAGCCAGGGTCGATTTAGAGATAAAGCCGGGAACGGGCAAACAGAACAGTGACTCGAGAAAGAATACCTATCATAAACAAGACAATAGCTTAGCAGCTGATAAGAGAAGGAATACCAGGAATACAACAAAAAACAGGGATTCTGACAAGAGGGATGCCAACATACCTGTCCTTATCATGGATGACGAGATGCTGTCTCTTGATAAACCCGGAAGCCTGAGACTTGGCGCGATGGCATCTGGCCTCAGGGACAGTTTTCAGGATATCGGGAATGATTCCGGCAAAGCTCAGGATTTTGAGTTTATGCAGGATTTTTGTGATTTCGTCTTCACTCACGGTATAATCCAAAGATATCAGAGAGAACTTGGGGACAGGATTAACGCAAGTTACACTCTTGAAGGGTCAGCAGACGAATCATGGATGGAGCATCTGCGGTCAATGAGTCAAGCCGCTGCTCTTATTGAGGGAAGGAATTATGTACTTCCTGTTGATGTTGATTTTGCCGCGGCATCAGTTAGCGCGGCGCATATTTCAGTTACACCTATGGCTATAGCACAAGGATATACGTTATTTAGCGAGATAAAAAAGATCACGGAATCGATAGCTGATCCTGACGAAAAGGAAAAAAACTAATGTTCAGAATAGTATTTGCAATCATAGTAATGATCAGCGCGGTTTTCACGCTGTATAACCCCGGACTGCCAGGTCTGTTGCTTTTACTGGTAGAGGCAGTATTCGTTATGATATCAGCCTTTTTTTACCTTAAATTGAATAAATCAATAAGAATTAGCTTTGCCCAGGAATATCAGGGCTGTTCGGTAAAAGTTGAGAATCACAGCGATATCCCTCTCGGCAGAATATTCCTGATAGGTAAGATCAAGGAAAACTGGACAGGAACTACCAATACAATAAAGCTTCTTTTGCAGACAGACGCTCAGAGCGAAGAGATCTTTGAGATCACTTCAAATCGTCTTTCAGGCAGAGATGACCTATATGATGGCCTGGCTTATCCTGAGAATGCAGGGATAAGGCAGAAGCTTCATATTGATGTTCGTCCTGGAGCCAATGATTTCACGATTGAAAAGATCGAGTTTTACGAGCCGCTTGGCTTGTTTGGCAAAACTATACCCGTGAACAAGTCATTGACTTTGTATCAATTCCCGGAGTGGACAAACATTCCTTTCAAGGGAATATGGACAATGCAGGCTGACAGGGACGATGAGCTTTCTAACATGTACGATATAAAAGTGGATATAACCGGAAGGCTGTCGCAAAAGGGTCTTGATGAACACGAGAACTGCCTGCTTCTTAAAGCTGATATGGGCAATGATGAGGGCATCCATATTTCCAGCTGGAACATAGAAGTATTTCTAGGCACGCTTTTGTCGGTCGGACTGGCCGCCACGTCACGTGACAGGCGAATCCATGTCGCTATTCCCGGGCAGGCCTTGATACCGGTAGCAGATGAAGAAGAGATGTATTCTGCTCTTCGCCTTATCATGGATTCAAAACCGGGGAGAGGGGTATCCGGGAGCGGTGATTACGAACTGGTCGTAACTGCGTCATTAAAGCCGTCGGTCATCTTCAAGGATAAGGAGCTTCATTTGACTTCAAAAGGCTGGAAAAAGGAGATCCTTGAGCTGGCTGAATTATGATCCGGAGCCTACAGATACAAAGACTCTGTAGTATGTGACATGGAGGTAAACAGCACATGTACTATTTCAGAAAAGCAGGTGACACATATTCACCCAACAGATATACATTTGACTCTATTTTGTTTTTCTATGTCGTAAACATGCTGCTGTGTTTTTTTGTGTCTTTGGGCTTCACCAGATTGGTTTCACTTGCGGTAAGAGTGAGATGGCTGTACTTGTTCTGCATGATTGTCAGTCTCTTTTTCTCGATTCTCTGGTATTTGCCGATTCGTGGTTTTTTCTCTGTTATTATTTTCGTATTGGTCTTTTTAACGTTTATTCTGTTAACGGACGGGAGGATTACGGATTCCTTATCATCCCTTGTCGGTGGCCAGATCAGCTTCATCGTCTCAATAAAGACCATCTCAAGGATTATTTCAAGCAGGACGGACATTACAGCTTTCATATATACCGCATTCTTATCTTTTATAGGAAGCGGAGTATTGATTAGGAAAAAGAGTGCGGTTATATATCATGTATCCGCGCTCATAACAGCTTTGCTTTCCCTTCTGTTTGGCGTTAATAAGGTGATGTTGTGGGAAGTCCTTTATATCTGTGCCGCTCTGATCTATCGTACCGGATACGCAATGGATAATGGAAGAGAGATGAGGTTTATTTCGTCCTATGTAAAACCTCTGGGTATTTCTTTTGTGCTATGTATTCTTTTTTACACAGAGCTTCCATATGCGGCAGAAATCATAAGGAATTCGAAGTTAAGCATAATGATCAACGGACTGCTGTCACCTTTTTTTTATAACATAGCGTTACTGGGTAAGACTCTTTTGGTATCTAAAGCGCCTCCGATGCCAGACCTTTGTTTTGAGTATGGGGTTGTTTCTTTCGCTGAGGTCTTTAATGATTATTCCCTGCAAAAAATATCGATGTTCATTAAAACCAACCTGCTGCGTCTTATCATCCTGCTCACTATTCTGCTGGCTTACCTTCTCTTTAGTATCTTTATGGTACGCAGACAGAACGCCCAATTAAAAGCAGGCAGCAGGAGGATCCGTCAGACTAACCGCCGCAGAGCTCTGCAAGAGATCGGAGAAGCAGCAGGCCGGCTGGCCACCTGGTACACAGGAATTAAGATCACTCCTTGGGATGATGACTTTGTCGTAAAGACCGCGTCTGTTCTGCCTCATATCAGTGGAGTTGATCTGGAGAGGATGACATCGACTATGAACCATATGCGTTACGGAAAGGATGAGATAATAGAAGAGGACTATAGAAAATCACTTGAGATATATCTTCAGATGTTCCGGGCGGGAAGAAATGCTCCATCGGAAGCGGTCAGGAGAAAGCTGAAACTCCCCATATGAATGTTGTCATTTAGTCAAATGACTGATGTGTCACAAATTGTTTAAATTGTTTTAAAAATTAGAATAATTTGCCATGACAAAAAACATGAAAAATAATTATAGATTTTTTATAAAAAACCGTTGACAAAATAAGCGCACTGTGATAGACTTAAACCATCAAAAAAACATAAAGAAATTCAGTCGCGACGAAGGGTGTTCAGTCGAGAACATCAATGGAAGGGTAACCGACAATCTTTTGCCGATAGATTTGTCAGAACCGATAAGGAGGTTTTAAACTAGATTATCATCCTTGAGCAGGGCGATGCTTTAAGGAAAAAGTTGCTTGGATCTTCCTAATACTTGCGTATAATCCAGGCAGGAAAAGAAGAGTTCGGTGGTTCAGTATTTAATCTTTGGTGGTCAGGATGATGATATTAACTGCTGTAACTAAGGTAAGGTTCCTGTATTAATTGAAAATTTGAGAATATTAGCGCAAGGAACGGAACTCATTACAATTGAATATCGAAGCCCTGCAATTCGTAAAATAAACGAAGGAGGTAAAATACCGATGGGAGTTGCTCAGTGAGGGCGGATATCATTCTGAAACGAGAAATCAGTTTGATATCCGCCTTCTTCGTTGCATTCATCATGAATTAATTCTTGACATTTACTAAAAAAAATGTCAATCTAACGTAAGTGTATTATTTGTATGAAGCTCTGAATCAGAAGACTGCCGCTTCTTATGGAGGGATAAAAGGTAATCGTTACTATTCAGCATATATAACAGCTTATAGCAGGAAGGGGATTATTCTTGTGGACCATAAAAGTGCATTGAAGGACTATTTAAAACAACAAGATATAGAGCTGTCCTTTAACAGGATAATAATCCAAGGAATGGGAGGAATGGCACAGGGTCTATTTGCCTCTCTCCTGATTGGGACTATAATAAAAACTATCGGAAGCTTCTTGCCTGGAACTGTGGGTGAATTCCTCGTCAGCATAGCCGGGTATACAAGTCAGGCTCAAGGCGCGGCTATGGGCATGGCCATCGGTTATGCGATGAAATGTCCGCCATATGTGCTTTATTCACTGGCTACTGTAGGAATCGCGTCAAATACTCTCGGTGGTTCAGGCGGTCCGCTTGCTGTTTTCGTGGTCTCATGCTGCGCTATTCTTATGGGGAAGCTGGTATCGAAAAGGACCAGAGTTGATCTTCTTGTAACACCATCAGTTACGATTATCTCCGGCGTCTTGCTGGCCGCTCTGATAGCGCCTCCTATAGGCAGAGCCGCTTCCGGTCTTGGAGAGATTATCATGTGGACGACAAACCTTCATCCATTCTGGATGGGCATTTTCAATTCCGTGCTAATGGGCATAATACTCACACTTCCCATAAGTTCGGCTGCTATCTGCGCGGCTCTCGGTCTTGTTGGTCTTGCTGGGGGAGCAGCTACAGCCGGCTGTTGCGCTCATATGATCGGATTTGCTGTCTGCTCATATCGTGATAACAAAAGCAATGGTCTCTTATCCATAGGTCTGGGCACGTCAATGCTGCTCATACCGAATCTTTTCAAGAAGCCTTTGCTGTGGATCCCGCCTGTTGTCGCATCTGCTATCACGGGTCCTATAGCTACCTGTGTGTTCATGATGACACAGAACAGCACTCCTATTTCTTCAGGTATGGGAACATGTGGTCTCGTCGGTCCTATTGGCATCATTACTGGATGGATCGTTCCTGGCGAAAAAGCTCTGAGCATGGGATACGAAGCCATAGTACCATCATTTATAGACTGGCTGGGCTTGGCTATGATATGCATAATTCTTCCTGCTCTCATCTCTCTTGGAGTAAGTTCCTTTATGCGGAAAAAGGGATGGATCGAGGAAGGAGATTATAAACTTGTAGGATGAATTCTACTTGGAATCCTGATCGGTTTTTTTAGTCAGAATAATGCAGAAACGATATAGGAGAATGTCTTGGACTCTTTCGTTTTCAAAGGCTCAAAAAAGCTTAGGAAAGGTGTCACTACCGGCACTTGCGCTGCCGCCGCTTCTGCTGCTGCCGCACGTATGCTTTTATCGGGTGAGCGAAGCAGGAATATCAATGTAACGTTACCAGGAGGCAATGAAATAATCCTCGAGGTGGAGAGTACAGAGGTTCTGGACACGGGAGTAAGATGTTCAATAAGAAAATATGCCGGTGATGACCCTGACATAACAGATGGGATGCTCATATGCTCTTTTACTGAAGCATTCAGGCCCTCGAACGATAGTCCTTTTGGATCCAAGGTGATAATTGAAGGTGGAGATGGGATAGGCCATGTCACAAAAATTGGCTTGGATCAGCCAATAGGTTCTGCCGCGATAAATTCTGTCCCAAGAAAGATGATAGAAGAAGCTGTTCTCAAAGAAATGCTGAGGACGGATTTTGATGGCTGCCTTAAGGTAACGATCTCAATACCGGGGGGCAGGGAAGCAGCGGCAAGAACCTTCAACCCGCGGCTGGGTATTGAAGGGGGTCTTTCTGTCCTCGGAACAACAGGGATCGTTGAACCCATGAGCGATAAAGCTATAGTTGAGACATTCAAGCTGCAGCTTAGACAGAGGTACTTGGAAGATGGCGGATATCTGGTGGCGACACCCGGAAATTACGGCATAGATTTCATACAGAAAGAGCTGGGGCTTGATGCTGAAAAAGCAGTCATGTGCAGTAATTTCATTGGCCAGGCAATAGATATTGCTTGCGGCATAGGCGCTGAAGGGCTGCTTCTTTGCGGGCATATTGGTAAAATGTGTAAGTTGGCTTCAGGCATTATGAACACCCACTCAAAGGTGGCAGACGGAAGACAGGAGATATTCTGCTGTTGTGCGTTGCTCGCCGGTTCTGACAGAGAAACGGCGATAAGTATGCTCGATTGCGCAACCACAGAGGAAGCCATTGCCATATTAAGAAACAAAGATCTGCTATATCCATTCATGGACATCCTAATGGAGCGGATTGAAAGACGATTGTCATTAAGAGCCGGATCGAAAATGAAGATAGCTGCTGTTGTATTTGCTAATGACAGAAAATGTCTCGGTAAGACAAGTCTTGCGGATGAGATGATTCAGATAATAAAGAATCATCAGGGTAAAGTATAATCCTTACAGATAATACCTTGGACGGAGAAAACATGTTATATTTTGTTGGCGCCGGTCCTGGCGCAAAAGACCTCATCACGGTTAGAGGTATGAAGCTGCTTCAAAATGCTGATGTAGTGATATATGCCGGTTCACTGGTCAATCCTGAGCTGTTGGAATATTGCAAATCAGATTGCAGCGTATATGACAGTTCTCAACTTACGTTTAATGAGATCATAAATATCATTTCTGACAGCGAGAGGGAAGAAAAAATGCTCGTCCGTCTGCATACTGGCGATCCCAGCCTGTTTGGAGCCGTAAAGGAGCAGATGGATGAACTTGACAGGCTGAATATCCCTTATGAAAGCTGCCCCGGAGTGAGTTCTTTTTGCGGAGCTGCCTCGTCACTGAATCTGGAATATACGCTGCCCGGTATTTCGCAGAAAGTCATTATCACCAGAACTCCGGGCAGAACTCCGATGCCGAAGGGTTCAACCATAGTCTATTTCCTTAGCAGCAGTAACGCAGCTAAGGTTACTGAAGAGCTCCGGACCGAAGGTTTTTCCGACTATACGCCCACGGCTGTGGTCTACAAGGCAACATGGCCAGATGAAAAGGTGTTGTATTGTCGATTGAAAGATCTTGAGGAAACTCTCTTGAAAGCGGGGATATCAAAGACGGCACTAATTATAGTCGGTGATGTCATAGGGGCTCGTGTATATGATCGGTCCAGATTATACGCACCAGACTTTGAAACCGGATATCGTAAAACCAGCCGCACGACAGAGGATTGATGTAATTGAATATATGGATAGTAAGCTTCACCGGGGCTGGATCGCTGATCGGAAGCCGCCTTTCGAATGAGCTGATGTCATATGGACATACGGTTCGCAATTGGATAAAACATACATACGATAAGGCAGAACGCACAGAAAGCAAAACCGCTCTGTGTAATACCTCTGTTATATCGGAAAGCCTTTCGGAGTGGACTCGTAAAGCATTTTCGATGGCTGACGCCATTGTTTTCATAGGTGCTGTCGGCATAGCTGTCAGAGCTGTAGCTCCATATGTCAGAGATAAATATCATGACCCGGCAGTGATCTGCGTAGATTGCTCAGGTTTATACTGTATTCCAATTCTATCCGGTCATATCGGAGGGGCAAACAGGCTTGCGAAGAAAATGGCAGGAATGATAGGAGCTTTGCCGATCATCACTACCGCAACCGATGAAGATGGACTTTTTGCTGTCGATCTTTTCGCGGATGACAACTCTTTGTCAAGCACTCCGAAGGAGCTTTGCAAGGAAGTATCTGCCTTGATCATTGCCGGACGGAGGGTCGGTTTTGCTACGGATTATCCGATAAATGGAATCCTTCCGGGATCTCTCGAGCTCTTTTCTGTAACAGACGGTACAGCGTGTATGAAGAGTGGTTCGGCATACAATATTTCCATCGACAGAGGCCAGGTGCCTGAGCTTGGCATCTATGTAACAATATTCACAAACAGAGAGCCATTTAAAAAGACGCTTTTCCTGATACCCCGTGCAATCTGGCTCGGCATTGGATGCCGCAGGGGCATTTCTGAAGAAATGATAGAAAAAGCGGTGCACCGTTTTTTTTATGACACTGGTTTGTCAGGACTTTCTGTGGCCGGTATAGCCACATGCGATATAAAAAAGGATGAGGGAGGCTTGCTCTCATATGTTGATAAGGCTAACATCAACCTTAGGTTCTATACTGTAACAGAGCTGAAGGAACAAGAAGGCTGCTTCTCGTCATCTGAATTTGTCACCAGGACTCTCGGTGTCGATAATGTTTGTGAGCGAGCCGCCGTTGCCGCGGCCGGAAAAGACAGTAAACTCATCATTTCAAAAAAGGTTTTCAACGGGGTGACTGTTGCTGCGGCAGAAGCTCGATTGAAAATCAGTTTCTAATAAAACGCCTGCGGGGCAGCCGGCAACACCATGCATATAACGCTCTGTGGATTACTCCACGTTGTGTGTACCCACAATCTGCTTTATAAAGCATGTGATGCCATGAATAATAAAGAGAGCAGACCTTATCATGATGAAGAAGAAAACTGAAATAACAGCAAAGGCCGGCCATGAGGGAATGATACCTTGCGATAATGCCTCAGGCAATCTGCTATGGGTCGTTGGTATAGGACCAGGAGGTTTCGATTCCATGACCAGGGAGGCAGCGGCTGCTCTCAGGTCGGCTGAGGTCATCGTTGGTTATCATGTGTACAATGAAATAGTCATAAGTGAGTATCCGGAAAAAGAATATCTCTCGACCGGAATGACCCAGGAGATAGAAAGGTGTAAACTGGCTCTTGAGACGGCAGCCGCAGGAAGGATCACTGCCTTAGTATGCTCAGGTGATCCGGGTATATACGGAATGGCCGCCCCGGTCCTCGAGCTTGCACCGCAGTATCCAGGAGTGAAGATAAGACTTGTCGCCGGCGTAACTGCAGCCGCCAGCGGAGCCGCTTTGCTGGGCGCTCCCCTCTCGAATGATTTTGCGGTTATTTCGCTGAGCGACAGACTGACTGACTGGACAGTTATTGAAAAACGATTGGAAATGGCTGCGAGAGGTGATTTTGCAATAGTGCTTTATAACCCAGGCAGCAGGCATCGCAAAGGACACCTAAAACGAGCTTGTGATGTTCTCCTCAAGTTTCTTGACCCTTCCTGCGTCTGCGGAATAGCCATAAACGTTGGGCGGCCTGGTGAAAGCTGTGAGCTTATGTCTTTAATGGAGCTTCGTGAAACTGAGGTAGATATGTTCACCACCGTTTTTATCGGATCATCATCTACCCGAAGCGTTGAGGACCGGATGGTCACTCCGAGAGGTTATGATACGAGCTCAAATAATTACAGGAAAGAAAATGTCCTGTAATTGGAAAGGATCCCAAATCGGTGTGCGGCAATATAGAAAGATGTAGGTTCATGCTCTTTGCCGGAACCACAGAAGGACGGGAATTATCTGTTTTCATGTCGGACAATGCTATTCCCGTCAAGGTGTACACGGCAACGGAGTATGGCGCAAATATCCTTCGTGAATCAGGGATCATTGAATCTGATGACGGAACAACTGGTCTTATCCTGCACGCTGGCCGTCTTGATGAAGCTGCCATCATGAAAGAGATCATTGAGATCAAACCAGTCGCTGTTATAGATGCTACGCATCCCTATGCCGAAGAGGTAAGCAGGGCAGTTAAGCTTTGCTGCTCTCAGACGGATACAATCCTGTTGAGAGTCCGGCGTCCACAACAGTCTCTTCCTGAGGGCGGATATATCACCAGAACAAAAAATGTTGCCGAAGCGGCACAGTATCTCAGAACAAAAAACGGGAATGTTTTCCTGACGATCGGAAGCCGGCAGATTGACATATTCTGCAAAGAATTTTTAAGAAAAAATAACGAGAATGAACCTCTGGGCAGGCTATGTGTAAGGGTTCTTCCTTTAATGGATTCAATACAAAGCTGTCTGACATGCGGCATAAAAAGAAGTAATATCATAGCGGCGGAGGGTCCATTTACTGAGGAAATGAACATAGCATGCATCCATCATTTCAATGCTTCATTTCTTGTCACTAAAGAGACCGGAAAAGAAGGTGGCATGAATGAGAAACTATCAGCAGCACAAAAAGCCGGAATAGAAGTGGTCACCATAGCGCGTCCACAGGACTCGGGCGGCATTAATATTGAGGAAGCAAAGAAAGAGATAATAATGCTTTGGAATAAACATAAGATTTAAGCCGATTTCACAGAAAATAGATTTGAAGATATAAAGAAAGACCAGCAATTATGATAGAAAAAGGGATAAGAATGAAGAAAATTGTGCTCATAGGGACCGGACCCGGTTCAGCCGGATTTTTAACAGGAGACTCGAAGCGGATCATAGAAAAAGCAGGATTGCTGATCGGCGCTAAATCGATCCTTGACAGATTTGCCGAGCTCAATCCTTCGTCCAGAAAAGCTGAGCTGCTCAATAGCAGGGAGATCGAACGGGAATTGCGTAGCTGTGAAGAAGAACTCATCGCCGTGCTCTTCTCCGGTGACACCGGCTTTTATTCAGGTTGCAAGGCTTTGCTGCCTCTGATCGAAGACCTTCGTCCGGAGATAATGCCCGGTATTTCCAGCATGTCGATTCTCTCCGCAAAGAGCGGGATTTCGTGGGAGGACGCACTGATAGTCAGCCTTCACGGAAGGGACGACAACCTCATACATGCCGTAAGCCTTCATAGAAAGGTTTTCATACTCTGTGCTCCTGATATGAAGGAATGGCTCGGTGGATTGGTCCGGGCAGGACTTGGCAGCTGCAAGATGGTAATAGGTGAAGAGCTATCGCTTCCCGAAGAGCGTATACTGACAGGGACAGTCGATTCATTCTACAGAAAAAGCATAAAACCGCTGTCGGTATGTTTCATACTGAATGATCATCCTGCTTATTTTCCTTACCCTGGAATTCCTGATGACCTATTTGCAAGGGGCAACACACCTATGACAAAAAGGGAGATACGTGCGCTTGCCATCAGCCGTCTGTCTATCATGGACGGCGAGACCATATATGATGTCGGCGCGGGCACTGGCTCAGTCACTGTTGAGCTGGCTCTCAGTTCTCCTCATGGCGCAGTGTATGCGATTGAAAGATCTCCTGAAGCCGTTAAGCTTATTAAGAAAAATGAGGAAATATTCGGACTTCACAACATAAGCATCGTTAACAAAGAAGCTCCGGGCGCTTTTGAAGGCCTGCCTGTCCCTGATGTAGCCTTTGTCGGCGGAAGCGGCGGAGATCTGGGCGGCATCCTGCGTTCCATTGTACAAATGAATGATAAGGTACGTATCGCCATGACGGCCATTACCATAGAGACAGCCACAGCCGGCATAGCCATTCTTGAAGAACTGGAAATGCAGCCGGAGATGATCCACATTGCGGTTTCATCGACAAAAAAGGCCGGCGCCGGCCATATGATAATAGCCCAGAACCCTATCTGGCTTATAACCGGACGCAGGCGTTGATACACCTGATATGTGATGCTGCTGAGCAATCCCGTAAGAAGTTTTGACATGTGATTTTTGCGGAACAAGAGAAAGAACAGTATACGAAAAAATGTATATTAAGAGAACAACTGATTGCGGACAAAACATAGAGAAAAGGAGGTTGATGATAGCGGGCATGGCCTCCGGCTGCGGCAAGACGACCATTGTCTGCGGGATCTTAGCGGCGCTGAAGGCTAAAGGACTTAGAGTGGGTTCTTTTAAATGTGGCCCGGATTATATAGACCCGATGTTTCATCGCAGCGTTCTTGGCATACCCTCATATAATCTCGATCCCTGGTTTTATAATAAGGACGAGCTCTGTGGTTTCGCTGCTATCATGTCAAAAAACACTGATATCTCTGTCATGGAAGGGGTAATGGGCTATTATGACGGCATAGGCTTTTCGTCACTGTGCAGCTCATATCAGGTTGCTAAAGACACAATGACCCCCGTGGTTATAATAGTGGACGCTGCCGGCATGGGATCTTCATCCATAGCTGTGCTGGAGGGCTTTCTCAATTATAAACCGAAGGGTTTTTCCGATAGCGAGCAGAAAGACAGCTTTATTCGGGGCGTAATATTTAACCGTATGTCAAAAAGTTTGTATCAGGAAGCAGAAAAAGCCACACGTTCTCTTGGTATAATACCTTTGGGATACCTGCCCCGAAATCCTGATATAAGTATAAACAGCCGCCATCTTGGACTTATGATCCCTGATGACAGTCCGTCCGAACATGCTGAGCTTGCCGGAAAAATACGAACATTGCATGAGTTCATCGTTCATACAGTCGATATAGACGGTTTGTTTGACCTGGCAAGCATGGCAGCACCATTGACTAACCACATTAAAGGTCTATCCTCCGGCTGCGAGACAGGAATTGAGAAGCCGCGGATCGCTGTCGCAAAGGATCCCGCGTTTTGTTTCTTTTATCCTCAGGATGCCCTTATCCTTGAAGAGCTAGGCTGTGAGCTTGTTTATTTTTCTCCGCTGCGCGGTGATACGATCCCGAAGGATGTCTGCGGCCTGATATTGCCGGGAGGCTACCCGGAGGTTTATGCCAAAAGCCTTTCCTCTAACACTGAGTTTCTTTGTCAGCTAAATGAGGCGATCAGTCACGGATTGCCGACTATAGCTGAGTGCGGGGGCTTCATGGTACTTCATGATGAAATCGAAGCCTTGGATGGTTCATTATATCCTATGGCTGGCGTCATACATGGAGTATGTAAAAGAGGTGACAGGCTGAAACATTTTGGATATGTTACTATAAGACCGGAAGCTGAGGGTCTGCTTTCAGCGAAGGGAGATGTCTTAAAAGGACATGAGTTCCACTACTGGGACAGCACGGCTTCGGGAGCATCCTTTACTGCCACAAAGGCTTCTAATTCAGCTTCCTGGAAAACCGGATATTCCATGCCGAATCTTTACGCAGGCTTTCCTCACATACCGCTTTCGGCAAACAAAGAAGCAGCAAAAAGGTTCGTTCGGGCAGCTGCCGCTTTTTAAGTGAGATGAAAGGCTGAAGAAGCAAAATGCAGCAAAAACCAAGATGATCATCAAGGGAAAAAAAGACATGATGTTACAAGCTGATATTAAATCCTCGAGAAACAACTTGTATAACAATGATCTGGAGATGGTTTCACCGCAGGATATAGAAAGGAGGAGTTTCGAGATAATCCGTTCGGAGCTACACAGAGATCTTGACCCTGAGCTGGAATCCATAATCCTACGCACGATCCATGCCACTGCCGATTTTGACTATGCTGATAATCTTTGCTTCTCGGATGGAGTAGTAGGTATTATTCGAAGAGCCATCCTTAACGGAGAGGATATTATTACTGACACGAGGATGGCAATGTCCGGCATCAACCGGAAAAAGCTCGGGGATTTCGGAGGAAACCTCCATTGTTTTATGGCTGACCCGGATGTGTCGGAAGAAGCCCGCAAACGCGGAGTCACAAGAGCCATAGTGAGCATGGAAAAAGGGGCGGCTTTAGGCAGACATCCGCTGGTTGTCATAGGCAACGCGCCAACTGCTCTTATCCGGGTCTGCGAGCTGTTCAGGGACGGGATGTTTGAGCCTTCCGCTGTGATAGGAGTCCCAGTCGGTTTTGTTAATGTGGTCGCCTCCAAAGAAATGCTGATGCGCAGCGGTCTTCCTTATATAGCCGCAAGGGGGAGAAAAGGCGGCAGCACGGTCGCGGCAGCAATTGTTAACGCTTTGCTCTACGGTATAAAAGCATAGCCATATTTGTAATCATATAGCACCTCGAGGGATGCTCAGCACCTCGAAGGATGCGCAGCAGCCCGAGGCTTGGGCAATGAACAGGCAGAAAAATACGGTTTTCTGCAGCCATATCAGTAATGCTTCGTATGCATGACCATATGGCGTTGAGAAAACCTTCATATTGACATCTTCAGTATTAGAATCAATCTGGGAGAGGAGTGTCCGGCTTTGTACTGGTTTCTGGATACGACTATAGCCATATTAATAGGATTTCTGTTGGATCTTCTGGTCGGAGATCCTGTTTTTTCGTTTCATCCTGTCAGGCTGATAGGGTGTCTGATCACTTTCTTAGAAAATAAGCTCAGAAGAAAAAACGACAGTACAAGCGGAGATCTGAGACGTGGTACAATGACAGCGACATTAGTAGTCGTTATTAGCGGCATTGTTCCTTTTCTGCTTATCTTTTTGTTCAGGGCTATAAACAGGCCGCTGCTCATAGCGGTGGAGGCACTGATGTGCTGGTCGATTCTTTCAGCTAAGGACCTCACTGTTGAAAGCGGACGGGTTTACAATGCGCTGACCAGACGAAACCTTCCCGAGGCAAGAAACTCTCTGTCAATGATAGTCGGAAGAGACACTGATTGTCTAGACGAAGAGGATATAATACGCGCTGCGGTAGAGACGATCGCTGAAAATACAAATGATGGTGAGATCGCGCCGCTGTTTTACCTTATGCTTGGCGGCGTGGTTTTCGGATATATATATAAAGCAGTAAATACGCTTGACTCGATGATAGCATACAGAAATGAGAAGTATTATTACTTTGGCAGGGCAGCGGCTCTTGCTGACGATATCATGAACTATATACCTGCAAGGCTCTCAGCCTGGCTGTTAATGCTGTCTGCCGGAGTTCAGGGCTTCGACCGCGAAAATGCCAGGAGGATATACAGAAGGGATGCCAGGCTTCATGACAGCCCGAACTCTGCTCAGACAGAGTCCGTATGCGCCGGTGCATTGGGGATCAGGCTTGCCGGATTCATTTCATATGAAGGAATACTCACGCATAAGCCTGAGCTTGGAGACGCGCTGAAAGCACCGGAAAAGGAAGATATAACAAGGGCAAACAAGCTCATGCTGACTGCATCATGGATGATGCTGGTTTTCATCATTGTCATTAGGCTGATCGTCTTTCTTGGAATGCTGATCTACCCTACAGGGCTCTCTCTCCTGAGGTGATCCCGGACATGTCCTTCAGTTATACACGGCGCGAAATCCGATAAAAGTTAAACTATTCAGCCCCCATATCCGGGATACTGCGCATTCCACTCTGTGGGGCGGTCAGAGGCGCTGCGCACCTTGTCCGCGCCAAGATAACTGATATTATACGTCAATGCGTCTGTAGCGCTAGCACTTCGTCCTGTATTTTACAGTTATCGTGGAGTGCTGAATTATTTCATAAGAGGAAGCATAAACTCAAAAATGCATGGTTTGAATGAAAACATGACAAAATACTCTCATGGCGGCGATATATACAGAAATGATATCGTACTTGATTTTTCCGTAAACGGGAATCCTCTGGGGCCTCCTGACACAGTCCTGTCTCTCTTCAGCAATACCGAGAGATTTCTGACAGCCTATCCCGATCCTGATTGCGTCCGGCTGAGAGCCGCTATAGCATCCAGGGACGGCCTTAGTCAGGACATGATAATATGCACGAACGGGGCTGCCGAATTCATCTGCTGTCTTGTCAAAGCTGTCTCTCCGAAAAAAGGGTTGATACTGACGCCGGCTTTTTCAGAATATGAACGCTGCCTTGAAGCAAACAACGCCGAATGTACTTTCACTTCCGATGAAGGAGCGTTCCTTCAAGCAATAGAGAACGTTGATATAGCGTTCTTGTGCAACCCGGTGAATCCCACAGGCGTGCTTTTGGACAGATCATTCATGGATAAAGCATTGAAAGCCGCT
Source organism: uncultured Lachnospiraceae bacterium (assembly GCA_902770965.1). Lineage (GTDB taxonomy): Bacteria > Bacillota > Clostridia > Lachnospirales > Lachnospiraceae > RUG11623. Next base: position 90,843 of record CACXUY010000004.1, on the reverse strand, counting down.
GAAGAGGGTGACACATGGCTTGTCATAGACGAGAGCTTCCTGCGTTTCTTGGCTGATTATGAATCAATGACTCTCCGCTCAGTCCTAAAGTACAATCCCAAGCTGGTAGTGGTGGATTCCTTCACAAAAATCTACGCCATACCTGGTCTCCGGTTAGGCTATGGCATGACAGCAGACAGAGAGCTGAAAGGGATAATAAAGGACATGCTTCCGATGTGGAACGTCTCAACCATAGCCCAGGCAGCCGGAATAAAGGCTCTTGAAGCGAAGCATTATCTGGAAGAAGCTATAGCTTATCTTAATGATGAGAGACAAAGGCTGTCGCAGCTGCTATCAGGCATGGGTTTTAAGGTGACTGCAGGGACGGCTGATTTTCTTTTTTTTGAGAGCAGCAAGGAGCTTTACAAGCCGCTGCTTTCATCCGGTATCTTGATAAGAGATTGCAATAATTATCGCGGAATAGGCGCTTCCGCTTTCCACTATCGGATAGCCATCCGTAAGAAAGAAGAAAATGACCGTCTCATTTTGCTCATAAAAAAGATCCTCGATTAAAAAGGCTCTCGTTGAAATAGAAACTCGATGAAGACATTCCAAGATGCGATATAGCTGACGATGACGTTCTTAGTATGCGGGGCGTCATCTGTCAGACAAACCGGTAAAACAAAACACGGTTCAGGAGAAGGCATGGCAAAAAAGATAATGCTTCAAGGCACTATGAGCAGCGTCGGTAAAAGTGTGCTCACAGCCGCCCTCCTTCGGGTGCTGAAACAGGACGGTTACAGCTGCGCCCCATTTAAGTCACAGAATATGGCCCTGAATTCCTATGTGACTCCCGATGGATTAGAGATAGGCCGCGCACAGGCTATGCAGGCCGAGGCCGCCGGCATAGAACCTTCAGTTGAGATGAATCCAATACTTTTGAAGCCCATGGGAGACACATTTTCTCAGGTCGTTGTCAACGGGAAACCTGTGGCAAACATGAGGGCGAAGGAATACTATCGGAGGAAACAAGAGTTCATACCTGATATCATGTCGGCGTTTCGGAAGCTTGAGGAACGCTATGACGTGATAGTGGTCGAAGGCGCGGGCAGTCCGGCAGAGATCAATCTGAGGGAAAATGACATCGTCAACATGGGGCTTGCGGATATGATAGATACTCCGGTTCTGTTGATAGGAGATATCGACAGAGGGGGCGTCTTTGCTCAGCTTTACGGCACCTGGGCACTGCTTGAACCACATGAAAGGAAAAGGATAAAGGGTCTCATAATAAATAAATTCAGGGGCGACCGTTCCATTCTGGAACCGGGCTTTGACATGCTCTCCGCTATATGCCCTGTTCCTGTGCTTGGAGTCATGCCGTTTACTGAACTGGACATAGATGAAGAGGATAGTTTGGCTGAGAGACTTATATCAAAAAAAGAAAGGTCGATCATTGATATTGCTGTGATCAGGCTGCCGCACATAAGTAATTTCACTGATTTCGCGCCTCTGGAACGCGCGAATGGAATCTCACTCCGATATGTGCGCTCAGCAAAAGAATTCGGTGAGCCGGACATGGTCATCATACCCGGAACCAAGAATGCCATAGGCGACCTGCTATGGTTGAGATCATGTGGCCTGGGAGAAATGATCCAAGAACACGCTTCCGCAGGCGGCTATGTTCTTGGCATCTGCGGAGGCTATCAGATGCTCGGACAGACACTTTCAGATCCCTACGCCACTGAGTCTGCCGACGGTCTGTTTGAGAAAGGCCTGGGGCTGCTCCCTGTAGAAACTGTATTTGAAAAACATAAGATCACAGAGCGTTCCCATGGCATTACCGGCGGTATGGGCGACGGAGTATGGTCTTTGCCGGGCATGGCCGTGACCGGGTACGAGATCCATATGGGCGTCACAAGGCTTTTTTCCGGCAGCTGCTTTATTATTCTTTCCGACGGCAGTCATGACGGCTGCTGTGTCGGTAAGGTTGCCGGTACATATATGCATGGCTTATTTGATTCAGAACAATTTCTCGAAGCCTTTTGTAACAAACTCTTCGCTGAAAAAGGGCTGAGGTCTCCCTCATTACATTTTGAAGAGAGTCTGAGACATCGAAAGCAGGCGGAATACGATAAGCTGGCGGATATAATGAGAAATAATTGCGACATTAATTTCATTTACAGAACAGCAGGGATATAATTGCGTAAAGATTATAATATAATGCTCTTGAAATAGTGGAAGAAGAAACAGATTAGTGTTATCATAGTGACATACAGGAGGCATTGTCGGCCTTCAACAAGCTATACTTTTCCCATCTTCATGGTTGAGGCGCTTACCCGATGCCTGTCTGTACACTATCAAAGCATTTTGCCTGATTCTACTATATAAGTCCCTGAGGCGAACGCACACAGAGGAAAGCTTGCTTTCGGATGAGTGCGGTCACCGAAGGACAACCGGTATGAGCATGGGTCCGCGCAGCGGGCGGAAAGTGCGAATACAGGTTGAGCGTGGCGGGAGTGCAAGCACGGGGCCGACTTTCAATGTAAGGTTGTGCCAAACTCGGCATGTAGGTTTACTCGGGCATTCATTTGACAGATAAGCCATTAAAATAGTCAGTAGGAATGGAGAAAGAAATGAAAAAGAAGATTGAGGGAATTAAGGGAAGGATTTTTATCGCCACTCTGTGTGCCGCCATGATATCATTTTCTGCCTGTGCGTCAGGAACCGGCACAAAAGCCACCACATCAAATAACGGATCGACCTCGACCGCGTCTGTCAAAGATGCCGGCTCTGACAACTCCGCCTCAGCATCAGATTCTTCAAAAACAGATATGGCTGATGCTGCGGATACCAATTCGGAAAAGGCTAATACGGACAAGGACGGCAGCAAGGACATTCAAAAGACCGTCAACCAGTTAAGAGATGTTCAGACAGGTGACATTGTCGCGGACATGGAGATAACCGGAATGGGAAAGGTCACCATTCTTCTTTTCCCTGATCAGGCGCCAAAGGCTGTCGAGAACTTTGTACAGCTTTCAAAGCAAGGCTACTATGATGGAGTCACGTTCCACAGAGTTATTGAGGATTTCATGCTTCAAGGCGGTGATCCCACAGGCACCGGAAGGGGCGGGGAAAGCGTATTTGGAGGAGCTTTTGAGGATGAGATCTCAGCTGACCTCTTCCCTGTCAACGGCTCCTTGTGCATGGCAAACAGCGGCAAGAACACAAACGGCAGCCAGTTCTTTATAGTGACATGCAAAGACGTGGTGAGCTATTCACAGCTTGAGCAGGTGGCACAGTCCTACAAGACCAATTACGGCATCGATATCGACTACAGCAAGATGAGCAAGCAATGCCGCAATAACTATGCATCCGTCGGAGGAGCATACTGGCTTTACTGCCAGCATACAGTATTCGGTCAGGTGGTTGAGGGCATGGATATAATTGAGGCTGCTGATTCCGTTGAGACTGACAGCAATGATAAGCCTGTCAATGATCTGGTCATTGAGAAGATAACGATCCGAACTGTGTGATTTAGTCAGGAGATTCTTTATGGAAAAATTAAAGATACTTGTTGTAGATGACGAAGACAGGATGCGTAAGCTGGTAAGAGACTTCCTTGTCCGAAAAGACTTTGTTGTTGTCGAAGCTGAAGATGGTGAGGAAGCCATAAAGATATTCTTTGACGACAAGAACATCAAGCTCATCATACTTGATGTGATGATGCCTAAGATGGATGGCTGGGAGGTGCTTGAGACAGTTAGAAAATATTCTCAGGTGCCCGTCATCATGCTCACCGCAAAGTCAGATGAGCGAGATGAACTGAAGGGCTTTGAGCTTGGCGTCGACGAATACATCACAAAGCCTTTCAGTCCGAAGATCCTTGTGGCCAGGGTCGAAGCCATATTGAGGCGCTCCATCGGGGAGAAGAATGATACTATTTCAGCCGGAGGCATAGTGGTGAACAAGGCTGCGCATACAGTTGAAGTCGACGGCAAACCTGTTGAGCTGAGCTTTAAGGAATTTGAACTCCTCACTTATTTTATCGAGAATCAAGGTCTGGCATTATCCAGAGAGACCATACTGAACAATGTATGGAATTATAATTATTTTGGCGATGCCAGGACTATTGACACCCATGTCAAGAAGCTCCGCAGCAAGATAGGGTCAAAGGGTGATTATATCAAGACCGTCTGGGGTATGGGCTACAAATTTGAGGCCGACCAATGATGAAGCGTTCTATACGCCTGAAGTTCACTTTGATCTTCGTCGGCATCATCATCGGCGTCATCATAGCCATAAACCTTGTAAACCAATCCCTTCTTGAAAGCTACGTGATCAGCAAAAAAAAGAGCCGTCTTCTTGAGCTAAGGAGCTACATCGTCGAATTTGTAGAGAATGGTTTTCTGATCGATGACAAATCCAGGATCGAGAGGGGCTGTCGTATAGCTAACGTCCAGGTCATGGTGTTCGACAGCTCCCAGGACGGCTTTGGCAACATACTCGTATCCAGCGATTTTTTCAATGTTCCGGGATCTTTTGAGAGGCTTGATATCTATGAACAAGGAGGAGAGATCCAGGGCGCCAAGATTTACGAGAAAGGAGAGGATTACAGGCTTTACGAAGTCCTCGACTTGAGGATAGGCAATCAGATGGAATGCGTCGGAAGCGTGGAGGATTGCTTCTTCTACATACTGTCAACTCCCCTTGAAAGCATCAGCGAAAACGTCATCCTCACCAACCGCTTCTTTACTTTTGTAGGACTTCTGGCAGCCATAATCGGAGGAATTATCGTCTTTTTTGTCACGGGTTCGCTGACGAATCCGATCAAGCAGCTGGCTCATCTGTCGGAACAGATGGCGAATCAGAATTTCAACGTCAGGTACAGAGGCGACAGGAAGGATGAGATAGGGCATCTTGGTTCGAGCATGAACCATATGTCAAAGACGCTGCGGATGGTAATAAATGAGCTCAGAGCCGCAAATGAACAGCTTGAAAAGGATATTCACGAGAAGGAACTCATAGACATAAGAAGAAGAGAATTCGTGTCGAATGTGTCCCATGAGCTTAAAACACCCATAGCCCTTATCCAGGGTTATGCCGAAGGCCTAAAAGAGGGCATAAACGATGACCTTGAGAGCCGTGATTATTATTGCGACGTCATCATCGATGAAGCCGTCAAGATGAATGCAATTGTCCACAGGCTGTTGAATCTCGGAGAGATAGAGTCCGGTATAATCAGCCTTGACAGGGTTGATTTCAATCTCACCGAATTGCTGCATGGCGCGGTTCAGTCCGCATCGGTGCTCTGCGGTGACAGGAAGGTTGAAGTAAGGCTTGACGCCCCGGAGGAACTGACGATCAATGCCGACTACATCATGATAGAAGAGATTATGCAGAACTTCATCAGCAATGCCTGCCACCATGTGAGCGACCCCGGCGTGATAGTTATCAAAGCTTCACCTGTGACTTCTCTTCCTGATGCCGCCGCATGCCATACGCCGCCAGATGCAAGGCCTTCCTTTACCGGCACGTCTGACGACGGATCCGTTCTCAGGTCCTCGGCCGCAGAGGTTCATGAGGACAGTCATCATCATGAGGAAACGAATGCTGCCTCGGCCGGAAAGCATGCGCGGGTGGAAGTATATAATTCCGGCAGCCATATACCGGATGAAGATCTCGGCAGGATATGGGACAAATTCTTTAAGGTCGACAGATCCCATTCCAGAAAATATGGGGGCAGCGGCATAGGTCTCTCTATAGTCAAGGCTATAGCTGAAACGCACGGAGGAAGCTGCGGGGCAGAAAACAGGGATGACGGCGTGGTATTCTGGTTCTGTATATGATAGTTCACGCGGCCGTAAATCGCAGATCTTCACAGATATTTATTCTGCCTCGATATCGATCCGCTTGTGACGGAGATATTTCTTTACAGTGACGTCCCAAGCGTCATCCAGACTCCGGTCGAGCGTGAAGGAGGGTTTAGAACAGCCAGTCACTATGTGAAGCTTCTCCCTTTCGTAGATAATGTTTATAAAGAACGAAGGCAGTGTTTTGTCTTCTGCATAAATGCCGAAGGACTCAAGAGTTTTGAAAGTGTTGGCTGCTGACAGTTTCAGTACTACGTGAAACTTCTTCGGCAGGTTGGACCCCTGCAGTATCCGATAAGCAACCGGACGTACTGTTTCCCATGTTACCGGGCTGTTCTGTTCAGGTACGTCAGAGCTTATTTCTGTTCGAAAGGTTGTGATAAATACGGCTTCTTTTATCTCAAAGCCATCGAACATGTCTTGTCCGAAGAGTTTTGTGGTAAAATCTTTTTGATCAACTATTAAGAGAGAAATCATATTTGCCTCCATTGGCATCGATCATCATTAATCGGAAGCTGGTCATTAACGTACAGTATAGCGTATCATCGGCTGTATATGCAATGGTCAGATAGCCTGACGGCGTTTTCTTCAACCCTGTGCGGCTGTTTGTGGTCAATTACATATGCCGCAGGAAAGGAGGACCACAAAGAATGTATATCACATTTATCGGAGCAGCCCATGAGGTCACAGGCAGCTGCACTCTGCTGGAGGTGAACGGACACCATGTCCTTGTCGACTGCGGTATGGAGCAAGGCCGTGACACATATGAGAACGTCCCTATCCCGGTGCCGATCCAAGAGCTGGAGGCTGTTCTGCTCACTCATGCGCATATAGATCACTCCGGCATGATTCCCTGGCTTGTTAAAAACGGGTTCAAGGGAAATATATATGCCACCGAAGTGACCTGTTCGCTCTGCGACATCATGTTAAAAGACTCGGCGCATATACAGATGCAGGAGACTGAATGGAGGAACAGAAAGGCTGCAAGGTCAGGAGCTCCTATTATAGAGCCTGTCTACACTATAGAGGATGCTGAAGCTGCTGCCAAGCGTTTCATACCTCAGCCTTACGACCGCAGGGTTCAGATCCTTGATGGAATCGACATAAGGTTTACCGACATAGGGCATCTTCTGGGATCTTCCTCCATTGAAGTGTGGATGACAGAAGGCGATATGACAAAGAAGATGGTCTTCTCTGGGGACATCGGCAACAAAAACCAGCCTCTTCTGAACGATCCCAAACCTACTGCCGCAGCCGACTATGTCATGGTTGAGTCCACCTACGGCAACAGGCTTCATGAAGAGCTGCACCCCGGCTACAGCTTCGTCACTCAGCTCACCTACTGCATACAAAAAACATTAGACAGAGGCGGCAATGTAGTCATTCCAGCCTTTGCGGTCGGCAGGACACAGGAGCTTCTGTTTTTTATCAGGAAGATCAAGGCAGAGAAGCTGGTCCATGGGCACGATGGCTTCCGTGTCATCATCGACAGCCCTCTGGCCAATGAAGCCACGGGAATATTCCTTCAGTGTGACCACACGTTTTTTGATGATGAGACAAAAGCCTTTCTCGACAAGGGGGTTAATCCGCTGTGGTTCCCTGGCCTTGAGGTTAGCGTAACCTCCGAAGAATCAAGAGCCATAAACTCGGACCCTGAACCAAAGGTCATCATATCTGCCAGCGGCATGTGCGATGCCGGACGTATTCGGCACCATCTGAAGCATAATCTGTGGCGGAAGGAATGCCTGATACTTTTCGCAGGATATCAGGCGGAAGGGACTTTGGGCAGGGCTCTTTATGACGGAGCTAAAGCAGTTCGGCTCTTCGGGGAAGACATCGAGGTCAATGCAGAGATAGATTTTCTGGCTAATATCAGCGGACACGCGGATCAGAACGGCCTTCTCAACTGGATAGAAGGATTTGCGGAACAGCGTCCCTCACAGATCTTTGTCAATCACGGCGAAGAAGAATCCTGCACGGCATTTGCTGAACTACTGACGGACAAGGGTTATGAGGCAATGGCTCCGGCCAGCGGCACTGTATTCGACCTGGCAGCAGGGCAGTTTGTCAAGATCACAAAGCCCGTACCGATAGAAAGACAGACAAAACAGGAGCAGGAGAGCGAGGAGAGCCTTTATGGTCTTCTCATGGCTGCCGGACGCCGCCTTATCTCACTTATCCCTCGCATGAAAAACCGGCCAAACAAGGATATACGCCGGCTGACCATCGACATCGATGATATTTACAAGAAATGGAACGAATATTGATTCCATCAGGAAGGTCCATGATTGAACGATATGAATCAAAACAACAAGAAAAAGAGGAATTATCGTATCGAGATGGAACGCGAGATCGAGAGCTTTGAGAAGGAGGGGAGAAAGCCTGCTCTCCTTCTTCATTGCTGCTGCGCCCCGTGCAGCTCGTCTGTGCTTGAACAGCTCACGGATCATTTTCATGTGACTGTGTTTTACTATAATCCGAACATTTCCTCTGAGACAGAGTATCTAAAGAGGGAAAAAGAATTAGAAAGACTCGTGGCGGAACAGCCCGCGCTTAACCCGGTAAAGTTCAGCGCTGGTCCTTATGAGCCTGAGAAGTTCGAGGAGATGGCAGCCGGTCTTGAGAATGAACCTGAGAGGGGCAGCCGCTGTCTGCGCTGCTACAGGCTGAGACTTGAGGCGGCGGGACAGGAAGCGGCAAGGATCGGAGCGGACTATTTTACGACCACTCTATCCGTCAGCCCATTAAAGGACGCGGACTCTTTGAACGCGATAGGAGCCGAGGTATCCGAAAGCTGCCGCGTGCCTTATCTTTTTTCGGATTTTAAAAAAAAGGACGGTTATCTGCGCTCCATCAGGCTGTCGGAGGAGTACGGTCTCTACAGACAGGATTATTGTGGCTGCAGGTTCTCGAAAAACAATGTTGCCTCCCATGGAAGGCCAAAGCATAATTGATGAGCTGTTCTTAATGGCTTTGAAAAATCATTTTCTGAACAGACGCTATTAGGATAAAATATGCTTTGCCCTTCAAAACTGCCTTTACAATTTTTATTGTTGGTTATAAAATATGTTTATAAGTTTTATGTCCAAATACAGTCAGGAGGATCATTATGAACATACTGGTTATCAACTGCGGCAGCTCATCTTTGAAGTATCAGCTGATAGATTCCGAGACCGAGCAGGTCTCCGCCAAGGGTCTTTGCGAGAGGATCGCGCTTGACGGACGTCTCACCTATCAGCCCACCGGCGGAGAGAAAGAGGTCGGCGATTTCCCTATGCCTACTCATGAAGAAGCCATTCAGCTCGTTCTTGACAGGCTTGTGAATCCTGAGACCGGCGTACTTAAGAGCCTGGATGAGGTCGATGCCATCGGTCACCGCGTCCTGCACGGCGGACACAAGATCACCTCTTCCGTACTCATTGACGATGAAGTCATCGCAACTATCGATGAAGCAAAGGATCTTGGCCCCCTGCACAATCCTGCAAACCTCATCGGTATCAAGGCCTGCATGAAGCTCATGCCCGGCAAGCCCAACGTCGCCGTATTTGACACTACTTTTGGTATGGCTATGCCTCCTAAGGCATATATGTACGCTGTGCCTCATGAGTGGTATGAGAAGTATCACGTTCGCCGCTATGGTTTCCACGGAACATCCCACAGCTTTGTCTCCAAGGAGCTTGTGAAGTTCCTCAACCTTGATCCCAACAACCACAAGGTCATTGTCTGCCATCTTGGCAACGGCTCATCTGTCTCCGCAACCGTGAACGGAAAGTGCGTTGACACATCCATGGGCCTTACCCCACTTGAAGGCCTTATCATGGGCACCCGCTCAGGCGACATTGATCCCGCTGTTCTTGAGTACATCGCCCGCAAAGAGGGCAAGGATGTCTTTGAACTCGTCAACATCCTCAACAAGAAATCCGGTGTCTTCGGTATGAGCAATGGTCTCTCATCCGATTTCCGCGACCTTGACGCGGCTGCCAAAGATGGCAACGAGCTTGCGGCAAATGCTGTTCAGGCATTCTGCTATCGAGTGGCTAAGTACATCGGTTCATACGCGGCAGCGATGAACGGCGTGGATGCGATCGCCCTTACCGGCGGTATCGGTGAGAACGGTGTCGGAGAACGCGATAAGATTCTCAGCTATCTTGGATATCTTGGCGTCACCATCGACGCGGAGGCCAACAAGACGCGCGGCAAGAACCAGATCATCTCTACTCCTGATTCCAAGGTGACTGTCGCCATCATTCCTACGAATGAAGAGCTTGCTATCGCAAGAGATACAGCGATGCTCGCAAAATGATCATTGCTCCCTCATCACGCTTTTCGCTTTTATAACGATGAGCCGTATGATGATGCAGCATTTAGCAATTTTAGACCGCCGCGCATGACCGCGGCGGTCTTTATTGCGGACGACCTGATAATACGATCAGGATCGTCCGCAAGGCTGTTATCTGATCCTGTTATTGCTATTTCAGTTAAAAACATCTGAAAGTGAAGAAAGGAGACCGAATGAAGATCATTTTTATGGGCACGCCTGATTTCGGCGTTCCCGTTATTCACGAGATTATTGAAAATGGGCATGAGATCTGCACCGTTGTCACACAGCCGGACAGACCTAAGGGAAGAGGAAAAGGAGTTGCTGTATCGCCTGTCAAAGCAGAAGCCATAAAACTCGGAATCCCTGTATATCAGCCTGTAAAAGTGAAAAGCCCTGACGCGGTAGCTTATCTTAAGTCACTCTCACCGGATGTCATAGTGGTCGTCGCCTTCGGGCAGATTTTGAGTCAGGAAATACTTGATATACCTCGTTACGGCTGCGTCAATGTCCACGCCTCGCTCCTCCCGAAATACAGAGGCGCCGCTCCTATCCAGAAGGCAATCCTTGAAGGCGAAAAGGTGACCGGCATCACAACGATGCTTATGGACAAAGGCTTGGATACGGGTGACATACTCCTTAAGGAAGAAGTGGAGATAAGCAACGATGAGACCGGCGGCTCGCTTTTCGCCAAGCTAAGCCTTATTGGAGCGAAGCTCCTTGCAAAGACGCTCAGAGGGCTTGAAGAGGAAACCATATCGCCTGTCCCTCAAGTGGGGGAATCCTCTTACGCAGGAATGCTCGATAAGACTATGGGACTCATCGACTGGAGCAATAGCACAGACCTCATAGAAAGACAGATCCGGGCTATGAACCCGTGGCCCAGCGCTTATACGCATCTTGACGGAAAGCTGCTGAAGATATGGAAGGCAGAGCCAATTGATTCAGGAAAAGAGATAGCTGATGGTTCTGAAACAAATTTCGAAGGAAGGATTCCGGGTACTGTCCTAAGCTCGGACAAAAAAGGAATATATGTTCTTACCGGCGATGGGATACTCCGTATACTTGAGCTTCAGCCTGAGGGAAAGAAGCGCATGGACGTTGACTCCTTCCTCAGAGGACACAAGCTGCAAACAGGCACGGTTCTTGGCGAGGGTTGAATGCCATGGATGCCAGAGAATTAGCCTGCAGAGTGATCTATGCTGTCATGGATCAAGGCTCCATGAGCGGGAACGAGCTTCAGAAAGCCTTTTATTCGGAACCTGATATGGCTGTCAGAGACCGCCATTTTGCGTCCCGGCTCGCCAGAGGGACCATAGAGAACATACTGCTCCTTGACCATGTATTGGGGCGATTTACAAAAGAACCCGTCAGGAAATGCAAGCCATTACTCAGGGAGCTTCTTCGCATGGGAGCGTATCAGATATTGTTTATGGACAGCGTGTCTGACGCGGCCGCAGTAGATGAGTCTGTTAAGCTGGCGGCAAGGCTTGGCCTTAAAGCGCAGAGAGGATTCGTGAACGCGGTATTAAGAAAGCTTTGCAAAGACAAGGCGCTTCCGGAAGGACCTGCGCAATTATTATATTCCGTGCCCGATTACGTATATGGATTATTAAAGAAACAATATGGCGAAGCCGGCGCGGAAGAAATTATGAGGTCTTTCCATAAGCCTGAGAAGGTCTGTGTTACTTTCCTTCTTTCAAGAGCTGACGAAGCGACCATAACAGACAGTCTTAAGAATGACGGAATAAAGGCCGTCAGAGAACCCCTCTCAAAAGCTTCCTGGTATCTTGAAGGATATGGACGCATTGATGAGATAGAGGCGTTCAAAAAAGGCTGGATTCAGGTACAGGGAGCGGGTTCTGCTCTGGCGGGCGACCTGATCTGCCCCAAGCCCGGCAGCGGGGTGCTGGACCTTTGCGCGGCTCCGGGCGGGAAGTCGATCCATATGGCAGATCTGATGAATGACGATGGCTTGATAATCGCGGCTGACAATGCCCCTGACAGGCTGGCTAAAATAGTTGAGAATGCCTCCCGCTGCCATTTTGGCTGTATAAAAACCGTATTGAGTGATGCCTCTGTATTAAAACCCGAGTGGGACAGAAGCATGGACTATGTCCTGGCAGATCTTCCTTGTTCTGGTCTTGGAACGATAGGGCACAGACCGGAGATAAGGTACAGGGTCAATCCCGTATTCTTGAAGGAGACGGTAAACCTTCAGAGACAGATACTCAAAAACGCATGGACTTATCTAAAACCTGGCGGGATAATGGTTTTTTCTACCTGTACCATCAACAAGACTGAGAACGAAGACAATTTCAGGTGGCTGCTTGAGAACGCGCCTATGGAAGCATTTCCTGTTGAAGGCTTTCCTGACAGGCGGGGTGACCAAGGCTGGCTTCAGCTCATCCCCGGAAAAGATCCATGTGGTTTCTTTGTTTCCAGATGCCGCAGGATTGAATGAAGCGGCTGTTTTATTACAGAGAAGAACGAGAAAAAAGAGGAAGAACCTATGAAGGATTTGCGCTCGATCGAGTATGAAGATCTTTGCGCCCTGATGAAGGAACTGGGCGAGAAATCATACAGGGCTGACCAGATTTTCACGGCTGTTCATTCAGGAAGGGCAGACTCTATAGACGCGATCAATGTCATCCCCAAAACACTTAAAGAGAGATTAAAAGAGCATCTTTTCCTTTCTTCCATGACCGTTATAAAGAAGCAGTCATCTGATGACGGGCAGACTGACAAGCTGGCACTTTCTCTGGAAGACGGCAACGTGATCGAGAGCGTCGTGATGGATTATTCCTATGGTACGAGCCTGTGCATATCTTCACAGGTCGGCTGCCGCATGGGATGCAGATTCTGCGCATCTACCATAGACGGCGTGGCGAGGAATCTTTCTCCCGCCGAGATGCTGCTCCAGGCAGTCATGGCCGAACGTGAGACAGGAAAGAGGATCAGCCGTATAGTTATAATGGGGATGGGGGAACCTCTTGACAACATGGACAATGTCGTGTCCTTCATAAAAATCATCACCCATCCAAAAGGCAGGAATATGAGCCAGAGAGACATCACCCTTTCCACCTGCGGTCTGGTTCCTAATATCAGGAGGCTTGCTGACATGAAGCTTCATGTCAACCTGGCGCTTTCGCTTCATTCCCCCAACGAAGAGGTGAGAAAGAACCTGATGCCTATAGCAAATGCTTACAGCATAGATGAATGCCTTAATGCCTGTGATTACTATTTTGAGAAAACCGGCCGGAGGATAAGCTATGAATATGCCCTTTTTGATGGCATAAATGACAGCATATCAGACGCGAGACAGCTTTCAAGGTTACTTAAGGGACGGAATTGCCATGTGAACCTCATAAGAGCCAATGACGTAAAAGAGACCGGTCTTAAGGGAAGCACCCAGGCAGCAGCTACGGCATTTGAAAAAGAACTTGAAAAAAACAGAATTAATGTTACTATAAGAAGGAGAATGGGGAGGACTGTGGATGGAGCCTGTGGCCAGCTTCGGCGCAGGGTCATCGCGCCCGGCTCTTGACCGGGAGAAAGGTCTTAATGAAAAGTTTCAAAGCAACTGACATCGGCAGACGCAGACAGCTCAACGAAGATTATATTTTTTCTTCAGATTCCTGCGTCGGCAGACTGGACAATCTTTATCTTCTTGCGGACGGCATGGGCGGGCACGCCGGCGGTCAGATAGCCTCAAAGTATGCGGTAGAAGATTTTGTGGGTTTCATCGCCTCATCTGAAGAAGCGAATCCTATAGCTGCTCTCAATGAAGCGGTTTCTTTTGTGAACTCTCAGATAAAGAATTCTTCTGCTCATACTATGTATGAGGGAATGGGAACCACACTGGTTGGTGCTGTTGTCTCCGGCAATAATCTTTACGTGGTGAATGTCGGTGACAGCAGGCTGTACCTCATGTCCGGAGCTCTTCATCAGATCACCAAGGATCACAGCTGGGTGCAGGAGATGATGGATCTGGGCAAACTCGAAAAAGACAGTGATATATACCAGGAGAACAAGAATGTCATTACCAGGGCGATCGGCGTCTTTGACAATGTGAGCGCTGATCTTTTTGAGGTTGAGCTGAAGGCGGGAGACACCTTCCTTCTTTGCTCTGACGGCCTGACCAATCTGGTGTCAGATGCTGATATCGAGAGAGTATTATCTTCGTCACTGAGTTTAGAGGAAAAATGCAAGCTTCTCATCGATATCGGACTTGAAGCAGGAGGCAAGGACAACATCTCAGTGATCCTTGTTGATCCTGAGATAGGTGAGGTGAGAACATGCTGACGACGGGAACTGTACTTGGCCGCCGTTATGAGATTCAGAGCAAGATCGGCGCAGGCGGCATGTCCGATGTATACAAGGCGAACGACAGGAAGCTTAACCGCAAGGTTTCCATTAAAATTCTTAAGCGTGATTTTGCTGATGACCAGAATTTCGTGACGAAGTTCAGGAATGAGGCGCGGGCCGCTGCGAGCCTGAATCATCCGAATATTGTAAATGTTTATGACGTCGGAGAAGGCGATGGCATTTACTATATAGTGATGGAGCATATCGACGGCATCACGCTGAAGAAATATATCGAATACAAGAAGAAACTTAACATCAGGGAATCCATAGAGATTGCCATGCAGGTCGCAAGAGGCCTCGAAGCCGCGCACAGCAAAAAGATCATTCACAGGGACATAAAGCCACAGAATATCATGATATCCCGCGACGGCAAGGTTAAGGTCACGGACTTTGGCATCGCGAGGGCGGCTTCCGCGCAGACTATCAGCTCCAACGCCATGGGCAGCGTGCATTACATTTCACCTGAACAGGCCAAGGGAGGTTACTGTGACGAGCGCAGCGATATTTACTCGCTCGGGATCACTCTGTATGAGATGCTCACAGGTAAAGTACCTTTTGAGGGTGAATCGACTGTGGCTGTAGCTCTACAGCACATTCAGGGAGAGATGATCCCCCCTCGAAAGGTTGACCCTATGATCCCGGTAAGCCTGGAGAAGATAATTCTGAAGTGCACTCAGAAGAAACCTGACAGGCGTTACAGCAACGTAACAGAGCTCATCGAGGATCTGAAGAAATGCCTCACGATGCCAAACGGAGACTTCGTGAAACCTGTCACCCTGTCTGCAAACGATGGGACGCAGGTTTTCACGAACAGTGAAGTCGATCAGCTCAAGTC
This sequence comes from uncultured Lachnospiraceae bacterium, assembly GCA_902770965.1. GTDB lineage: Bacteria > Bacillota > Clostridia > Lachnospirales > Lachnospiraceae > RUG11623. Next base: position 75,473 of record CACXUY010000004.1, on the reverse strand, counting down.
CCAGACAGCATCTATCAGGCAAGCAGAAGAGGCATATCAGATGGGCTTGGATGAGGACAACAGCGAACTTGTCTACGACTCATATGAGGACAGCCTGGCTGATACAGATTCAAGCTTTGAGAAGATCGTAACGTTTATCATGATAGGAGTTGTGGCTCTTATCGCGGTTATAGGCTTTTCTATCGGAATGCGCGCCTGCGGGATTCTTAACCTGGGTTCGTCCTCCTCCAATGTTGTCATGCAGAATTCTAACTCCGTAAGCATGATCAACCTTCTCGGCGACAGTGTTAATGATGCTGAGTCAGCACTCAAGGACATCAACCTCAGCCTTAGGATCATCGAATACGCTTCATCTGAGGAGTATGACAACGGCAAGATTTTTTATCAAAGCGTGGCCGAAGGGGAAGAAGTAGACCGCTCTTCTGTCATAGAGGTTAAGGTCAGCACGGGAAGCAATCGTGCCGTCATTTCCAATGTCAGCGGTATGACGGAAAAAGACGCAAGGCGCACCTTATATAAATCAGGCTTCAACAACGTGGCCCAGACAACGACTATGTCATTATCAGATACCGTTCCTCAAGGACGAGTTATGGGAACGACACCTGAGATAGGCCTCTCTGTAGACAGGGACAGTGAGATCGTGCTCATCCTCAGCGCAGGACCTGAGACAGATTCTGTTCATGTACCGGACCTCTCAGGCAAGAAATCCTCGAGAGCAGAGGGGCTGTTGTCTGAGGAAGGCCTTACACTCGGAAAGTCAATCCAGGAAGCCAGCGATTCTGTCACAGAGGGCCGCATAACACGTACTGTACCAGAGGCTGGAACATCAGTACCGAAGGGCAGCAGTGTTGATGTCTATGTTAGCGCCGGGAGCGGAACGGTCAAAGTGCCGAATGTTACCTATGTTCCTCTTTCCGATGCGACCGCTTATCTTAAAGAGTACGGCCTTCAATTAGGGGAGGTTACCTACGAAAAAGTCAGCGACGCATCCATGATCGGTCTTGTCGTCCATCAGAGTGTCAAGAACAAATCAATCGTTGAAAGGGGAACGGTTGTCGATCTGGTAATTGGTCAATGAGTGAGGAGAACGCAGCTGCTGATGATTATTGTTTTACAAGAGAACCGGTGCTATGCCTACCGGTAAGATAATCAAGGGGATTGCCGGCTTCTATTACGTTCATGACGGTCATATGGTCTGGGCGTGCAGGGCAGCCGGCATTTTCCGCAGACTTGGCATAAAGCCTCTTGTGGGCGATGATGTTGAATTCGACATAACGGATGAGACTGATTCGGAAGGCAATGTAGTCCGGGTCTTCCCGAGAAAAAACAGTCTTGTACGGCCGGAAGTGGCTAATCTCGACCAGGCTATGCTTTTTTTCGCTGTCGCCTCACCGGATCCCAATCTAGGAGTGCTTGACAGGCTTCTGGTCAGCATGGAGCTTCGCGGCATTCCCTGTGTCATAGCGTTCAACAAGACAGATTTAGCTGACCGCAGATATGAATTAAGCCAGGCTTACAGGTCATCAGGCTATGATATCATGTTCCTCAGCGTAGAGAGAGGATGGAACATAGATGCTGTAAAAGAGAGGCTTATGCACAAGACAACTGTACTCGCAGGTCCTTCCGGCGCCGGGAAGTCTTCATTTTTGAAGAAGCTCCTCCCCGATGCCGGCGTAGTGACAGGCGCGGTGAGCGCTAAGATCGGAAGAGGGAAGCAGACGACCCGCCACAGCGAGATATTCAGCATAGGGGAGAACTCATATGTGCTCGACACTCCCGGGTTCACTTCATTTGAGGTGTCAGGTATTGACGAGACGAAGTTAAGACACTGCTATCCTGAGTTCGAAGAGCCTTCCAGAAATTGCCGTTTTCCCGACTGCGTGCATATAGGAGAGCCTGACTGCGGGGTAAAGGCTGCAATCGCGGCAGGTATGATCAGTGCGGAGAGATATCAAAGCTACAAGGACATCTATACCGTTCTGAAGAGCGCCAGGAAATATTGATCACTCTTTCTCATAATACAAATATGGGTTCATAATAAGACGGGGGATTAAAATATGAGAGAGTACATATTGTCACCTTCGCTTTTGGCTGCTGATTTCGCCTCATTGGCGGATGAGATCCAAAAAGCCGAGTCAGCAGGAGCGAGATACCTTCATCTTGACGTCATGGATGGCCGCTTTGTCCCTAGCATCTCATTCGGGATGCCGGTGATAAAAGCGTTAAGAAAGACGACAGGCCTTGTATTTGATACACATCTTATGGTCGAGGAACCTGATCGCTATATCAAAGATTTTGTTGACTGCGGCGCCGATATAATCACGGTCCACGCAGAGGCATGTACACATCTTGACCGCACCTTGAACGCGATCAAAGCCTGCAACGTTAAAGCCGGCGTAGCCCTCAATCCATCAACCCCTCTTTCTTCGCTGGAATATGTAGCCGGTATCGCGGATATGATCCTTCTGATGTCGGTTAATCCCGGTTTTGGCGGACAGAAATATATTCCATACGTCACAGGAAAGATAAGTGAACTCAGGCATATGCTAGACATGAAGGGTTTGGATATAGATATCGAAGTCGATGGAGGAGTGACTCTGCTGAATGCGGATGAAGTCATGGATGCCGGGGCAAATGTGCTTGTTGCGGGTTCAGCTGTATTTGCGGGAGATGCTTCTGCCAACACGGAGGCATTTATCAGGCTTATGAAGTCGCGGAGCGCAAAAAGATGATTGCAATAGTCGATTATAATGCCGGCAATCTGAAAAGTGTTGAAAAGGCGATGCTATATTTAGGACAGAAAGTCCTTGTTACTTCCAGGCCGGAAGAGATATTGTCCGCCGATAAGGTCATCCTGCCCGGTGTCGGGGCTTTTGGCGATGCCATGAAGAACCTGACTGCGGCAGGGCTGGATACTGTCCTGCGGGAAGTTGCGGATAGGAAGAAACCTCTTTTAGGCATCTGCCTTGGGATGCAGCTGCTGTTTGAGGAGAGCGAGGAGAGTCCGGGTGTCAAAGGTCTTGGCCTTCTTCCAGGTCTTATACTGCGTATTCCTGCTGCCCCCGGGCTTAAGATACCGCACATGGGTTGGAACAACCTGAAGATCAATTCCGGCAAAAGCCTATATCGTTCTGTGCCGGACAGTTCATATGTTTATTTTGTCCATTCTTATTACCTAAAGGCGAACGATCCTGAAGACGTGGCGGCACGCTGTGAATATGGCGTTACTATAGACGCGTCCGTTGAATCGGGCAATCTTTACGGATGTCAGTTCCACCCAGAAAAAAGCGGGGATGTGGGACTTAAGATTCTTTCCAACTTTGCGGACATCGGCTGATCGGAGGAGGATATGCTTACGAAGAGAATAATCCCTTGTCTTGACGTAAATGCGGGCAGGGTCGTCAAAGGTATCAACTTCGTCAATCTCAGAGATGCCGGTGACCCGGTTGAAGTAGGCGCCGCTTATGATAAGGCGGGTGCGGATGAGCTGGTCTTCCTTGATATCACTGCCTCCTCCGACCACAGGGCGACTGTCACCGATCTGGTAAGAAGGGTCGCCGAGAAGGTTTTTATACCCTTCACTGTAGGCGGCGGTATCCGGACAGTGGATGATTTTCGGGCAATTCTAAGAGAAGGCGCTGATAAAATATCGATTAACTCGGCAGCCATAGAACGGCCTGAACTCATACATGAAGCGGCTACTGTGTTCGGCAGCCAGTGTGTCGTTCTGGCTGTAGACGCTAAGAGACGGCCTGAAGGAGGCTGGAACGTCTACAAGCACGGCGGAAGAATTGATACCGGACTTGATGCCATAGAGTGGATAGACAAGGCATATCGTCTTGGAGCAGGTGAGATACTTCTCACAAGCATGGACTGCGACGGCACAAAGGCAGGCTATGATTGTGAACTCACAGCCGCGGTGGCTGACCTGGTCCCGATTCCAGTCATCGCTTCCGGAGGAGCGGGTACTAAAGAGCATTTTTTAGAAGCACTCACAGTAGGCAAAGCTGACGCAGCGCTTGCCGCGTCTCTTTTCCATTACAAAGAGCTTGAGATCGCTGATCTTAAGAGATATCTTTCTGAAAATGGTTTTAAACATGGCTGGAGCGTGAAGCACGGAGCCACGCGGAGACTTATATACATGGTGCTGTCGGCTGCCCGGCATGTAGGTTTACTTATTACAGCGAGGTTAAAAGATGGCGGCAATTAGCAATGACTGGCTCGGTCCGCTCTCACCTGAATTCAAAAAGCCTTATTACGCGGAGCTTTATACGAAGGTGAAGGATGAGTACATGAAGACGTCGGTTTACCCCCCGGCTGATGAGATTTTTAAGGCTTTTGAGCTGACACCGCTTTCACAGGTAAAGGTGGTTATCATAGGACAGGATCCTTATCATGAGCCGGGACAGGCCCAGGGACTCTGCTTCTCAGTAAAGCAAGGTATAGAGATCCCCCCCTCACTGGTGAACATATATCAGGAACTGCATGATGATCTGGGCTGCTATATACCCTCGAGCGGAAACCTTGAGAAATGGGCAAGGCAGGGCGTGTTCCTGTTAAATACTGTCCTTACCGTCAGGGCTCACAGAGCAAATTCCCATCAAGGCATAGGCTGGGAACAGTTCACAGATGCAGCTATCCGAGCAGTCAACAGCCAGGAGAGACCTATCGTATTCATGCTCTGGGGTAGAAACGCTCAGTCAAAAAAACAGCTTTTGACTAATAAACGTTTCCTGATACTTGAGGCGCCGCATCCGAGCCCTCTTTCTGCCTATCGAGGTTTTTTCGGCTGCGGGCATTTTGGAAAAGCAAACAGATTTCTTGAGGAACATGGAGTTGAGCCTATAGACTGGCAGATAGAGGAGAAGCGATGAGATTAACTGAAATAATCAAGATTATTTTCTACGGTATTGTCGAAGGTATTACTGAGTGGCTGCCCGTGAGCAGCACCGGCCATCTCATTTTATTTGAGAGCATCTGGCCTCTCGCCCTGTCGGAAGCATTTCTTTCGATGTTCCGCGTTGTTATCCAGCTCGGCGCTATACTTGCTGTATGCGTGGTGTTCTGGGACAAGCTGTGGCCGTTCCGCTCCGACATCGATGAAGATCAGCAGAAAGGCATCTTTGATATGTGGATAAAGGTGATAATAGGATGCGTCCCTGCCGCCATAGCAGGCTTCCTGCTGGACGATTTTCTTGACGCCCACCTGTTCCGCTGGCCTGTAGTTGCTATTGCCTTGATCGTCTATGGCGTTGCTTTTATCTTCATTGAGAACAGAAGAGGCAGCGCTAAGTCAAAGATCAAGAATTACAGCGATATGACCTACCTTAACGCCCTTGAGATAGGACTGTTCCAGACTTTATCATTGATTCCCGGCACTTCCCGCTCAGGTGCTTCCATACTTGGCGCCATGCTTGTGGGCACAAAGCGCACGCTCGCGGCGGAGTTTTCATTCTTCATGGCAGTGCCTATCATGTTCGGCGCAAGCGGCCTGAAGCTTGTAAAATATCTTATCAAGCTTGAGACCGCGCTTACCGCTGTCGAAGTGGTATCACTCATCCTTGGCATGCTCGTCGCTTTTGTCGTTTCCTTGTTCGTCGTAAGATTCCTGATGAACTTTGTCAGACGGTACAGCTTTGCCATATTCGGCTATTATAGGATCGCTCTCGGCGTACTTGTATTTATTATGGCATTGCTGCGTCCCGGAATGATGCCTTGATCCATGAGGTTGACAGCATGGGAGATATGTCAGGTTCTGCGACTCGGGCAAACAAGTCCGACAAACAATATCGTTCACGCCGTAAATTGTCAACACAGAGCTATATAAAATCACCGGAGCTTCTTCAGGCTGCGATAATAGTTATCATTTTAGTCATTGCCGCGACCGTGATCAGAAATATCAGACTCAGAAATAATAATGTCGCGGACGAGCTTCCTTCATTCGTCAAGGAGGATTATATAGCGTTAAACCGATATACCAGGCCAGGAATACTTAATCCTGGAATAAGAAAGGTCGTATTTGTTTCCAGCGGAACAGCCGGTCAGACTGCCGCAAGTGTAAGAGAAGGCTTTTTAAAAGCAGGCACCGACGGACAATACGGAGGCAGCCATTTTGCCGTTGGCTATGATGGCTCTGTTTTATGCTGTATTCCTCTGGAAGAGATTGCTTACGGATGCTTCGCCGGCAGTTCAGAGGCAATATCTGTGACCTACAGCAGCGACTTTGGCGAACCACCGTCCGGTAAGGAGTATGAGTCTATCGTTGAGTTAGGAAGATGGATCAAAGAAAGATTCGGACTGGCTGCTGATGACTTTGTCTCAGCCGAGGAGATAATACTCATTGCTTCGGGACTTGAGTCCGACGAAGAGACTGGTTCCTGGAACAGATTACGTGCGGAGGTCGGAAGATGAAGCTGGATTTCAATGATAAATACAGGAAAATAGGCTTCACAGCATTTCTGGTCATTATTGCGTCCATGATCACCGTCCTGCTCTTCACCCAATTGCCGAAGGTCGGGCAATTCATTGCCATGGCTGCCGGCATACTCAAACCGGTCATCTATGGAACCCTGATCGCATATCTGGTAAATCCTATTGTAAAGTATTTTGAAGACAGCTTCCTAAAAAAGCTGGGAGTCAGGTTTTTTCCTAAAGATGAAGGGAAAGCGTGGATCTTTATGCGTTTTATGGGCGTGACATTATCTATGGTGGTCGTTTTATCGTTCCTGGCTGTTTTGATCGTGCTTGTTGTCCCCAGACTGGTTGACAGCATCAGGCTTCTCATCAGCAATGTCAATGTCTATACCGCGAATATCCAGAGCTGGATAAGTTCCGTAACGCCTGAGGACAGCGAGATAGGTACGCAGGCACAGACTCTGAGCGTACAGATATTTGAATCTCTCAGTGATTTCCTTCAGAAACTCACCAACGGCGACATGATCGAATCGCTGATGTCAAAGGTTTTCTCCAGTATTTACTCCTTTTTGAGGGAGACACTTAATCTCATAATCGGCTTTATAGTTGCCGTTTATGTCCTTGTTGCCAAGGAGAAATTCATCGCGGAGATCAAGAAACTTCTGTACGGTCTTTTCCCTGCAAAAAGGGTAAACAGATTCATTGAGCTTACACATGAATCCAATCAGATTTTTGGAGGGTTCATCGCCGGCAAAGTGATCGATTCGATCATTATCGGTATTTTGACTTATATCGTGATGGCGATCTTCCAGATGCCTTACAAGGAACTGGTCGGTGTTGTAGTGGGCATAACCAACATCATCCCCTTCTTTGGACCGTTTATCGGGGCTGTTCCCTGCTTCTTCATCATTTTCCTGTCAACCCCGATCAAGGGCCTGGTCTTCCTTCCTCTGATCCTGGCTATACAGCAGATAGATGGTAACATAATCGGTCCCCGTATCCTTGGACAGACGGTGGGTCTGGGAAGCTTTTGGATCATTGTAGCTATTCTGCTTGGCGGAGGCTTTTTCGGTTTTCCCGGCCTGCTTTTCGGAGTGCCGATCTTTGCGCTTTTCTATACACTGCTCAAGGAATATATAGAAGACAAGTTAAGAAGACGGGGACTTCCTACAGAGACAGAGGTTTTCAAAACTATAAGCATAATAGACAGCAGCACCATGCAGCCTGTATACAAAGACCTTCCCGACAGAATGGGTTTAGGGACCCAGGACGAAGAAGGCGGCTCGGAGACGGAGCCTTCAGGCGAGTAGAATGTCTCGCCTGGATGACATTTCGTTTATCGCGATCAAATACAGGCTCTGTTTGGCGTAAACCATGCATTGTATTATTGGAGAATGATCATGACAGATTTAACCTGGATAGCTGTAGATGCTATGGGAGGCGACAACGCTCCGGCAGCAATAGTAGAAGGCAGCGTGGCGGCACTTGAATCTAGCAAAGATATCGGCATCTTTCTTGTGGGAAAGGCGGATGCCGTTACCAGTGAGCTGAAGAAATATAAATATGATGAAAGGCGCCTGACAGTAGTCCCTGCAAATGACGTGATAGCCATGAGCGAGCCTCCGGTCGCGGCTATCCGCCATAAAAAGGATTCATCTATCGTTGTCGGCATGAAGCTTGTTCGTGAGGACAAAGCACGCGCCTTCGTCTCAGCCGGCAGCACCGGAGCTATTCTCGTCGGCGGGCAGCTTATCGTAGGCAGGATAAGGGGGATTGAGCGCACGCCTATCGGTGCCATAATCCCTACAGACGACGGGGTATGTCTTATAGTCGATTCCGGCGCAAATGTGGACAGCCGCTGCACTCATCTTGTCCAGTTTGCAAGGATGGGTTCGATCTACATGAAGTATGCCGTCGGGATCGAAGCACCCAGAGTCGCGCTCGTGAATATCGGTGCCGAGGCTGAAAAGGGCAACTCACTTACCAAGGAGACCTATCCTCTTCTTGAAGCGATGGACGACATTAATTTCATAGGCAACATAGAGGCCAGAGAGATCCCTGAAGGAAAAGCAGACGTCATTGTCTGCGATGCTTTCGCGGGAAATATTATACTGAAGCTATATGAAGGCCTGGCCGGTGTCCTTCTAGGCCGTATAAAGAAAGGACTCATGTCCTCAACCAGATCAAAGATAGGTGCCTTGCTCATCAAGCCTGCGTTAAAAAAGACTTTAAAGGATATGGATGCCAGTCAATACGGGGGTGCCCCTCTTTTGGGTCTGAAGGGTCTAGTTGTCAAGACACATGGCAGCGCTAAGGCCGGTGATATAAGGAATTCCGTTTTGCAGTGCCTGACTTTTGAGAGCCATGACATTGCCGGAAAAATCGAGGCTGACCTCAAATCAGAAAAAGCGGGGCAGATAAGGAGTGATATAAATGGAGTTCGAAAAGATACAGAAGATAATAGCCCAGACGTTGGGCATTGATCAGTCGGAGGTTACTCCGGATAAAACTTTTGAAAACGACCTTGGCGCGGACTCTCTTGATCGCGTCGAGATCATTATGCTATTAGAAGATGCCATGGGATTGGAGATTCCTGACGATGCCGCTGAAAACATAGTGACGGTCCAGGATGCCTTTGAAGCCATCAAAGCTGTTAGGTCTTAAGAAGGTGTTAGAATGGTACGTAAGGTCAATACAGATAAACGCAGCAGAGCTGTCGCTTCCTACAGAAGGCACGACAGAAGTGATGCCATCAGCACGAATACTGAAAAACTGGAATCGTCATTAGGCTATGTGTTCAAGGATAAAGAACTGTTGGTGAGGGCACTCACGCACAGTTCTTATATTAACGAGCACAAATTGACAAGGCTTGACTGCAACGAGAGACTGGAGTTTCTTGGAGACGCCGTGCTTGAGCTTGTTTCCAGTGATTATCTCTTTGGCATATTCACCCAATCTCCGGAGGGAGATCTTACCAAGAAACGGGCATCTATGGTGTCCGAAGCCCCTCTCGCTGAACACGCGAAAAAACTTGGGCTCGGCAATTGGCTGAGGCTGGCAAAAGGCGCTGATGAAGGCGGAGGCAGAAACCAGCCTTCTATTTTGTCCGACGCTCTTGAGTCAGTCATAGGAGCCATCTATTTAGACGGTGGTTTTTCAAATGCAAAGGACTTTATCAGACGACATATCCTGGACGAATCCGAGAAGAACAAGATCATAACGGACAGCAAAACCGAGCTTCAAGAGATGGTTCAAGGCAGATTCGGCATTGAACCCGAATACCACCTCATTTCAGCGACAGGTCCCGACCATAACAGGGTATTTGTCAGTATTGTCAAGGTGATGGGTACTGAGATGGGTAAAGGAAGCGGACGTTCTAAGAAACAATCTGAGCAGGCTGCGGCTGCCGACGCGATATTAAAGTACAGACAAAGCGGAGAAGATATCTGATGTATTTAAAAAAAATCGAAGCCCAGGGCTTTAAATCATTTGCCAACAAAACAGTTCTGGAATTCGATCCCGGAATCATGGGCATAGTCGGACCTAACGGCAGCGGAAAGAGCAATATTTCTGACGCTATCCGCTGGGTCCTGGGAGAGCAGAGCGCAAAACAGCTGCGAGGCTCGAACATGCAGGATGTCATTTTTTCCGGGACCGAACACAGAAAGGCCATGGGCTTTGCAAGCGTGTCACTGACGATCGACAACAGCGACAGGCAGCTGGGTGTGGAGTATCCGGAGGTTGTTGTCTGCCGCAGAGTATATCGGTCAGGTGACAGCGAATATATCTTGAATGGGACGCCATGCAGACTCAAGGATATCAGCGAGCTGTTTTATGATACCGGCGTAGGCCGCGATGGTTATTCAATCATAGGCCAGGGGCAGGTTGAAAAAGTGCTTTCAGGACGGCCTGAAGACAGACGCGAGCTCTTTGACGAAGCTGCAGGCATAGTAAAGTACAAAAAGAGAAAGCTTATTGCCCAGAAAAAACTTGAGAATGAAGATCAGAACCTTATCAGGATAACAGATATCCTGGGCGAGCTTGAAAAACAGATCGGTCCTCTTAACCGGCAGTCCGAAAAAGCACGCGAATATCTTAAACTGAAGGGCGAGCTGAAGAAGCTTGAAGTCGGAGCTTTTTACATGGAATCCTCGGAGCTGCGTAAGAAGCTGGATGACGTAAACAGCAGGCTTGAGATCGTCAGGAACGACTACGAAAACAGCAGCCGGAAGGCTGATGAAGCCAGGGAGCTTTATGAAGACCTTGAAGCCCAAAACACTGTTCTCGAACAGGATCTCGATGAAAAAAGAACTGAAGCTGAGAATCTGCGCCTAAATAAAGAGAAGCTCGACGGCATACAGAGGCTTTTGGAGGAACAGGCAAAGGCAGCGGAACGCGATGACAAGACCACTGCCGAGAGATTGAACTCCCTCAGGGAAGAGGCAGCCGGCACTCAGGAAAGTCTTGAAGCCGCAAGGAAATCAAAAAAATCATTGGAGGACGAGATCGTTTCACGTGAGTCTGAGTATTCAGAACATGAGACGGTCATAGAAAGTCTTGATGAGGAGATCTCTGACGCGGAGTCTTCTTCGGCGAAGGAAGATTCCAACCTTCTTTCACTAATGAATAAAAAAACCGCCATACTGTCAGAGCTCCAGAAGAATGCGGCCGAGCTTGAGCTTGCGCAAAGCCGTGAGTCAGAATCCGACTTGGCTGACAGCAGCGAGGAAGAAGAGAGAAGAAGACTACTTGGTGAAAAAACCAGGCAAGAACATGTGCTTAAAGATCTCAGGGAGAATATAAAGAAGCTGGAGGAAAGTATCAGAAAGCTTGAGACAAAGCTTTCTGATAACCGTGCCGATACGGCGGGGCTGTATTCCGCCCTCGATGACACCAGAAAACGTTTTCATACTGAAAACAGCCGCTTGGAAACCTTGCAGAATATCTCTGAAAGGTATGAAGGCTACGGACAGAGCGTCCGCCGCGTAATGGAGAAGAAGTCTTCTACGCCGGGCATCTGCGGCGTTGTGGCTGATCTGATCCACGTTGACAAAAAGTACGAGACCGCGATAGAGACGGCTCTTGGCGGCAGGCTTCAGGACATCATCACTGACACTGAAAGCACAGCCCAGTCCATGGTGGATTATCTTAAGAAAAATCGTTTCGGCCGTGCCACATTTCTCCCTCTGACGGACATTACCTTAAGAGGGAGCATCTCACGTCCGGAAGCCCTCAAGGAGACCGGTGCCATTGGGCTTGCTTCTTCGCTCGTGAGAACAGATGAGCGCTATGAAGTCATAGCTAAATATCTCCTCGGAAGGATACTTGTGGCTGACAGTGCGGCAAACGCGCTCTCGATAGCAAGAAAATACGGCCATAGCCTGTCCATAGTGACCCTTGAGGGAGAATATTTTGCCCCGGGCGGTTCCCTTACAGGCGGTGCATATAAGACAAATTCTAATCTGCTGGGACGCAGAAGAGAGATAGAAGAGCTTGGAGCCTCCGTTCAGAAGCTTCAAGAAGAGATCGAAGAACTCCAAAGCAGTATAATAGAAAACACCGCAAAAAAGGGTAAGCTGAACGAAGAACTGGCGGCACAGAACGATGCGATACAGGGCAAACGTCTTGAAGAAGCAGAAGAAGCTGGAAGGCTAAGACAGACAGATGAAAAGCTTGAGGAGATAGATGAGAACAAAAGACTCAGGCTGCTTGCCGCAAATGAACTGAAAAGCAAGATCGAACAGCTCAGAACAGATCATGAAGCCTTAGACGCGGCGGTAAAGAATCTTGAAAACGAGATAAAAAAAGCAACTGAAAAACGCAGCGAACTGGTCACAGCTCTATCCGGCTTAAGGGAGAAAAAGGCTGAAGCCGAGAAGGCCGCAGCATCGCTTCAGGCAGATCTTTCCGCGCTTAGAGAAAGAGACAACACATTCAGAGATGAACTCTTCCGAATGGCGAGGGAAAAAGACAGGATCGCGGCAGAGATCGATGCGGTTGAAAAATCTCGGAGCGTAAGGGAGAGCGCTGAAGAAAAGAGAAAAGAGATAGAGTCTGTTCGACAAAACGTTGACGAGACCGAGAAGGAACTGACCGGTCTGACAGAGAGAATCAACGAACTAAGTTCCAGCAGAGACCGGCTGCAAAGAAAGCTTAAGGAAGCTCTCGACTCACGTATGTCATTGGCGGAGGCAGCAAGCCATCTTGATAAGGATCTGTTCAGGCTTGAAGGCCAGAAAGAACGTCTCGATGGTCAGCTCGAACAGCAGATAGAGTATCTCTGGACTGAATACGGAATGACACCTACTGAAGCCGAGGCAGAAAAAAGAGATGACGGCAAGTCTCTCAGAGAACTGCGGCGGACCATTTCACAGAACAAAGAAGCTATACGAGAGCTCGGTCCTGTAAATGTCAACGCTATAGAGGAATATAAAGAAGTCTCAACCAGATATGAATTCCTTAAAGGCCAGCACGAGGATCTGACGAAAGCGAAAACAGAGCTTGAAGGAATTATCAAGGAACTTGACGATGCCATGCGCACACAGTTCAAGGAGAAGTTCACGCTCATCCAGACAGAGTTCAACCATGTCTTTTCTGAACTGTTCGGAGGGGGCAAGGGCACACTTGAGCTTACCGGAGCCGAGTCGGGAGATCTCCTCGACTCGGGAATAGCCATAATAGCCCAGCCTCCCGGCAAGCGTCTTCAGAATATGATGCAGCTGTCAGGGGGTGAGAAGGCTCTGACGGCTATCGCCTTGCTGTTCGCGATACAGAACCTAAAGCCTTCACCCTTCTGCTTGCTCGATGAGATCGAGGCCGCGCTGGACGAGCCGAATGTTATCCGATTTGCGGACTATCTGCAGAAGCTCAAAGGTCATACACAGTTCATTGTCATCACCCATAGGCGCGGAACCATGGAAGTTTCCGAGCGCCTATACGGCGTCACGATGCAGGAAAAGGGCGTGAGCACATTGGTGTCGGTTAATCTTTCCGATCCATCGCTGTACACTGAATGAAACAGCTTCCCGCCGCATGGTTTTTTAGTATCTGGACTATGAATCAACGATTTGGAGGGTAAAATGTTTTTTTGGAGAAGGAAGAAAGAAAAAGCAGAGGAAGAAAAGAAAGACAATATCATTTCGGATGAGGGACTGTCGTTTGCTGACGATGAAGAACCTTCATCCACAGATGGTATTGATGGATACGACATCCCGGTTCATAACTGCTCGGTCGATAACGAAGATGAAGATAATGGAGTATCGTTCGGCTCAGCTGAAGATGATGATCTTAAAGAAGATGATGATCTTAAAAAGGATGATGATCTTACAGAGGATGATGGTCTTACAGAGGATGATGGTCTTACAGAGGACTATGATCTTACAGAGGATGATATTCTTCCGGAATATGATGCCGGAGATGAGAATGACACTGCCGGATCTTCTGACGACGAAGGCGGTTATCTTGAATCCTCCGAAAATGATGATGTTTATTCTGATCCCGGTAATGAATCAGAGGAGGATATAGAAGATATAGAAGGGTCGGAAATAACAGAAGGAATAGAAGAGCCAGAAGCTACAGAGGAGCCAGAAGCTGCAGAAGAAACAGATGCTGCAGAAGAGATAGAAGATACGGAATATACGGAAGCTGAGACGGCATACATACCTGAACCCATAAAAGAGAAAAAGGGTTTTTTTGCAAGGCTTTTTGAAGGACTTACAAAGACAAGGAATTCTATCGTTGGAGGGCTCGACAGCATATTCTCCGCTTTTTCAGCTATTGACGATGATTTCTATGATGAACTTGAAGAGGTAATGATCACCAGTGACATGGGAGTCCGGACCACGGATTCTATCCTTGAAAAGCTGCGTGAAAGAGTGAAATCCGAACACATCCACGAACCTGAGGCTTGCCGCGAGATACTTATCGATTCGATCCGCGAGCAGATGGATGTCGGTTCAAATGCCTACGATTACGAGAACCGCACATCGGTATTGCTTGTCGTCGGTGTCAACGGTGTAGGGAAAACGACTTCTATAGGAAAGCTTGCCAGCCAGATGAAAACTCGCGGCAAAAAAGTCCTTCTCGCCGCAGCAGATACCTTCAGGGCAGGAGCGGTGGAGCAGCTTGCGGAATGGTCGCGCAGAGCCGGTGTAGATCTCATCGCCTCAGGTGAGGGCGCAGATCCTGCCGCAGTAGTTTTTGATGCGGTATCCGCAGCCAAGGCAAGAAAAACGGACATTCTGATAGTCGACACTGCCGGAAGGCTGCACAACAAAAAGAATCTCATGGAAGAGCTTCGTAAGATAAGCAGGGTTATCGACCGTGAATTTCCCGATGCTTATCGTGAGACCCTGGCCGTGGTGGATGCCACTACCGGACAGAACGCCCTTTCACAGGCTCGCGAGTTCATGGAAGTATCCGATGTGTCAGGCATCATTCTTACCAAGATGGACGGCACTGCCAAAGGCGGCATAGCTGTAGCTATCCAATCCGAACTGCATCTGCCCGTCAAATATATCGGCATCGGCGAACAGATAGAAGATCTTCAGAAATTCAACGCCGACCAGTATGTACGCGCCTTGTTCGGCAAAGAATAAAAGAAAGAGGGAGTGTGAAGATATAATGCTTGAGATGAGGGATTTTGAGGAGGCTTCCGAGCTTGTAAAAAAGGTCACGCTTGAGACTAAGCTTCTTTACAGCGGCTATTTTTCTGCTCAGACCGGAAATCGTGTATATTTGAAGCCGGAAAATATGCAGAACACCGGCGCGTATAAGATTCGCGGGGCTTATTACAAGATCAGCAAGATGACCGATGAACAAAGAAGCAGGGGACTTATCACGGCATCCGCCGGCAACCATGCTCAGGGCGTGGCCTATGCGGCTAAGCATTATGGGGTCGCTGCCACCATTGTCATGCCCACAGTCACTCCTCTCATCAAAGTTAACCGAACAAAAGGATATGGGGCAAATGTAATACTTAAAGGCGATGTCTACGATGAGTCCTGTGAATACGCCCTGAAGCTGGCTGAAGAGCAGGGGCTTACCTTCATCCATCCCTTCAATGACCTGACTGTCGCCACAGGCCAAGGTTCCATAGCCATGGAGATAATCAAAGAGCTGCCGACTGTTGATACCATTCTGGTACCCATAGGCGGAGGCGGACTTGCGACTGGCGTATCAGTGCTCGCTAAAACGCTGAATCCAAAGATAAAAGTGATAGGCGTTGAACCCGCCGGTGCTGCCTGCCTTAAAGCATCGCTTGAGGCAGGGGAAGTGGTGACCCTGCCATCAGTCAAAACTATTGCCGACGGCACCGCAGTCAAGACCCCCGGCGACAAGCTATTCCCTTATCTAAGGGATTTCATAGATGATATCATCACCGTGGAAGATGAAGAACTCATAGTAGCTTTCCTCGATTTGATCGAGAATCACAAGATAGTAGCCGAGAACTCAGGACTGCTTACCATAGCTGCAGCAAAGCATCTCCCTGCCGAGGATAAAAAGATTGTGTCGATAATCAGCGGCGGCAACATGGACGTCATAACGATGTCAACTCTTGTCCAGCATGGTCTTATCGCGAGAGACAGGGTATTCACCGTGTCAGTTCTGCTTCCTGACAAGCCAGGTCAGCTGGTCAAGGTCGCGTCTGTCATATCTGAACAGAACGCGAACGTAATAAAGCTCGATCATAACCAGTTTTACAGCATCAACAGGAATGATCTTGTGGAGCTACGGATCACTGTCGAAGCCTTTGGCACGGAGCACAAGCAGCAGATAGTCAAGGCTCTTGAGGAGAGCGGCTTCAGGCCAAAGCTCGTAAAGACAGCTGGTTCTATAACTATCTGAGTATGCAGGATCTGCTTTTACAGCATATATGCTGACATAAAGGTAACTATTCCGCACCCCAGACTCGGGATGCTGCGCATCTCTCGTTGTGGGGCGTACTGAATAATTACACATGAAGACGCAATCTATATGGTTATTAAGACGCGCGGCGCCGGATGCTCATATGTGACATCCGGCGCCGCGCGCTTTAGAGAAAACAATCGGTTATTCAGCTGCTATGCGGCCATCTATTACTGTAATTGTGATAGTCTGTCCGGGTTCGAACTCACCTGCTATGAGCTTTCTCGCGATCAATGTCTCGACAGTCGACTGAAGATATCTCTTCATAGGCCTTGCTCCGAAGGCAGGATCATAGCTTTCCGCGATGATGAGATCTTTAGCCTCTTCAGTGATATCAAGACCAAGCTCCTTGTCCTTCAGACGGTCACGAAGCTCCTTGACCTGAAGGTCAATGATCTTGCGTATCTGATCTTTCATCAACGGCCTGAAGCAGAGGATCTCATCAAGACGGTTCAGGAATTCCGGCCTGAATTTCTGACGAAGCAATGCCTGTACCCCTTCTATGGACTCTTGGCTCAGTCTGCCATCCTCCTGAATCCCATCAAGAAGGATGGATGAACCAAGATTCGAGGTCAGAATGATAATGGTGTTCTTGAAGTCAACAGTCCTGCCCTGTGAGTCAGTGATCCTCCCATCGTCAAGCACCTGAAGCAGGATGTTGAATACATCGGGATGTGCCTTCTCGACTTCATCGAGAAGAACCACCGAATAAGGTTTCCTCCTCACCGCTTCTGTCAGTTGACCGCCTTCCTCATAACCTACATATCCGGGAGGCGCTCCGATGAGCCTGCTGACCGAGAATTTCTCCATATATTCGCTCATATCGATGCGGACCATGTTCTTCTCATCATCAAAAAGCGCCTGAGCCAATGATTTTGCAAGCTCGGTCTTTCCAACACCCGTAGGTCCTAAGAAAAGGAAGGATCCTATCGGGCGGTCAGGATTCTGAATGCCTGCCCGGGATCTCAGTATGGATTCCGCCACCTTCTCAACAGCTTCGTCCTGTCCTATGACCCTTTCATGAAGGATGTCCGAAAGATGAAGCAGCTTCTCCCGCTCACCTTCAAGCAGCTTGGCTACCGGAATACCGGTCCACCTGGCCACTATCTTCGTTATCTCTTCCTCTGTCACCTGGTCACGCAGCAGCTTGCTGTCTGATTTTTTCGCAGCTAAGGCCAAAGCTTCTTGTTCCTGAAGCTGTTTTTTTAGTTCCGGCAGTCTGCCGTACTGCAGCTCAGCCGCTTTATTCAGGTCATAGTTTCGTGTTGCGGTCTCTATCTGTCCATTTACCTGATCTATCTCCTCGAGTATCCGCTGCACATGAGAGTTCGCGTTCTTCTCATTCTCCCACTTGGCCTTCATCTCGTTGAATTTGTCGCGAAGGTCTGCCAGCTCTTTGCGGAGGTCCGCCAGATGCTCCTGTGAGATCTTGTCAGTTTCCTTCTTCAGAGAGACCTCCTCGATCTCAAGCTGGATGATGCGGCGGTTCAGCTCATCAAGCTCCGTGGGCATGGAATCCATCTCTGTGCGGATAAGGGCACAGGCCTCATCAATAAGGTCAATAGCTTTGTCAGGAAGAAAACGGTCGGAAATATAACGGTTGGACAGGGTCGCCGCGGCTATGAGCGCCTGATCGTGTATCTTAACTCCGTGAAAAGCCTCATACCTCTGCTTCAGGCCTCTGAGAATGGAAATGGTGTCCTCAACAGTGGGTTCATCCACGAGCACAGGCTGGAACCTTCTCTCAAGAGCAGCGTCCTTCTCAATATATTTGCGGTATTCATCAAGTGTGGTGGCGCCTATGCAGTGAAGCTCTCCGCGGGCGAGAAGAGGCTTGAGCAGATTGCCCGCGTCCATGGCGCCGTCGGTCTTGCCGGCACCGACTATGGTGTGGAGTTCATCAACGAAAAGGAGAATGTGCCCATCGCTCTTTTTTATCTCGTTGAGAACTGCCTTGAGTCTCTCCTCGAACTCTCCACGATATTTCGCTCCGGCGACCAAAGCGCCCATATCCAGTGAAAAAACAGTGCGGTCTTTAAGGTTGGAGGGGACGTCGCCCGCGACTATCCTCAGCGCGAGGCCGTTAGCGATAGCTGTCTTTCCGACTCCGGGTTCGCCGATAAGAACAGGATTGTTCTTGGTCTTTCTTGACAGTATACGGATCACATTCCTTATCTCATCGTCACGGCCGATGACAGGGTCGAGCTTGTTGTCCTTTGCAAGCGCAGTGAGATCGCTGCCATATTTCTCAAGGACATTGTAAGTATCTTCAGGATTCTGGCTCGTGACCCTCGATGCTCCCTTGATGGACTTAACGGCCTTCTCATATTCCTTCTTGCTAAGCTGAAAGTCTGAAATAAGCCTCTTTACGTCATCCTCAGGATGGTTCAGCATGCCCATCATAAGATGCTCTACTGACACGTAATCATCCTTCGATGCCCTCGACTCATCCTCGGCGGAAAGCATGGCGCGGTTCAGACCCTGGGATACATAAGGCTGTGAATCGCCTGATACCTTGGGCAATCCGGCGATCAGCTTGTTAACCCGCTGTTTAAGAGACTCGACGTCGATGTCCATCTTCGTCAGAACCTGAGGGATCAAGCCGTCTGTCTGGGAAAGCAAGGCCGCGAGCAGATGGATCTCGCGCAGTTCGGAGTTGTTGTTGCGCAGGGCGATATTCTGTGCTTCTTGTATAGCATCGATTGACTTCTGTGTAAATCTTTCAGGATTCATATTAACACCTCATCATATGTATTGTAGGCGCCCTCTATGAGCTGTCTGGCTAAAAGAGGGCTGTCGATATTATCAAAATATAGCTTGAGCAGCGAATCAAGCAGCCGTATGTAAGAGGCTATGGCTCCTCCTATCGCTTCAGGCTTCGAAAAGCCCGGACCTGAAGGAAGGTGAATCTCTCTGATATAGCGTCCGTCGCTGATGTGATAGCCGCATCCGGCTGGGCTTAACCCGTCGAGCCGCTGCCTCTCAACTTCCGATATGAGCCGGAAGAAGGAATCAAGAGCAGCTATCAAATCTGCATTCTGCGTACGGAAGCTCACCTTCAGACGTCCTATGGCATCGCCATCGGCCTCACGGAAAAGCTCAACAACATATCGAATAGTCGGTTTGTACTTGAACCTGAGCGCTGACCGCATCGAAAGCATCGAGCTTCCTTGCTGAGGCTGTATCCTGAACGTCTCATTCATGAGCTCCTCTAACCTGCAGAATATATCCTTCATCCTCTGTTCCGGTGTCAGCAGAGCCACATGCTCCGCCAGGATCTGATTTATAAGAGCAGATCTGCTCAGCTGCTTCCTGCATGCCAGGCGGTCTATGGCATCCACGACATCATCCATAAGAACCAGGCTGTATACGCTTTTTTTCATGTCATTCACCGTCCCGGTGCGGCTGCCGGAGCATTAGACCAGAGGCAGATGGAAAACATGCCGCATAATAATTGTTTGACTGCTATTTCCGATCAACTGCTATTTAAATAATAGCACATTTATATAAAATGTCAAGCACGTTATATAATATAAACAACAATTTTCTTCACGGTTGTTTTTTGCTCAGCCATGAATTAAAATGTTAGACGTGCGTAAAGCACATAAATAATATCGGAAGTGAGTGCAATGGGTACATGTTATCTTGTAGGAGCCGGGGACTTCGGAAGCGGACAGCTAAAACCATCTGAGGACGATATAGTCATAGCCTGTGACGGAGGGCTTCTCGCCTGCCAGAGCAGGGGCATACATCCCGACTATGTGATAGGAGATTTTGATTCCCTGGGCTTTGTCCCTGAGAACGAAGCCTATATCAAGCTTCCAGTCGAAAAAGATATCACCGATGTAAAAGCCGGCGCGGATCTTGCCAGACGGCTAGGCTACAGGAGCTTCGAGCTGTTCGGCGGAACAGGCGGCAGGCTCAGCCACACGATAGCCAATATTCAGATGATGATCGGGCTTGCCGCCGAAGGGATCAGATGCAGGCTGCACGGCGTTGGCAGCATCATCTATGTGCTCGCAGCCGGCCGACACGTTTCTGACGGACAGAGCAACCCCGGATGCCATGTGGATTTTAAAGCTGATAGAAGAGGCTCTATTTCCTTTTTCGCGGTAGACGGCCCGGTCAAAGGCGTGACGATCTCCGGCATGAAGTATGATGTATCCGGCTGCACTCTTGAGGCATCATTTCCTTTGGGCGTGAGCAATTCATTTATGGGGAGAGACTCTTTTATTGAGTTCGACGAAGGCCGGCTTTTGGTCATAGAGGAACTGTAACTACTCATCAACACATGCAGGACGCTGCCCACGGCAGGCATATAAATAGAAAGGCAGGCATATTATGGCAGACAGCAAAAAATACACCGGCCATGTCAGCGGCATTACAGCTGAGGATATCTCTGACCAAGAGAACAAACCTACTGTCGGCTACACTTACAGCCTCATGGACGATGAGGAGGCCAGCTTTAATACAAGGATGAAGCATCTGGGGAGGCACCTTGTGCTGCTGGCCAGATGGATCGTGCTGGGTGTAATAATAGGGCTTTTTGTCGGCGCCTTCAGTACTCTTTTTGCGTGGCTGGTCATGAAGGCAACTTCATTCAGGACAGAGCATTGGCAGACTATCTTCCTTTTGCCCTTCGTCGGTGTGTTTATAGCATTCATGTACAAAGTCTCCGGCCACGAGCATGATGGCGGCACCAACATTATTCTCGAAGCTGTTCAGGACGACGCGAAAAAAGCTCCCTTTCTTCAGGCCCCCCTCATTTTCACAGGGACGGTCCTCACCCATTTTGCCGGGGGGTCTGCCGGAAGAGAAGGCGCAGCCCTGCAGATAGGCGGTTCCCTGGGCAGCCTCGTGGGTCACCTGCTGGAAAAGCTTTTTAATCTTGATGAGAGCGAGAGAAGGGCAGTGGTTCTTAGCGGCATGAGCGCGGCTTTTTCTGCTATCTTCGGTACTCCTATGGCCGCTGTTGTATTTCCTATAGAAGTCATCAGCATAGGCATCATGCATTATTCCGCTCTGGTTCCCTGCGCCGTCGCATCCGTGACCGCGTCTGTCTTTGCCGTAAATATGGGAATCAGGCCGGAAGATTTCCCTAAGCTTGTCGCCCCGGAGCTCACCATCTCAAGCGGCCTGCTCATATTGCTGCTTGCCGTGCTTGCGGCATGGGTCAGCATCCTTTTTTGCGTATTACTCAACAGAACCGGCAAGCTTTTTGGGAAATACATCGAAAACAAATACTTAAGGGCTGCCGCGGGCGGCGTTTTGATAATAGCACTTACCTTCGCTGTGCGGTCATTTGATTATAACGGCGCGGGCGTGAATGTCATAGAAAGAGCACTGAACGGAGAGGCATCCCCCACGGCATTCCTGCTTAAGATGCTGTTTACAGCTATTACGATCGAGGCCGGCTTCAAGGGCGGCGAGATCGTCCCTTCATTCTTTATAGGCGCGACCTTCGGCTGCGTCTTTGGTACTCTGACCGGTCTCAGCCCTCAGCTATGTGCCGCTATAGGCATGTCCTGCGTTTTCTGTGGAGTGACTAACTGCCCGATATCGACACTGCTGATAAGCTTCGAGCTTTTCGGTTTTGACGGAATCCCTTATTACCTGCTTGCCATTCCTGTTTGTTACATGATGTCGGAGTATTATGGCCTATACAAGGAACAGAAGATCATGTACTC
The DNA here is from genome assembly GCA_902770965.1 of uncultured Lachnospiraceae bacterium. GTDB lineage: Bacteria > Bacillota > Clostridia > Lachnospirales > Lachnospiraceae > RUG11623. The sequence continues at coordinate 53,466 of CACXUY010000004.1, read as the reverse complement.
AAAATTCCGTATGCACTTTATCAACAGAAAAACACAAGCCTGAGGAGTATTTTAGTAAAAAGACCTGAAACACAGGCCTGAAGAGCATCTTGTATAAAGACCTGAAACACAGGCTTGACGCAGAACTATGTGATATAATACAGATAATCCTGAACCATATTTACACAAGACTGATAATCCGGAATTGTGTGATACAAGACTGAACGACGGGAGGATAAATGAAACCGGTATTGTTAAGCTTCGGAAAGCTGCACGTCTACGCCTACGGCATGATGATCGCCATAGGCATCATAGCCGCAATTTACTATATGGAAAAAAGAGCTCCGAAATATGGTATGGACAGCGATTCTGCCTTCTCCATGGCACTATGCGCTGCAATAAGCGGAATAGTCGGGGCAAAAGTACTATATCTCATCACCGTCCTGCCTCAGCTTCTGGCTGATCCCTCCGCTATAACCATGTACCTCTCGTCCGGCTTCGTGGTATTTGGAGGAATTATAGGCGGCATACTATCGTGCATGCTGTATGCCAGGCATAAGAAATGGAATTTCATCAAATATTTTGACCTGTTTATGCCTTCCATCGCCATGGCTCAGGGATTTGGAAGGATCGGCTGCTTTATGGCCGGCTGCTGTTACGGAAGGCAGACCGATTCATGCTTCTCGGTGACCTTTCCTGCCGACCCCTTCTCACAGGCTCCTGCCGGCATCTCTCTGATACCCACACAGCTCATATCAAGCTGCCTTCTCTGTACCTGATCCTCTATAGCATCGGGCGTTTTATTATTGAGTTTTATAGAGGCGATGACAGAGGCGCGATCGGTTTTTTATCAACTTCACAGTTTATCGCCCTGTTGGGATTTGCCGTAGGCATAATTATCTTTGTCGTCCCTTTAGGGCATTCCCGACAGGAGGATATAGGGGCGATTTAAAGGATACTGCTCTGAGAACGCTGCCATCCACATGATCGAATACTTCTCTCAGAATATCCTAATATCCATAAATAATGACGCGCGAAAGAATAATCAGGTCAATCGAACATGGAATCGAAATACTCGCACAGATCATACGGTGAAGGTTCAACAAAGCCTTTCCCTCTGAAAATATATGTATCCCGGGTCGTGGATTTTTCGCGGCTTGATATGAACCTTGTACTGAGGCAAATATCCTTGAGAGGGCGAAATAAAGCAATGCGGATCAGTAACCCTATGGTAAGAGACCGGTCATTGACTGCCGAATTCCTGCTGTGGCATGCTCTTACCAATCCAAAAGGTATCTTTTCCGATGAATCAGTGAAGCTGGCTTTGCGTACAGGCTATGATACACAAATCAAACAACCAGGTATAACCGAGGACAACAGCCCTCATTTTGATAATATATGGGGACTTTCTGAGATTCCTGACATTGAAGAGACCTCAGACGGTAAGCCCTATCTTAAGAATTACCCGAATATAGGTTTTAGCTTGTCACACAGCGGCGCTTATGTACTCTGTGCTGTAGGCTGCGAAACTGTAGGAGCGGATATTCAGAAAAAAGCAGTGCTGAGATCCGATGTCGCGGGCAGGTTTTACACTGACGCGGAGAGAAGATATATAGATCTTTCCGTTGATCCTACATCTGCCTTTTATCACATATGGGTTCTGAAAGAAAGCTATGTGAAGTATACGGGCAAGGGGCTTGCTGAAGGAATAGAAAGCTTCAACGTCATATCTGACAGCTTTCATGGGGGATACAACAACGATAGACCTGATAGCATGGACAGGAATGATCGGCATGTTATTGACAGATTTCATAGGATCGGGTTCAACCGCTGCGAGAAAAATACCTTCAGGCTTGATATCGAACACAGTCAAGGAAAAAAGCTTCAGCTTGCCGTATATGACATGAATGTATATGCGCCGGGTATGAATACGGTTAATGGATGTGACAACAAGCAGGATTGCTTGGACAGATATGCTATCGGTGTATGTTATCCAGGAAATATTGATATGAAGCCGCAGATAATTGACATCCAAAATGTCACTGATAAATTGCAGCTACAAGGGGGTTCTCTTTGATCTGGCTTGATTCCATGTTCATTGCATTTTCCTTATACACAGTCATCCCTGTACCCCAGATAGATTGGGAAGCAGGAGGCATGAGATATGCTCTCGCCTTTCTTCCGACAGCGGGCGCGGCGGCGGCGCTCCTTAGTTGGATCGTCTGTGAAATATTTGTCCTGCTCGGAATGGGCGATATGGCGAGGGCAGCATGCGCGGCGGCGTCCCCGATATTTTTCACCGGCGGTATTCATCTTGATGGTTTTATGGACACTGTTGACGCGCTTTCATCCCATCGCGGAATAGAAGATAAGCTCACGATACTTAAAGATTCCCATATCGGTGCTTTCGCGGCAGCTGGCTGCGCTCTCTATCTGTTGTTATATACAGCTTTTTCATATGATGCCGGCATGAAAGCTATGCTTATCATGATACCTGGCGCGGCGCTTTCAAGGGCTCTTTGCGGTCTGGCGTCCCTCAGCATAAAGCCCGCGAGAAAAGGAGGCATGCTCGATACAGTGGTTTCTGCGTCAGACCGTCAGCTGCTTATAATAATTCTTACAGCCATCGGAGTTGGATCTGCTTTGACCATGATCTTGATGGGCCATATGCGCGGACTTGCCGCAGTCCTTGCCGCTTTGTTTTCATTTGCCTTATTTATAAGAATGGCTGTAAGTGAATTCGGCGGAATTACGGGGGATTTAGCCGGGTTTTTCATTCAAACTGCAGAGCTTGCAATGCTCCTGTGCTTGACTTTTCATTGATAGTCGGTCCCCGCGAAGCGTGTGGCCATATAGGGATGCACACATACACTCACGTAAGCTGCCACGACCTTCACACGTTGTAGCGGCACGTGCGTCGCCATGCGGGTTTATCATATGGATGGGCGATATTTTCATAAACGCGTGATAACACATCGGCAATGAGGGATAAATATGCATTACGATAATGATGGCTTGCTCTTATACCTGATAAGACATGGGGGAACAGCTGGTAACGCGGAGAAGAGATATATAGGGAAGACCGATGAAAGCGTGACAGACGAGTGGAAGATGATCCTTAAACGCATGCATGCCCCTGAGGTCGAAATAGTCTGTTCAAGTCCGATGCGGCGGTGCGTACAGACAGCCCGGATATTATATGGCAAGCCCCCGGATGTAATAGCATATGGACTTCACGAGTGTGATTTCGGCCGTTTCGAAGGAAAGAACTATATAGAATTATCATCTGAGCCTGATTACCAGAGATGGATAGACAGCGGAGGAAAGACCGGATTTCCGGATGGAGAAGACGTATATGGCTTTGAAAAACGCATAGAACGATCCTTTATGGACGAGGTTGTCGCTCACTGCAGGCTTCAAGGCGTCAGGTCAGCTGCCGTTGTTACCCACGGCGGAGTCATAATGGGTTTGCTTGAAAAGCTAGGGGATGGTACGGTAAGTTTTTATGATCACATGCCAGCTAACGGAGAGTGCATCGCATGTATTTATACCGAAAAGGAGAGACCCTTACTTATAAAAAGAAGAATTGAATAGTATACCAAAATTCTACCTTGATAATTATCCCGATTTGTTTTAAGATAGGCTTGTAAATTTTCTTACATAAAAGAAAGGATAGGGTGGTAAATATGGCTTTTATGTTTGCTGACATCTCCGAAAACATCTCGGAAGGTCTCTTGAACATGGCCGCCGGTCTGATCATCGTCTTCGGTGTTCTGGTTTTCTTATCGCTGATCATATCTTGTTTCAAGTATATCAACGCGATAGCTGAAAGCAGTTCCGCAGCGAAAGCGACCCCGGCTCCGGCAGCGCCTGCTCCGTCGAAGGCAGCTCCAGTACCTGCTCCTGTTCCGGCAGCAGTCCCTGTAGGTCCAGGAACTATGGCTAAGCAGACAGTATCTTTTGAGGACGAGGTCGAAGGCCCCGTCGCAGCTGTTATTCTTGCGGCAGTCGCGCAGGCCTGTGGAGGCAACTTCAAGGTAACATCCATCAAAAAGCACAAATAATCATCACACATTTTTCGGAGGAGAGAACAATGACCAACTATAAGATTACAGTAAACGGCGAAGTATACGATGTCACAGTTGAGACTGTCGGCCAGGCAGCACCCGCTGCTGCCCCTGCCCCCGCGGCAGCACCCGCTCCCGCAGCGCCCCAGGGTTCAGCCGGCGGAGTCCGCGTCGAAGCCCAGGTTGCAGGAAAGATCTGGAAGATCGCGGCTCAGCCCGGAGCACAGCTCAACGCCGGCGACAGCATCGTCATCCTGGAATCCATGAAGATGGAGATCCCCGTTGTCGCACCTCAGGCAGGCAAGCTTGCCAGCATCAATGTCCGTGAAGGAGATCCTGTCGAAGTCGGTGATCTTATCGCTACGATGAACTGATCAACTGATCATCAGATAAAGATAAGGAGACTCCGATATGAATTTAGGACAAGTATTTGCGAATCTGTTCTCACAGACAGCGTTTGTCAATCTTGACTGGAAGAACTATGTCATGATTGTCGTCGCCTGCATTTTCCTTTATCTTGCCATAGCGAAGGGCTTCGAGCCTCTGCTCCTTGTCCCCATTGCCTTCGGCATGCTTCTCGTCAATATCTACCCTGACATCATGGCTGAGACGGGGGAGGGCGGCGCCGGCGGCGGACTGCTGCGCTACTTCTATCTGTTAGATGAATTCTCCATTCTGCCCTGTTTGATCTTCATGGGCGTCGGCGCTATGACAGACTTCGGTCCACTGATCGCCAATCCCATCAGCTTCCTTATGGGAGCCGCAGCCCAGTTCGGCATCTATGTCGCGTATTTCCTTGCCATGGCTCTCGGTTTCAACGGCAAGCAGGCCGCTGCCATTTCCATTATCGGCGGTGCTGACGGTCCTACTTCCATCTACCTTGCCACCCAGCTCGGACAGTTCAGTATCTTAGGCGCGATCGCTGTGGCAGCTTATTCTTATATGTCACTCGTTCCTCTGATTCAGCCTCCTATTATGAAGCTTTTCACTACAGAGGAAGAGCGTAAGATCAAGATGGGGCAGCTTCGCCCTGTCTCCAAGCTGGAGAAGATCCTTTTTCCCATTGTCATCACCATCGTTGTCTGCATGATTCTTCCTGCCACAGCCCCCTTGGTCGGCATGCTTATGCTTGGCAACCTTTTCCGTGAGTCTGGCGTGGTGCGTCAGCTTCAGGAGACTGCTTCCAATGCCATGATGTATATCGTTGTCATCATGCTTGGCACATCGGTCGGAGCTACCACCAGCGGTGAGAATTTCCTTCAGCCCGACACTATCAAGATCGTTGTCTGCGGCCTTATCGCCTTCGCTTTCGGTACCTTCGGCGGCGTCATGCTCGGAAAGCTTCTGTGCGCGATAACTCACGGCAAGATCAATCCTCTTATCGGATCAGCCGGTGTCTCCGCTGTTCCCATGGCTGCCCGTGTCTCGCAGAAGGTCGGTGCCGAGTATGATCCCACCAATTTCCTGCTGATGCATGCCATGGGTCCCAACGTCGCTGGCGTCATCGGCACAGCTGTCGCAGCCGGAACGTTCATGGCTATCTACGGTGCAAGGTAAAGCCTCAGGAAGGAGATCATCATGGCAAAAGTAAAAATTATGGAGACCGTCCTTCGCGATGGTCACCAGTCACTGATAGCAACTCGTATGTCTACCGACCAGATGCTCCCTATCCTTGGCAAGATGGATAAGGTTGGCTATCACGCGGTAGAGTGCTGGGGCGGAGCGACATTCGATGCTGCCCTGCGTTTCCTCAAGGAAGACCCCTGGGTCCGTCTCCGCAAGATCCGCGAGGGCATGCCCAACACCAAGCTGCAGATGCTGTTCCGTGGTCAGAACATCCTTGGATACAGACATTATTCAGATGATGTTGTTGAGTATTTCGTTCAGAAGTCCCTTGCGAACGGCATTGATATCATACGTATCTTCGACGCGTTGAATGATATCCGCAACCTCCAGACGGCAGTCAAGGCCACAAAGAAAGAAGGCGGCCACGTACAGACTGCTATCTCCTATACACTCGGTGAACCCTATACCCTTGAGTACTACGTCAAACTCGCCAAAGATCTGGAAAACATAGGCGCTGACTCCATCTGCATCAAGGATATGGCAGGATTGCTGGTTCCCAAGGCCGCTGTTGAGCTTGTCAAAGCACTCAAAGGAGAAGTCAAGGTTCCGCTTGAACTCCACACCCATTATACCAGCGGCTGCGGTTCCATGACTTATATGAAGGCTGTTGAAGCTGGCGTAGATATCATCGATACTGCCATGTCACCCTTCGCTCTTGGAACCAGCCAGCCTTCTACCGAGGTAATGGTCGAAGCTTTCAAAGGCACGAAGTATGATACCGGACTCAATCAAGAGCTTCTTGCTGAGATCACCGAGTATTTCCGCCCCATTCGCGAGCAGGCTCTTGACAGCGGCCTGATGAACGCTAAGGTTCTCGGTGTTGACATCAACACCCTTCGTTATCAGGTTCCCGGCGGCATGCTTTCGAACCTGGTATCACAGCTGAAGGATCAGAAGGCTGAGAACAAGTTCCACGACGTGCTTCAGGAGGTTCCCAGAGTACGTAAGGACATGGGCATGCCTCCGCTGGTCACCCCTTCGTCACAGATCGTCGGCACTCAGGCCGTCATCAACGTCTTGATGGGCGAGCGCTACAAAGTTGCCACAAAGGAGACCAAGGCCCTGCTTCACGGCGAGTACGGCAAGACCCCCGTTCCTTTCAACCCCGAAGTCCAGAAGAAGGTCATCGGAGATAAAGAACCCATTACCTGCAGGCCGGCTGATCTTCTTGAGCCTGAACTAGATAAGCTTCGTTCTGAGTGCGCCGAGTGGATCGAACAGGATGAAGATGTCCTGTCCTATGCACTATTCCCTCAGGTCGCGCTTGATTTCTTCAAATATCGCCGTCAGAAAGAACAGGGGAACCTTCCTCTCAAGGGACCTATCGAATGCTCTGTGACCCCGGTATGATCTAAACACAATTAATTCAGATATTCGCCCCGCTGCCGGCTTAAGTCCGCGGCGGGGTATTCTTTAGGGAAGGAGAAGCATGATCAAAAGAGTTGCAGTTATCGGAGGAGGCGCTGCCGGGATGATGGCTGCTATCTCAGCGGCTGATGCCGGCGCGAGGGTCATATTGACGGAAAAGAATGAGAAGCTCGGCAAGAAGCTCTATATCACCGGTAAGGGCAGGTGCAATCTTACAAACAGCTGTGACCACGATGATTTTTTACAATCTGTCGTCAGCAATCCGAAGTTCTTATACTCATCCTTTGACGCCTTTGACAACCATGACTTTGTAAGGTGGATCGAAAAAGAAGGTCTGCCCTTAAAGCTTGAAAGAGGAGGGCGCTTCTTCCCAAGATCCGACAGATCCTCCGACGTGATAAAAATATTAAGTGATGCCCTTTTAAAAAGACATGTAGATGTCAGGCTTAACACTGAAATTAAGGATTTAATAGTTTCAGACCATGTTTCAGGTATCGTATTAAAATCCGGCGAATCCATTAAAGCCGATGCTGTCATAGTGGCTACCGGAGGTCTCTCCTATCAATCAACAGGCTCTACCGGCGATGGACTTAGATGGGCAAAGGAACATGGGCTTCTGGTAAGAGCATGCAGACCATCTCTGGTAGGCTATAAAGCCACATTTTCAGACGGTTCATCTGTGGCAAGCCTTGCGGGCCTGTCCCTGAAAAACGTAAGAGCAATCATAAAGAAAAACAGGAAAACCTGTGACCTGGGTTTGGGAGAGATGCTTTTCACCCACACCGGCGTAAGCGGTCCGCTTATACTGACCGGAAGCTGCTATGTCCCGCTACAAAATGATGAAACAGCGACACTTTTCATAGACTGGAAGCCCGCGCTGTCTATAGAACAGGTGGAGGCTCGCCTTCTTCGGGAATTTGACAGCCACAAAAATATGGCTTTGAAGAATGTGATGACTTCTTTACTTCCTTCCGCTGCAGTAAGATATGTCATTTCTGCCGCCGGGATATCGGCGGAGACAGCTGTTCACGATGTGACAAAAAACGAGAGAAAAAAGCTGGCAGAATCATTGAAGGCATTTCCGTTGACACTCACCGGTCTTTGTGGATATAATGAGGCTGTTATAACGCAGGGCGGCGTCAGCGTAAAAGAGCTAAATCCTGCCACGATGGAATCGAAGAAAATCCATGGCTTGTTTTTTGCCGGTGAAGTCATTGATCTTGATGCGGTGACGGGTGGGTATAATCTTCAGATAGCCTGGACAACCGGCAGAGCTGCGGGACTTGCCGCCGGAGCCATATGAAATCCTATATTGGATCGTGCTATGGATGTTTTGCTCTCGGACATATTCAAACTGATTTTCACACATTAACTGGAGGCTGACATGAATCATAATATCGCTATCGACGGACCTGCCGGCGCAGGCAAAAGCACTATTGCCAAGGCTGTGGCGGCCAAGCTCGGCCATATATATGTAGATACCGGAGCTATGTACAGGGCTATGGCTTTGTTCTTTTTGAGACAGGGCATAGATCTGAATGATGAGAAGCAGATAACCGCGGCTTGTGACGGAGCTGATGTCAGTATTGAGTACATAGACGGAAGCCAGAGGGTCATACTATGCGGCGAGGATGTTTCAGAAGCCATAAGGGAAGAACGAGTGGGCAATTCCGCGTCTATCGTCTCCGTATACCCTTCTGTCAGGACTAAGATGACGGCGCTTCAAAGAAAGCTCGCCTCCCTTCGGCCTGTTGTCATGGATGGACGTGACATCGGCACAGTGGTACTCCCTGATGCTTCGTGCAAGATCTTTCTTGACGCGTCTCCGGAGGTCAGGGCAGCCAGAAGGGTGAAACAATTGCTTGAAAAGGGCGTGGAAACAGCTTTTGATGAAGTCCTCGCGGATATACGTGACAGAGATGAGCGCGACCGCAATCGTCCTATCGCCCCACTCATCGCGGCTAAGGACGCGGTTACTGTTGACACTTCCAATATGACTCTTGAGCAGGTCATCAACCGTCTTCTCGAAATATATAACGCAAGATGATATTCAATATCCTCCTTGCAGGCAGCTGCTCGCGGCGTATATAAACCGAAGCTCTACATTGAAAGCCAGCCCCCGCGAAGCGGGTGGACATATATGATATTCAGCACCCCAAACTCGGGATGCTGTATGTAATAAAAGGAGTGTCGAAATGCATGTTGAGGTAGCCAAAAGCGCGGGCTTTTGCTTTGGGGTAAAGCGCGCTGTCAACTGTGTGTATGATGAGATACGCAAGGGAAGCGGTGCCATATACACCTACGGTCCGATAATCCATAACGAACAGGTGACAGATGACCTTGCGGCCAGAGGCGTGAAGCTCATCAACAGCCTTGATGAACTTGAGGGCATTCACGATGGCACTCTGATACTCCGTTCTCATGGTGTGAGCAAAGCCGAGCTTGACACGATCATGTCCAGCTCCCTCAGAGTTATTGACGCGACATGTCCATTTGTCAAGAGGATTCATCGGATAGTTGAAGAAGCGTCATTAGATGGAAGAGATGTGATCATCATAGGCAACCCCGACCATCCTGAGGTACGAGCCATAAAAGGCTGGTGTTCAGGCAGGGTTTTTGTTATAAAGAACAAGGAAGCTGTAAACCATTTGCCTGAGCTAAAAAAAGTCACAGTGGTTAGTCAGACAACATTCAATCACATAAATTTTCAAGAAATAGTTGATAAACTTGTCGAAATGGATTATGATATGAATGTTGTGAACACGATTTGCAATGCTACACAGGAACGCCAGTCCGAAGCAGTTGACATCGCTAGACGCGTTGAAACCATGATTGTCATTGGCGGTAAGCATAGCTCCAACACCCAGAAGCTTTATGAACTCTGTAAGCATGAATGCAGTCATACTTACTATGTGCAGACACTCGATGACCTTACATCGCAGTGGTTCCCACATGTCAGTAGCGTAGGTATCACAGCAGGGGCGTCCACGCCCAATATCATCATCGAGGAGGTTCACACTTATGTCAGAAATATCTGAACAGAGCTTTGAACAGTTGTTAAAGGAAGAGGGCTCATTGAACCAGATCCATAACGGAGCAGTTGTAAAAGGCACAGTTATCGGAGTCAAGGAAAATGAGATTGTTTTGAATATCGGCTACAAGGCCGATGGAGTCATCTCCAAGAATGAGTACACCAACGACTCATCAGCCGATCTCACCCAGCTCGTACAGGTCGGAGACGAGATGGAGGTTAAGGTTCTGAAGGTCAACGACGGCGACGGACAGGTCGTTCTCTCATACAAGAGACTCGCGCAGGATCGCAGCAGCAAGCAGCTTGAGGAGGCATTTAACAACAATACCGTTCTCACCGCGAAGGTCAGCCAGGTTCTCAAAGGCGGTCTCAGTGTTTCCATCGACGGCGTCCGCATCTTCATACCTGCAAGCCTGGTGTCTGACAGCTATGAGAGAGATCTCACGAAGTATCAGGATCAGGATATTGATTTCGTTATCATCGAGTACAATCCCCGCCGCCGCCGCATCATAGGCGACAGGAAGCAGATCATGGTTGCCCGCAAGGCTGAGATGAAAGAAGCTCTCATGTCAAGGATTCAGGAAGGCATGATCGTTAAGGGCAAGGTCAAGAATCTGACTGATTTTGGCGGATTCATAGATCTCGGAGGAGCAGACGGACTCCTTCATATTTCCGAGATGTCTTGGGGACGTATCGAGAGTCCCAAGAAACTCTTCAAGGTCGGCGATGAAGTCGAGGCCTTCATCAAGGAGATCAAGGGTGAGAAGATCGCTCTCTCCCTCAAGTTCCCTGACAGGAATCCTTGGCTTAACGCTGAAGAGAAGTATGCTGTCGGCAACATCATCACCGGACATGTTGCCCGCATGACTGACTTCGGAGCATTCATAGAGCTTGAGCCAGGCATCGACGCCCTGCTTCATGTCTCTCAGATTTCCAAATCCCATGTGGACAAGCCTTCCGACGTTCTTAAGATCGGTCAGGAGATCGAGGCCAAGGTCGTTGATTTCAATCCTGACGAGCGCAAGATCAGCCTCAGCATGAAGGCTATCGAGCAGGATGCCGCTGAAGAGAAAGACGCAGAGACTGTTTTTGAAGATGTCGCTAAGCCTGAAGCTGCACCTGCTGTGGAGGAAGATGAGTCCGTTGCGGAGGAAGCTGCTCCCGCCGAGGAAGAAGCTGCTCCCACCGAGGAGAAAGCTGAGCCCGCTGCGGAGGAAACAGCTCAGGATGCTGCCGCAGCTGAGGAGTAATTCTCCCGAATATGCATATTTCAGACCGTCCGCAAAAGTGGGCGGTCTTTTCATTTTTCTCTAATAACACTTGCCAATCAGATGGAATCGGGGTAAAATTAAATTTGCAGCTTTTTATCAAAAGGAGTAAATCTAATGTTAAAATATAAAACCGCTGTTTTTTGTGCAATTGTCTCGATATTCGCTATGTGCCTGTCGGGATGCAGCTTCTATACTTTTAACCCGACTGTAAGCAGCATTTTCATCAAGAAGAACTATACTATAGTAAGCGCCGAGATCGAGACGCTCGACAACAGTGCCTATGAAGAAGAGCGTTACAGCGTGGACAGCCTCAAGGCCTTCGTGGAAGACGAAGTAAAGCAATACAACAAAAAAGCCTGCGGACTCGAGCTTGCCTATCTTGATGACCTGCAGGACAAAAAGAACTCAACGCTTCCCGTTTCCATTCAGGAGATAAAATACGAGGACAACACGGCAAGACTTCTTCTCATGTATCAGGATGCCTCAGCCTATCTTGGCTTCAACGATCATCCTCTTGACGGCGGAATCACCAATATCATGGTAGGCCGTGTCTCGGATCTTATTGAGAAAAAGATAGAATTCCCCGAAATGACAGACACTGACCAGAACGTGGCAGAGTATAACGAGCTTGAGATCAACAGCAATTATTTCGTTGTGACGATCACTGGTTCCGCTCATGTACATGTCGAAGGTGAGATCGAATATGTCAGCCCAGGGGTCACAGTGACGCAAAAGCATGAGGCGGATACCCCGGCAGATACTGAGAGCTTCATCATATTCCGCTGATAATTCGCTTGCCGGTTTCGTAAAAGGTAAAAGAGATATAAGAACCAATACATCAGGAGGATCATATGGAAAAGACAATGGAAAAGATAGTCGCGCTCGCCAAGTCAAGGGGCTTTATATTCCCCGGTTCTGAGATATACGGCGGCCTTGCCAATACCTGGGATTATGGCAATCTCGGAGTGGAACTCAAGAATAATGTCAAGAAGGCATGGTGGAAGAAGTTCGTCCAGGAGAGTCCCTATAATGTCGGTGTCGACTGCGCCATCCTCATGAACACACAGACATGGGTGGCTTCAGGACATCTTGGAAGTTTCTCTGATCCTCTTATGGAATGCCGTGACTGTCATGAGCGTTTCCGCGCCGACAAGGTCATCGAAGATTTCTGCGCGGAAAAAGGCATAGAACTTGAGGGGTCCTGCGATGGCTGGAGTGATGATGAACTCATGAGCTTCATAAAAGAGCATGGGATACCCTGCCCTAAGTGCGGCAAACATGATTTCACGGATATAAAACACTTCAACCTTATGTTCAAGACCTTCCAGGGTGTCACTGAGGACGCGAAAAATACTGTGTATCTCCGTCCCGAAACCGCTCAGGGCATATTTGTCAACTTTAAGAATATCCAGCGCACGAGCAGGAAGAAGATCCCCTTCGGGATAGCGCAGATAGGCAAGTCCTTCCGCAACGAGATCACTCCCGGCAATTTCACCTTCCGCACCCGTGAGTTTGAGCAGATGGAGCTTGAATTCTTCTGTGAACCTAACACGGATCTGGAGTGGTTCGCTTACTGGAAGCAGTTCTGCATAAAGTGGCTTCAGGATCTTGGCATAAAGCCTGATGAGATGCGGGCCCGCGACCACGAACCCGAAGAGCTTTCGTTCTACAGCAAGGCCACTACCGATCTTGAGTTCCTGTTCCCCTTCGGATGGGGCGAGCTTTGGGGGATCGCCGACAGGACAGATTACGACCTCGGCCGCCATCAGGAAGTGTCCGGACAGGATCTCACTTATTTCGATGAAGAGAAGAAGGAGAGATATATCCCCTATGTCGTCGAGCCTTCACTTGGAGCTGACAGGGTTACTCTCGCTTTCCTTTGCAGCGCTTACGATGAAGAGGAGATAGGGGAGGGTGATGTCCGCACCGTACTGCATTTCTCACCGGTCCTGGCTCCCGTTAAGATCGCGGTCCTGCCCCTTTCCAAGAAGCTCGCTGAACCCGCCTCCAGGATCTATGACGAGCTTCGCAAGGATTATGTCTGTGAGTACGATGACAGAGGCAACATCGGCAAGAGGTACCGCAGGCAGGATGAGATTGGAACCCCTTACTGTGTCACCTTTGACTTTGAATCCGAGACAGACGGCTGCGTTACTGTCAGGGAACGCGATTCGATGAAGCAAGAGCGTGTTCCGATCTCCGGACTCAGGGATTATTTCCGCGACAGCTTCACTTTCTAAACAGGTGTGGATATGATAAAATTATATAACACTATGTCCCGGAGAAAGGAAGATTTCGTTCCTGTTGAGCCGGGAAAGGTAAGCATGTATGTATGCGGGCCTACTGTTTACAACTATATTCATATAGGAAACGCCAGACCCATGATCTTCTTCGATACGGTTCGCAGATATTTTGAGTATCGCGGATATGAAGTACGTTACGTATCGAATTTCACCGATGTCGACGACAAGATCATCAAGGAAGCCCTCAAAGAAGGCGTTGACTCTTCAGTCATATCTGAGCGCTATATAGCCGAGTGCAAAAAGGATATGTCCGGCATGAATGTTGAACCGGCCACCGTCAATCCTCTTGCGACTCAGGAGATCGATGGTATGATAGACATGATCAGCACCCTGATAGAGAAGGGCTACGCCTACGAGGTTGACGGCACTGTTTATTTCCGCGTCCGCAGATTCAGGAACTACGGCAGCCTTTCCGGCAAGAATCTGGATGACCTTCGTTCCGGCTTCCGTGATCTGAAGGTTACCGGAGAGGAGCAGAAGGAAGATCCTCTTGATTTTGTTCTTTGGAAGCCCAAGAAGGAAGGAGAGCCTTACTGGGAATCACCATGGAGCCAGGGCAGGCCGGGCTGGCACATTGAGTGCTCTGTCATGTCGAAGAAATACCTCGGCGAACAGATAGATATCCACGGAGGCGGTGAAGACCTCATTTTCCCTCACCATGAGAACGAGATCGCACAGAGCGAAGCCGCCAGCGGCAGGACATTCGCGAAATATTGGATGCACAATGCCTTCCTTATGGTTGACAAGATAAAAATGTCAAAATCTCTGGGCAATTTCTTCACTGTCAGAGAGGTCGCGTCAAAATATGATCTTGAAGTGCTTCGTTTCTTCATGCTCAGCGCTCAGTATCGCAGCCCTCTGAATTTCAGCGAGGAGCAGATGGAGCAGGCGAAGAGCGGTCTTGAGCGCATTCAGTCTGCCGGACAGAGGCTCAAGGAACTCACAGAACACGCCCCTGAGATACCTATGACAGAGGAGGAGGCAGCTGCCGGACAGAGCTTTATCGCCAGCTTTGAGGAAGCCATGGATGATGATTTCAACACTGCGGTTGCCGAAGCCGCCGTATTTGATCTCGTCAAGTACGCTAATACGAACGCGCCTTCCATGGGCAGGGCTCAAGCAAAAGACCTATTCGACAAACTCCTGAAGATGACAGATATACTTGGCATCGCTGCGGTAAAAGAACAAGGGCTGCTCGAAGAAGACATCATCAAGCTCATCGATGAACGCACCGAAGCCAGGAAGCAGAAGAACTGGGCAAGGGCGGACCAGATAAGGAATGAGCTTTCCGCCAAAGGCATTATCCTTGAAGACACTAAGGACGGTGTCAAATGGAAGAAAGCATAAGAAAAGCTTTCGGGCTGGCAAAAATCGACTTAAAGCAAGCTTCCCCCCTCTTGCTTGCTTTCGTAGGCGACGCGGTCTTCGAACTGGTCATAAGGACGAAAACCGCCGAAGCACATCGGATGTCTCCGCGCCGTCTTCATGATATAAGCTCGTCATATGCCTGCGCCTCAGCTCAGGCAAAGATGGCAGAGCTGGCTTTGGAACTCCTTACGGAGGAAGAGAAGGAGATACTGCGGCGCGGACGTAACGCCCATGCTTCAAGCATATCAAAAAGTGCCTCCGTAGGTGAGTACAGAAAGGCTACCGGCTGGGAAAGCCTTATCGGCTACCTATACCTTGACGGACGTGAGGAAAGAGCCGTTGAACTCATCATGGCGGCCATCAATGCTTTAAATGCCTTGAAGAAAGAATCACAGCAGCATCCATAGCACGCCTGTGCTGCCACAACATATGAAAGTTGTGGCAGCATATAGGAGATGTATGTATGCATCCCTGTATAGCTAACCGCTTCGCGGGGACCGTCTTTTAAAGTAGGAAGAGGAATGATTAACAGCTTATGAGAAGTGATGAGAACAAGCTTGAGGGCAGAAATCCTGTCATCGAGGCTTTCCGTGCCGGCAGGGTGATAGACAAGGTTTACGTCGTCTCCGGCAGCCATGACGGCCCTCTGAGGACCATCGTCAGAGAAGCATCAAAAGCGAATGTTCCTGTTGAATACGTCGGCAAAGATAGACTGGACAAGATGTCCTCATCCGGAATGCACCAGGGAGTTATAGCTCTTTGCTCCGTGTGCGAGTATTCCACGATAGACGACATTCTTAAGGCAGCTGAAGACCGGGGCGAGGATCCGTTTATTTTCATCCTGGATGGAATAGAAGATCCTCATAATCTCGGTGCCATCATACGCACGGCAAACCTTTGCGGCGCTCACGGAGTCATTATCCCTAAAAACAGGGCTGCCAGCATCACCGCCGCTGCTGCCCGTGCCGCCGCAGGCGCGCTGAATTTCACTCCCATCGCCAAGGTGACTAATATCAGCCGCACCATAGATGAGCTCAAGCAAAAGGGGCTATGGTTTGTATGTGGAGACATGGACGGAGAAGTGATGTACGATCTTGATCTTACAGGTCCCATAGGCTTGGTCATCGGCAGCGAGGGCAGCGGAGTTTCAAGGAATGTTGCCGAACACTGCGATATGAAAGCTTCAATACCCATGAAGGGGAATATTGATTCCCTGAATGCCTCTGTGGCTGCCGCTGTGCTGGCATATGAGATTGTCAGGCGCAGACTCAGGCCTTAACAGGGCATAAACCTTATATAACAGGCAGCTATATAAGCTATAGATGCAGCCTGATCTGTAATTATTCAACGCTCCCGCAACGAGGGATGCGCCGCGTCCCGAGTCTGGGGTGCTGAAAAGTTACCCTGATCTTAAGATATCGTATAGACTATAACCTAAAGGAAGATCAGACAGCTGACCCTAAGACAGGAATTTGTTATGAACAAAAAACGGCATGCTGTAAGCTGCGATTACTGCGGCAACTATGAGTACGATGATGAGGACGAGGCCTGGTACTGTGCCATCGACCTTGACGAAGATGAGATGGAGAGCTTTCTGAGAGGTATAGATTTCAGCTGTCCATACTATCAGCCGGGTGATGAGTACAGCATAGTCAGGCATCAGATGTGATGCTATTGGTACTGTTTACGATACCGGCATCCGTAATACCTGGTCATTAAGTCAAGCATCTGTAATTATTCAGTACCACAACGAGGGATGCGCAGTATCCTGAGTCCGGGGGTGCCGGACAGTTTCGACTATCTGAATTATTTGGAGGAATAATATGGCTTTGATGGAACAGTGGCGTGAGTTTGCCACAGAGAAGGGAAATGACAAGAGGACTGGAAAGGCTTTTTGGACGGATTATTTCCAGCAGGAGAAGGGCTTCTATGAGAAATTATTGGATGAGAAGGATGTGATCACCGGCACTGTCAAGGAGCTTGCCGAAAGATATGGCATCGATGTCATTCGTTTCACAGGAGTTCTTGACGGAATTGACGAGAGCCTTAAAAAAGCAAATCCCCTGGAGGAGATGGATGAAGATACCGTAGTCAGCCTTGACTATGACAAAGAGAAGCTCTTCAAAAATATGGTTGAGTCTCAGGCGGACTGGCTATATAACCTTCCTCAGTGGGATCAGCATCTCACTATCGAAAGACGCAAGGAACTCAACCACGAACAGCGCGCTTCTCATACCATAGTAAAAGAGAAGAAGATCTTCCCTAACGACCCCTGCCCTTGCGGGAGCGGCAAGAAATACAAGCATTGCTGTGGCAGGAAGAAATAACAGACAATAGCCGGTCCATTAATGCTTTTGTTTTCAACAGACATATACATGTTCTCGATAGACAAAAAAATATCGTAGGACAAAAAAGGCTTGACAGAGGAATGTATTGGTAGTAGAATGTTCAATGTTGACGGCGAAAGCCCGAGACATGCTGCTATAGCTCAGCAGGTAGAGCGCATCCTTGGTAAGGATGAGGTCACCAGTTCGAATCTGGTTAGCAGCTTTATCTTTCTTCCTGAAGTCTTTGGATTTCAGGTTTTTTTTATAGAATACAGCGATTCTTATTGCCCTGATATGGAGGATATTTGATGAAGAAGACAGCCGCCCTGAGAATGACGACTATCATCATGGCTTGCGTGATTACACTTTCATGTCTGCCGTCCTTCATCATGGCAGATTACGGACTTCCGGCGATAGATATCCATCTTAACGGCACCACGCTCGAAGAGATCAATTCCGGTTCAAAAGAAGTCAAATATCCAGGTAATGAGCTGACTGTGCTTGATGCTGACGGCAACATCCTTCTTGACGAATCAGACTGCGAGGTCAAAGGCAGAGGTAATACCACCTGGGATCGTGTCAAAAAACCCTATCAGGTTAAATTCAGCAAAAAACGTGACATCTTCCTTCTTGGCAAATCTAAAAAATGGGTTCTTCTTGCCAATTATATGGATCCTACCTTCCTTAGAAATGAACTTGCCTATACCATAGCCAGAGAAGCCGGCATCAATGGTACGACTGACGGCGAATTCGTCTGGCTAAGCTTCGGAAAAGATGAACTGGGACTATACTATCTATGCCACAAAGCTTCGGTGGGTTCTGAGTCACTCAACCTGAAAGACAACAAGGGCGTGCTTGTAGAACTCGACCAGCCTTATATGGACGAAGAGATTGATTTTTACTCCGCAGCAGGTGACCATTTCAACCTAAAAGACGCGGTCAGCGATGATACGGGAGATCAGATGCTGGGGGTTATCGCCTTTGAAAAAAGATGGAACCGTTTTGATGAGGCCGCTCGCAACAAGGATTGGGATGCCGTTCTTGCTGAAGCCGATGTGGACTCATTCGCCAGGTACTATCTCCTCAGCGAACTGTCTATGAATCTTGACGCCACTGTGACATCGTTCTTCATGTACATGGACGGTACTGATGATATCATACATGCAGGTCCCGCATGGGATTACGATATCTGTTTCGGGAATATATGGAAGATGCCGCCCCAAAGGCTGTGGTGCTATAAAAGCCTTCACAATGATGTGGATCCCAGTTGCCATATCTTACAGGAGCTGATGGACATACCGCAGTTCAGAAGTATTGTCGCGCAAGTATGGCGGTCTGAGATGCGTTCTATAGTTGATACTGCTGTGGAAAAGCTGGCTGCAAAAGCGGAGTATATCAGAGAAGCAGTAACAGCGGATCAACTGCTGTGGGGAGAAGCAGATTTTGACGCGGCACTTGAGCAGCTTTGCTCATGGACCTTAGCTCACGCTGATTCGATGGACAACTGGCTCTCTGACAGCATGCCCCTCGAAGAAGGTTTTTATTATCTTACATATGATAATCGCTGCCTTTCAGCTGATGGTTTTACCCGAAGCTACGTCCCTCTTAAGCTCACGTTGATGGACGACGGTTATTATACTATTTCGTCAATCGATGGTGAGAGCCTCCTCACAGGCTCCACTGTCCCTGACGAGACTTATGGAATCCCCGTTTTCCAGCAGCGTCTTCATACCAATTCCCAGAAATGGATGCCCCAGGTAACTGACGGCGGCGTGCGTTTCTTTAACAAGGACAGTGGTCTGTATCTTTGCGTCGCCGACGGCGTGCTCACTGAACAGTTTTTCGGAAATGAGACCGTTGACTCAGCGGTCTTCAACTACGAAGCCATTCACATTGACAAAGCTCTTATCGAGAACTTTGTTATCCGTTTATACTCATTCCTGTTAGACAGGGCTGTCGATGAAAACGGCTTAAATACATGGTCAGGGGATCTCGCTATGGGTCGGCCAGCTTCACGGATAGTCGCGGATATCACGAACAGCCAGGAATTCTTATCCAAGGACATCATGGACGATGAATATATAAGGATGCTTTACAGAGCACTTCTCGACCGTGAAGCCGACGACAGCGAGGTAGATATCTGGTTAGGAGTACTGGATCAAGGCTATACCAGAAAGAAGCTGATAGAAGGAGTGTCCAATTCACCTGAGTACCGGACGCTCTGCAGATCCTACGGTATCGTCGCGGGTAAATACTTATCTGATGATGTTATCGATCTCAATAACGAATATCGCGCTTATGTCATGAGACTCTACAAGATTCTCCTTGACCGCAGAGGAGATGAGCAAGGCCTTCGGGCATGGGTCAGGCATTTGACAGATGGAGTCACCTATCAAAGAGTACTGTTCTCCTTTGTAAGTTCGAGCGAATTTAAGAACAAAGGCCTCTCAGAAAGCGATATTGTGCGTACCTTGTTCATGGCCTGGCTGCTGCGCGAACCAACGGAGGATGAGCTGTCAAAATACATTCAGAACATGCGCATGACGAATGTTGAGATGACCGTTTTCCTTCTCAGCAAAGAATATGATGTTGTGTTTTGATATATTAATATGAAAACATCCATAGCACGCCTGTGCTGCCACGACGTATAGAAGTCGTTGCAGCATACATGCGTGTATGAATGCATCCCTATATGGCCGCCCGCTTCGCGGAAGCCGGCTTTCAATGTAAAGATGATATAAAAGAGATGGTTATTATTAAGAAAAACTGGAAATCTGTCACAGAAAAAAAAGCCGGCGCCTTTTTCAGCTTCTTTTTCACGATTCTGGTCGCGGTAATGGTCCTTATCATTTTCCCGGGATCTGCTTATGCCGACAACGGTCTTCCCAGGATGGAGATAAAGCTAAGAGACACTACCCTGGAAGACCTGAACAGCGGAGAAAAAAAGATCGAATATGCCGGCAACACCATATCGATCTATGACGCCAGAGGCAGCCTCATATCATTTCAGGAGAACGTACGTATCCAAGGACGAGGTAACACCACCTGGGACAAAAAGAAAAAACCTTATCAGATAAGATTGACTGATAAACAAAACCTCTTTGGCCTTGGGGCTACTAAAAGATGGGTGCTACTCGCGAATTATTACGACAGCACTCACCTGAGGAATACGTTTGCCTTGTCGCTGGCAAGAAAGATGGGCATACAAGGCACCACGGACGGCACCTACGTAGAACTGTACATCAATGGCGAATACCTGGGACTATATTTTATTTGCCATAAAGCAGAGATCTCTGATGTCGTGCTCGACCTGCACAACGAGGATGCTATCATTATGGAGCTCGATCAGCCTTATCTTGAAGAGGACATTGATTTCTATTCTTCATTTGGCGATCATCTCTGCCT
Source organism: uncultured Lachnospiraceae bacterium (assembly GCA_902770965.1). Classification (GTDB taxonomy): domain Bacteria; phylum Bacillota; class Clostridia; order Lachnospirales; family Lachnospiraceae; genus RUG11623. The sequence continues at coordinate 32,721 of CACXUY010000004.1, read as the reverse complement.
CAAGGATGCCATAAGTGAAGACATGACTGTAAGGAAAAAAGCTGTTTCTTCATTCTCTTTCAAATGGAATGCCCTTTGTTATTACGCTAAACACGGCAACTGGGAAGAAGTAAGCAAGCGCATTGATGTGGACTCTTTCGCTTATTATTATATCCTTAACGAATATGCTTTTAACCTTGATGCCACCTTGACTTCATTTTTCGTGTACACGGACGGAGCGGACGATACTATTCACGCAGGTCCTGCCTGGGATTTTGACAAATGTCTGGGAAATAGATGGGGAGGCGCAACGGAGCTCATGTGGGTTTATTCGAGCCTTCATAACTCAGAAGATCCTAACACCCACCTGATAATGTGGCTGATGGACATCCCTCAGTTCAGGACAAGGGTCGTGGAGCTGTGGGGCGGCCTGGTAAGAGACTATGTGCATCAGACGAAGGCGGAGATCCTTCAGATGGCTGATGGCATAAGAGAAGCCGCAAACAAGAATAACGAGAGGTGGGGCAGAGACGATTTTGATGTCAGCCTTAACAATTTTGCCGGATGGATAGACGCTCGCACTGATATTCTTGACAGATGGCTGGTTATGCGTGACCCTGTCACACCCGGCACATATATTATGGAGGCAGACGGCCTATATCTTACCGAGAACGGTTTGTCGTCCGAGATAGGTGCTGTCAGGCTCGAAATACTGCCCGACGGTTACTGCCTGGTCGGCAGCCTTGACGGTGAATATTATCTTACCGGCGGCAATCATGCACGTCTTACGTATATGGATGATTTCACCGAAGTACCAATTGATGAGACTACGGATGGAACAGCGAATACAGCTGCCGCAGATACCGAAACGTCCGTGCCGGTCCGTGAGCAGCGTTATGTCCCTGTTGCCGAACCGCGCCAGAACATAACTGCGCAGGAATGGATGACCCAGGTCAGCTCAGACGGTAGTGTCAGGTTCTACAACAAAGACAGCGGACGTTATATCTGCGTGTACAAGGACCATCTGGTAGAAAAGGAACCCGGAGTGGACGGAAACAGGCAATTCACCATAATCGCCGATTATACCACTCAGCACGCTGCGGCCAGGGTTGCAGAAGCAATAGGGTTCAGGCAGAAGAAGCTTTATTCCTATCTAAAAACATTAAAAGAGCTTCTCATAGCAAAACCGCAGTATTGAACATGATACAGTGTTGAACATGATACAGATAAAACAAACCGGGGATCACGCCACATACCTCTGAGGCGTAATACCCGGTTCTGCACTTAACGCTATTATGCTTCTGATCCGGAAGTCTCTCCTTCTATGGATGCTACGCTGAACATGCCCGAGCTGCTTCTTGCAAAAATCCGATTCTTCACTGATTCCCACTCTCTGTCAGGGATGTCAATGATCTCCTTGAAGCGGTTCTGAGTGCTGTACATATTCATAAAGGTCCTGTAGGCAGTGACCCTGTTGCTGTTCTTTTCATCGTAAGCGAAGAGGAGAAGCCTGCGGTCAGAATTGCTCATAAGCCAGCGATATATATAATTCCACCAATTCCTGTCAGTAGCGGAAAGAGACATTCCGTATACGCAGACAATGCGGCTCTGATCTATCATCTTCTCAGCGGTCTTAATCCTGGCCTGACCTAATATATCATCAATGTTTTCCTTGATAAGGAGTCGCTGTGCGGTGTAGTCAGACTGCCAGGCCTCATTTGCTATCTGGCTCTCGTCATTGACCCCGAGGACTATGCCGCTGCCCATGGTACCATGTACATGTACGAGACGGTCGAGCGTGTCGGCGAATATCATGCTGGAATGCTTGTGCTGACCGATGACTCCATTCTTCAAGAAGGATCTGGTCGTCATCAGATAGCGGTCAAAGGCATCCGTGTAGTTGAAATTGATGAAGGAATACTGGATCTTCTCGCCTATCTGAGAGATCGTCTTCTCGATGTTGTCCCGCTGTATGCGCTGTAAGCCATCATAGAAATCAGTGGTAGACCTCACAAAACTCTCTGCGATGGCTTCGCCTTTTCCGGAGAAGGTGCCCGCAAAAAGCTCCTGTTGTTCAGCCATGTACTCCTCAAGGAGAGTCTCAAGCTCATCCTTCCAGAGAAGGAAGTCGTCTACGCTATTCTTAGATTCAAACTGACCAAGGGCCGTCTCCATCTCCCCCCACGAATAGTATCCGGGGGAAAGTGCTGCGATCAGTTCATTCGACGTACCTGCGCTCTTGAGAGGAGCGAGCTTTGATTTGTAAAAAGAGCTGTAGTCAGTCTTCAGTCCTGCTCCCAGGTCGAAACCATTTCCAATCAAAAAAGTAATTCTCATTTAATACACGGAGGAGCTCGCCGAGCGTCCCCTCACGCTCCTTTCTTTTAAAATTAATAACTATCGTGTCCATATGCTTCGCCTCATATAAGGTCAAAGAACCTGGCCAACGATCTCGTTTTATACGACTGCTGTTTACCATTATACTTCAAAAGATAAAAATAATAAAGAACAAAAGTCAGCTGCAATAATATTTACAAGCCGCTCTTTTGCTTATTGTATGATGAAACGCTCTGAAGCGCTCAATATAATCCTTCAAAATCAAAATATTACTTTTTGCTTTATTCTTTACAATTCCCTGCCATCATGTATAATAAGAAAGCGTTTGTGCTATGCTAAAAAGGGGAGAAGCAAGGCACGAATAATGGGAGAATTTGTATGGAGGAATGCCGGAAAGATAATCCGCTCGTCAGTGGGCAGGACTAACTAAGCTTCGGTTTATTATTGCGAGGTGCTAAGGTATGGATTATTTGTTTTTTTTCAATAGCATATTGTTGGGAGCAGGACTTGCCATGGATGCCTTTTCCGTATCCATCGCTGACTCCTTCTTTGAAAAAAATATGAGCAAGGGCCGCATGTCCTTCATCGCCGGCACATTCGCTCTATTTCAGACCTTAATGCCCCTGGCCGGCTGGCTCTTTGTCCATACCATCATCGGCATCTTCGGTTTTCTTGAGCCCGCCATACCTTGGATCGCGCTCGTTTTGCTGGTCTATATCGGCGGAAAAATGCTTCTTGAGAAGGAAGATGACGATTCTGCCGAAGCTGCGGACATTTCCGAAGGTGCTGATGCCATATACGGCCATGTCAGAAGAATCGCCTTCTCCACGCTCCTCGTACAAGGCATCGCCACATCCATCGACGCTCTTTCTGTAGGCTTCACTATTGCAGGATACGGGCTGGCAGCGTCCGTGACCGCGTCCGTGATCATCGGTCTGGTCACTTTCATTATATGCTTCTCAGGCTTAAATATTGGTCAGATTCTGGGTTCACGCATGAAAGGGAAGGCGAATAAATTAGGTGGGATCATTCTCATCTTTATCGGTATCGAGATATTTATAAAAAGCTTTATCTGAAATTGTCAGAATGGCTCCCTGATATTATATCGGGGAAAGATCAGCTTATGACATGGAGTTTGTTATGAATAAAACATCGAACAGAAGCCACGGCACGAAAAGCACGGCACAGACCGCAAAAAGAATCCGAGAGAAAAACAATAAATCCAGAGGAAAATCGCAGAAGCAGAGACGTATCATCATATCAACGGCTGTCATTCTGGTAATACTTTTTACTGTCATCGGAGTCCGTCTCTACCGGCGCTATATCTATGTTGGCAAGAGACAGCTCTCAGAACAGGTCCTGGCATATAAAGATATGCTTGAGAGCAGTGCCTCCAGACACGGACTTGAGGATTACGTCGACTACCTCCTTGCCATCATGCAGGTTGAAAGCGGCGGACAAGGAAAAGATGTCATGCAGTCCAGTGAGTCCGCCGAGCTCCCCCCTAACTCACTGGATCCCGAAGCATCCATCGAGCAGGCCTGCGTTTATTTCGATGAGCTTCTTGGCTACAAGGAACGATATGGTGTAGATATTGACAGCCTGATCCAGTCTTACAATTACGGTCCGTCTTATATGCGGTACGTAAGGGACAACGGAGGAAAGCATACGGCAGAACTTGCCTCGAATTACGCTGAAGAAAAATCGGGCGGTCAGAAGAAAAAATACAACAACGCCATCGCCATCCGTGCCAACGGAGGATGGCGCTATGCCTACGGCAATATGTTCTATGTCGAACTTGTGAAGCAATATTTGTAATAACTCAGCACCCCAAGATGACTGTTAGAATACAGGACGAAGTGCTTGCACTTCGGACGTATGATAACAGCTATCCTGGGGCGCGAATAGTTACACCTGCTTTTCGTTTTTTGCGCTTTAATCCTATGGCCAGCTTTGTTTGTTTTGGCTTTAATGGAGCGTGCCTGCTCAGAACAATCCGGTTATCTTGCCGTCGGCATCTATGTCGATCCTCTCAGCCGCCGGTATCTTCGGCAGTCCGGGCATCGTCATGATGTCACCGGTAAGAGCAACCACGAAGCCCGCTCCGGCAGATACCCTAAGCTCACGGACGGTGACCGTGAAGCCTTCGGGAGCGCCAAGAAGAGAAGGATCATCGGAGAAGGAGTACTGCGTCTTCGCAACGCATATCGGAAGCTTATCGAAGCCCAGAGCCGTCAGCTCGGCAAGCTGCTTCTCTGCCGGCTTAGTGAGGACAAGACTGTCGCCGTGATAGACGTTCCTCGTGATGTCCTCGAGCTTCTTGCGTATCCCGTCTTCAGCGTCATAGCTGAACGAGAAGCTGTTAGGCTGCTCGCAGAGACGAACGACCTCCTCAGCAAGCTCTATGCCGCCCTCACCGCCTTTTGCCCATACATCCGCCAAAGCTACGTTCACGTCACGCTTCCTGCAGGCATCCCTTACCATGGCTATCTCCGCGTCCGTATCCGATGTGAAGCGGTTGATCGCGACGACCACAGGCAGATGATAGACGTTCAGCATGTTGTCTACATGGCGCATAAGGTTCGGGAGGCCTGCGCGTAAGGCTTCAATATTCTCCTCTGAGAGGGAGGCTTTAGGGCAGCCTCCGTGATGCTTAAGGGCGCGTATGGTGGCGACCACGACCACGCAGGAAGGTGTGAGCCCGGCCATGCGGCATTTTATATCAAGGAACTTTTCTGCGCCGAGGTCAGCGCCAAAGCCTGCTTCGGTTATGGCGTAATCGCCGGTCTTCATGGCAAGCTTAGTCGCAAGCACGGAGTTGCAGCCATGAGCGATGTTAGCGAAGGGGCCTCCGTGGACAAATGCAGGCGTTCCTTCGAGCGTCTGTACAAGGTTCGGGTTGATGGCGTCCTTCAGCAAAGCAGTCATGGCTCCGGCAGCGTGGAGGTCATTGGCTGTCACAGGCTTGCCGTCCCTTGTGTATGCGCAGACGATCCTGCCTATCCTGTCCTTTAAATCCATGATGCCGGAGGAGAGGCAGAGAATGGCCATGATCTCCGAAGCAACCGTGATCTGGAAGCTGTCCTCCCTCGGAACGCCCTGAAGCCGCCCGCCTATACCGTCGATGACATAACGCAGCTGGCGGTCGTTCATATCAACGCAGCGCTTCCAGGGTATGTTCTTGACATCAATGTCCAGGGCGTTGCCCTGCTGAATGTGGTTGTCAAGCATTGCCGCAAGAAGGTTGTTCGCCGCACCGATGGCGTGGAAATCACCGGTAAAGTGGAGGTTGATATTCTCCATAGGTATGACCTGAGCGTAGCCGCCGCCCGCAGCGCCGCCCTTTATGCCGAATACAGGACCTAAAGAAGGCTCCCTGAGAGCGACAACGGATTTCTTGCCGATACGCCTCAGACCATCGGCAAGGCCGACTGTGGTGGTCGTCTTGCCCTCACCTGCCGGGGTAGGGTGGATGGCGGTGACCAGCACGAGCTTGCCGTCGGGCTTGTCACATTTTTCTACATAATGATAATCGACCTTAGCCATGGAGCGGCCGTATGGAGTCCAGTACTCATCCGGTATGCCCGCCTTGGCGGCGATGGCTTCCATGGACTCCGGTTTGCAGCTCTGGGCTATCTCTATATCTGTTTTCATGCTTGTAACTCCTTATCTTCGATAAATCCATATGCTAAGACCGGCAGCATCAGCTGTACAAGCCCGCAGCCCGGGCTGAGCAGAGCCGTTATCTCTCCGTGTGCGGCCATGCGCGTGCCTCGCTGAAGCATGGGGTCGCATACCCATTTTCACATATGCCAACTGTCACATAGATCAACTATCACATATGCCAACTATCACATATATCAACTATCACATATCATCCTTGAAGCGGTTGATAAGCTGCTGCACGCGCTCCGTAGGCGACAGCACGTTCGCCGTAGAGACGTCATGGTTCATCGTGTTCACAATGGCCGCCACGTAACTGGTCATGTCTGTTTCATAGTACCAGGGCTTCGTGTATATCTCGGGATCGCGGTAGTTGAGATTAGTGGTAATGATGTAATCGAAATCTCCATTGGCATAGCTTTTATCAAAAGCTTCGAAGCCCGAAGTGAAAAGGCCGAATGTGCAGCACACGATGACCTTCTTCGCACCCCTCTTCTTGAGGGCACGTGAGGTGTCGAGCATGCTGTCTCCCGATGCGATCATGTCATCGATTATGATGACGGTCTTGCCATCGACATCAGACCCCAGGAATTCATGAGCGACGATCGGATTCTTGCCGTTCACAATCTTTGTATAATCGCGGCGCTTGTAGAACATGCCCATATCGACTCCAAGGTTGTTCGCAAGATAGACAGCTCTTCCCATGGCGCCTTCGTCGGGGCTTATGATCATAAGGCTGCGCTTGTCGATAGTGAAATCCTTGTCATTATTAATGATCGTCTCCATGAACTGCAGTACAGGGGAATAGTTGTCAAAATCATGCAGAGGGATCGCGTTCTGCACCCTGGGATCATGGGCGTCAAATGTGATGATATTCGTCACCCCCATCCCGGCAAGCTCTTCAAGCGCCATCGCGCAATCCAGTGATTCACGGTCTGTGCGCTTATGCTGCCTGCTCTCATACAAGAACGGCATGATGACATTTATCCTCCGGGCGGTAGGAAGTGCCGCGGCTACGATCCTCTTTAGATCCTGAAAATGATCGTCAGGCGACATGTAATGAGTCTGACCGTACATATTATAGGAAAGGCTGTGGTTGATGACATCAGTGATGATGAAAACATCGTCTCCTCGGACTGAAGAGCGTATCATACCCTTGCCTTCGCCAGAACCAAAGCGGGGGCATTCAGCTTTTATGAGAAAAGTGTCCTCGTTGTAATGGCGCTGCCTCACCTCAAGGTCGTCCCTCAGGTTCTTGCTGGCTTGTTGACGGTCTTCAACGATATATCTGTCGACTTTAGCGGCAAAATCATAGCAGTTTTCCATCGCTATGATCTTGAGCGGCGCAAGAGGCACCGCGTCTTTGAAGGTGTAATGCGAACTATCCATCTTCTCCTGCTCCTTCTCCGGCATCACTGTCGGCTTGTGGCATATGTGAAATGTACTGCTTCCTTTCGCATCATTTCACAATCTATAGATTTTATAACATGATGGACGGAGAAACTCAAGAAGAAACAAAAGAATCCCTCACATTGACAGGGTGTGATAAGGCATTTATAATAACATGATAGCGGTCAGGCTGTTTGTATTCAGGATGACCGCTATCATGTATGAACTTGTGAGGTACAGTCAGATGAAGTTACTGTCAGTTTGCGTCCCTTGCTACAATTCCGAGGCCTATATGAGGAATTGCATCGAGGGGCTTATCAAGGGAGGCGACCGGGTCGAGGTCATCATAGTCGATGACGGCTCCAAGGACGCCACCGCTTCGATCGCGGATGATTTCCAGAAAGAATACCCCGATATCGTGAAGGCTGTCCATCAGCCCAACCGAGGCCTACGCCAGAGTACTAGACCGCCTTGAATCACTTGTCATGGAAGAGACAAGGGTGGACATGTTCGTCTGCAACTATGTATACGATAAAGCCGGAACCAGGCACAAGAAGGTCATGCAGTACAGGAAAGCATTCCCTGTAGATACTGTTTTTGGCTGGGAAGCTTCCGGCAGACTTGGCCTTGGCAAATACATCCTCATGCATTCGGTCATATACCGCACCGATGTGCTGAGGACATCAGGCTTAAGGCTCCCAGAGCACACCTTCTACGTCGATAACCTTTTTGTGTACGTCCCTCTCGCCAGGGTCAAAAAGATATACTATATGGATCTTGACCTTTATATGTATTATATCGGAAGAGAGGACCAGTCCGTCAACGAAAAGGTAATGATTTCAAGGCTCGACCAGCAGCTTAGGGTCAACCGCCTCATGATAGATGCCTATGACATAAAGACCATCGGCGACCGGCATCTCAGGAACTATCTCGTCAACTATCTTGAGATAGTTACCGCTATCTCTTCGCTCTTCTCGATTCTCGCCGGTACCGAGAAAGCCCTTAAGGACAAGAAAGAGATATGGTCATACCTGAAGGAAAAAGATCCTTACGCCTATTGCAGGATACGTCATGGGCTTGTGGGACAAGTGATGAATCTTCCCGGAAAAGCCGGAAGAAAGCTGTCTGTCACTGCCTACAAGATCGCGCAGAGGATATATGGATTCAATTGACAGGCTGTCATTCGTCTGTTGTAAAGAATAGCGCAATAATCTTATATTAAGAGGAGATACTATGCTAAGGGTTATAGCCGGCAGCGCCAGGAGGCTTCAGCTGATGACTGTCGATGGGAAGGAGACACGGCCCACGACCGACAGGATTAAGGAGACCCTGTTCAATATTCTCCAGAACCGGATCGGCGGCTCTCGTTTTCTTGATCTTTTTTCCGGCAGCGGAGCCATCGGTATAGAGGCACTAAGCCGCGGCGCCGCCGAGGCTGTCTTTGTTGAATCCGGCAGAAAGCAGTCCGAATGTATCCGCCGGAACATCGCGGTCACAAGGATGGGCGACAGATGCCGGCTGCTGACCAAGGATGTGCTGGCCGCTATTACAAGCCTTGACAGGGAAGGCAGGCCTTTTGATATCATTTATATGGATCCCCCTTACGGAAGCGACTATTACAGGTCAGTCTTTCTCGCTCTGCGCGGGACCTCGTTAATCGGCGACAACACGCTGATCATCGCCGAGGCCGACATCCGCTATGATTTTTCATTCCTTGAAACAGACGGATATCAGGTTGTCAGGATCAAGGAATACAAGACCAACAAGCATATATTTGCCTGTCCCGTTGCAAACAACAGAATTGGAGAAGAATGACATGTATACAGACGAAAAAACTGTTATCTGCATCAGTCCGGATGCCTCGAAACCGCAGGAATCGGGCTCCTCGAAGAGGATAGGGGTCTATCCGGGAAGCTTTGACCCTATAACCTACGGACACCTTGATGTAATAGAACGCGCGTCAAGGCTCTTTGACAGGCTTATAGTTGGTGTTCTTTTCAACCGTAATAAAAAATCGTTGTTTTCCGCAGATGAACGTGTTAAAATGATTTGTGGGGTCACCTCTCATCTGACAAATGTCGATGTTGTTTCTTTTGAGGGGCTTTCCATCGATTTCGCTCGTTCATACGAAGCCCACGTCCTTGTGAGAGGACTTCGCGCTGTTACCGATTTTGAATACGAGCTTCAGATGGCACAGACGAATCATGCCATGTGCCCTGATATTGATACTATTTTTTTGACGACAGATCTTCGCTACTCATATCTGAGTTCCAGCATAGTCCGCGAGGTATCCGCGTTCGGCGGGGATGTCAGTATGTTTGTGCCGGAGAGCATTATTCCCTATCTGGAAGAGAAATTATCACCCAAAAAGCAGGGTTTTGAAGGAGATACGTGATGAGCAGAATTGAACAATTAATAGGTGAGATCGAGGCATATCTTGACGGCTGCAAGGTGCAGGCTTTTTCCGGCGGTAAGAGCATAGTCGTTGAGAAGGACATTATCGATGATATGATGGCCGAGCTGCGCATGAGGACGCCGGAGGAGATCAAGAAGTACCAGAAGATCATAGCTAACAAGGACGCTATATTAGCGGATGCCAGGAAGCAGTCTGACGAGATCATTGAGGCCGCCAAGAGAAAGCGCGAACAGCTTGTGAACGAGCACGAAATCATGCAGCAGGCATATGAGCAGGCTGATGAATTCGTCCGCCAGGCACAGGACAAGGCTCAGGAGATCCTCGACGAGGCTGTCGGCGAAGCGAACGCGGTTCGTGACAGCGCCATGAGCTATACTGATAATCAGCTCGCGAATCTTGAGACCATATTATCTCAGACTATCGACGGAAGCCAGAGCCAGTTCGAATCCTTCCTCAGCCGTCTGCAGCAGTCCTTTGACCTCGTCGCATCCAACCGCAGGGAGCTTGCCGGCAGCATGGAGGATGAACCTTCCAAGGATGATCTTGACGAGGATGCCGAAGGGGATGAGTTTGACGAAGAGCCTGAAGAGGAGTGAGCATCGCCGGGCGGCACCCACAGCTTTGAGAGAGACATTGCTCTTCAACCGTGACACATGATTTATTACAGCGCCGGTGCGACCATGAGCTTAAAGGACTCTGATCTGCCGGCGTTTATGGTTATATCCGGAATTCTCATGAGGTTTATTATATGGAGATTCAGAGATGGAAAGAGATCCTTTCCCCATATGATCTTGCCGTCAAAGAGCTCGATGTCAAGTTCAACCACATGATCATGGAGAACCGTAACATCGGGCGATACTCTTATGTGGAAAGAGTTGAGACCAGACGAAAGACGATCGCGAGCATTATCGAAAAATGCAAGCGCAAGTCCATCCCCGTTGAGAGCGCTGTTGACGTATTGACCGATATTGCCGGCATCAGGCTGATATGCCAGTTTGAGGAGGATATAGAACGCGTCGCGGATGAGATCCGCAAGCGCCCCGACATGGTGGTTCTGGAGGAGAAGAATTACCTTCAGGACGTCAAGGACAGCGGCTACCGCAGCTATCATATGATCGCTCAGTATGAGGTCTATACTGTCCATGGTTCCCGCGCTATACCTATCGAGATCCAGATAAGGACGCTGGCGATGAACTTCTGGGCGACCATAGAGCACAGCCTTAACTATAAGTACAACGGCAATGTCCCGGATGACGTAAAGACGAAGCTGAGAGCTTCTTCTGACGCCGTTCTGCAGATGGATCAGGAGATGTCCTCTATCCGCGAAGACATCGTCACTGCCCAGGAACTGTTTTACATCAAGGCCACATTGGTGAAGGACATAAATAACAGCATCAACAATCTTTATAATTATGAGGACAGGGCTGCCGTTCTTAACATCCAGCAGGAATTCATGGAGCTGTATAAGATAGGGACTCTGGACGAGCTCAAAGAATTTCAGCGCAAGCTCGATGCCGTGGCAGCAAGGCACGGGGCCCAGGAAGTATAAGACACATGAAGAAAGCGGCTATATTTGACCTCGACGGAACGCTCATTGACTCCATGTGGGTCTGGGCTGACATAGACATATGCTACCTTGAACAATTCGGATACAAGCCTCCCTCAGACCTTAAAGCTATCATCGAGGGCATGAGCATGCGGGAGACGGCTATTTATTTTAAGAACCGCTTCCGCATCGACGACAGCGTGGAGAACATTCAGGAAGCCTGGAATCTGATGGCTTATGACAGATACAAAAGTAAAGTGAAACTAAAGCCTCTGGTCTTTGATCTGTTAAGGATACTGAGGAGCGAGGGACTGGCTCTTGGCATAGCCACAAGCAACTCAAGGATACTTACGGAAGCAGTACTTGCCTCCAACGGCGTACTGAATCTCTTTGAAGTCATACTCACAGGCGAAGACATAAAGACCGGAAAGCCTGACCCGGAGATATATCTGACCGCTGCCGACAGGCTTGACGTCATCCCTGACGAGTGCATAGTTTTTGAGGATGTGCTCATGGGAGTCCGCGCCGGCAAGAACGCCGGCATGAGCGTATGCGCCGTATACGATCCTTGGAACGATCCGCAGAAGAAGGACATCATGGAGCTTGCCGACTATTATGTCAACTCCTATGAGGAGATAGCGACGCGGCAATTACTGGAGGCACTCATTTTTTGATGTCTTGAACATTGTCTCCTGCCTCAGGTCATGAGCTGCGGCATGTTTTAAAGAAGACATAGTCAATACTGCCCTGAAGAATATATGGCAAAACATGGAGGTCTGATTTATGATCAATGAGATTCATATCACATGGCATGGACACAGCTGTTATACCATCGAAGCCGGAGACTACAGCATAGTGCTTGACCCCTTCGCTGACGGAGTCGTACCAGGCTATGAAAACATACGCCTCACAGCCAACGAAGTCATCTGCAGCCATGAGCATCGCGACCATGGCTTCAGGGAGGGCGTCACGCTCGTCAAAGGCGCAGAGAACCCCTTCACCGTTGAATTCATCGAGATACCTCATGACGACGCGGGCGGCAGCCTCCGCGGCATGAATAAGATCGCCGTCTTAAGCGCTGGCGGCATGCGCCTCGCACATTTCGGAGACATAGGATGCATGCCCGACGCTGACGCCATTGATAAACTTTGCGGACTCGACCTTGTCCTGATCCCTGTGGGCGGATATTATACCATGGAGCCCGAAGGCATCCTCCGGCTCTTGGATCAGATAAAGCCCAAAGTAGTGATACCCATGCACTACCGCACGGACAGCTTCGGATACGAAGTGCTTCACCTTCTTGAAGATTTCCTCTCCGAGAGGGATGTGGTCATAGAATACGACACGAACAGCTTTACTCTCGATCCCGACACGCCGCCTCAGACCGCCGTGCTGAAATACCTCGGATGACCCGCTGTTCACCGCTGTTCAGCGCCCCAGCCACGCGGCAACGCGGCTGGTTCGACTTAGAATACCAGTCTGCCAGAAGATGTGTATCCCGGAGGGGAAGATGTTCAGATTAAATAGCGTTAGAAAAGGCCGCTTCGGTTATATAAAGAGCCGCAGGGCAACCCAGTTTCTCTTCGGGCTGCTGTGCTGTATTCCTATCATCCTGCTCCTCGTCATAGGAATATTGATATATGGTTCCAGGATGAATTATTTCACTGTACCGGCAGCTGTTATCGTCATACCGATGGCCAACTTCTTAGTCGTCGGCATTTCGCTTTTAGGCATGGATTACGGCACCGAGGAACAGTTCAGAGAGCTCGCAGCCTTTGATGAAGCCGGCATGCTGCTTTCAGACCTGATAATCATCGACGAGAAGGGGCGCAGGATTCCCTGTGCTTTCGCTGTCGTATATACCGGCGGCATCGTGGCTTACTCCGGATGGCAGCACGGCAAGAAATTCAGGAAAGAACAGGCCGAGATCCCTGTCAACGACCTCCTCAAAAGGAAGGATTATCCCGCGAGGATGAAGCTGTATACCGACTGGGGAGAATTCATATCACGGATCAGCAGCCTGCCGGCTCCTTCGGACGAGGCGGATATGCGCAAGATCAGCATGATCGAAGAGGCCGTGCTCTCCATCTGTCTGTGACACGGCATGAGATGCAGATCTCGCGGACGCATATATTTAGCGATTGCAGATTCCGCGAAAAGTATTAACGATTGCGGATTCAGCGCTTCATAACATGAACAAATATCCAGACGTATGCGATAACTGAAAGTTAAAGACATACACGATAGCTGTTTTAATGCAGACATACTCAATAGCTGTTATACCTAAGACGTAATCGAAAGCTGCAAAAGTGCAGATGTACACGGTAGCTGAAAAATGAAGACGTACACGATAACTGAAAATGAGGCCGGCCAGCGCCTGGACCGCTTTCTGGGAAAGCTCTTGCCTGTCGCCCCGGCCTCATTCTTCTATAAGATGCTCCGCAAGAAGAACATAACTCTGAACTCAAAAAAAGCCGAAGGGTCATACAAGCTTTCGGCAGGCGATGAAGTCAGGCTTTTCCTGTCAGACGAGACCATAGCAAGCTTTTCCCGCACGGCACCTTCTTCTGCCGCGGGTCATGCGTCAGATGCTGTTTTGAAGGCCAGAAGCGGCAGTCATATGAAAGCTCACACATCAGACGATGAACCTCGCGTATCCGACGGCCCTGCGGGCAGGATTACCAGCTGCCCGGCGAAGACCGGCTCAGGGCTATGGCAGCAGCTGAATCAGCTGTCAAAAAGCGACATCATCTTCGAGGACAAGGACATCCTTATCATCAACAAGCCTGCCGGCATGCTCTCGCAAAAGGCCAAGGCCGATGACATTTCCATGAACGAGCTCCTCATCGCTTATCTGCTCGACAATGGAGAACTAAAGCCTGATGACATGAGGGCTTTCAGACCTGCGGTGTGCAACAGGCTTGACAGGAATACCAGCGGCGTTCTTCTAGCCGGGAAAAGCCTGGCCGGCTTGAGGTTTCTGTCCGAACTGCTACGGAGCAGGAGCATCAATAAATATTATTATGCTCTCGTCAAAGGAGAGGAGCAGCCGCCGCGCGAGGCCACAGCCTATCTTTCCAAGGACGAAAAGACGAACACCTCGCAGGTCGTAATGGAACCCTCGGACAAAGACTCCAAAAAATACGCGATGATAACCACGCGCCTCAGGCAGCTGTCCTCCGGCGGCGGTTACGCCCTGCTCGAGGCAGAGCTTATTACCGGAAAATCACATCAGATAAGGGCACAGCTCGCCGCCATAGGCCATCCCGTGATAGGAGACGCCAAATACGGAGACGCCTCGGTCAACAAGCTTTTTTTCAAGTCCTGTCACGTGAGGCGGCAGCTGCTCCACGCCGAAAGAGTGGTATTCCCATACAGTGAAGACTTTAAGGGCATCTCCGGCAAGGAGTTCGTGGCTGAGCTTCCTTCTGATTTCAAGCTCACACTTAAGGCACTGGGGCTGAACGATAATGATCGGAGGACTTGATGGCTACATGGGGAAGCAGAGGGCTCAGAGGTTCTACCCTTGAAGACCTGGTCAATCTTTCTATTGAACAGTACAGGAAAACCGGTCTCGGACTCGTGCAGAAGATACCAACGCCTATCAAACCGCTTGAGATCGACAAAAATACCCGGCATATCACCCTCGCGTACTTCGACCAGAAAAGCACGGTTGACTACATAGGAGTTGTTCAGGGCATCCCCGTATGCTTTGACGCGAAGGAATGTATGTCGGACAGCTTTCCTGTCGCCAACATACACGAGCACCAGATGAACTTCATGACAGACTTTGAGAAGCAGGACGGCATAGCTTTCATACTCCTGTACATGGAGCACAGGGACGAACTGTATTATATCCCATTCAGGGATGTCTTTTCTTTCTGGAAACGAGCGCGCAGCGGAGGACGCAAGAGCTTTACCTACGATGAGATCGACAGGGATTACCGGATAATTCCGAAGAAAGGATTGCCCGTGCCCTTCCTTGAAGCACTCAAGAAAGATCTTGATTTTCGACAGGCTGACACCGAGTGACACATGACAGACAGCAGACTTGACGGGGGATAGGAGATACTATGATCCAGCTTCTTCACACGCCGGAGGGCGTCAGAGATTCATACGGGGCTGAGCAGGCGGCCAAGGCAGAGATACTCGGCCGTATCCGCAGGCTTTTTTCTTTATACGGCTATCAGGCCATCCAGCCCCCGACATATGAATATTTTGACATTTTCAATGCTGAAAGAGGGACCATACCTTCGCGTGAGATGTACAAATTCTTCGACCACGAGGGGGAGACCTTGGTCCTGCGACCCGATTTCACGCCTTCCATCGCTCGCTGCGCCGCAAAGTACTTCATGCACGAAGAGTATCCCATACGTCTTTGCTACGATGGCAATACCTTCATTAACAGCTCCAGCCTTCAGGGCAGGCTGAAGGAAAGTACACAGGCAGGCGTTGAATTCATAGGGGACAACTCCCCCGCCTCCGATGCCGAGGTGCTTGCCCTCACCGTGGACTGCCTCCTTGCCTCCGGATTCAAGGATTTCCTCGTCGAGGTCGGTCAGGTTGATTTCTTCAAGGGACTCGTCGATGAAGCAGGTCTTGACGATGACGTTAGGCAGCGGCTGTGCGGCCTCATAGAGAGCAAGAACTACTTTGGCGTAGACGAGCTCCTGTTCGACATGCAGCTTCCCGACGGCCTGAAAGACGCGTTCTTAAAGCTCCCCGATCTTTTCGGAGACCCGAACGACATCCTCCGTTCGGCCAGGGATATAGCCAGGAATCAGACCATGTCAGCCGCCGTCGACCGTTTGGAGCTGATATATGACAGGATGAAGGATTACGGCAAGGAAAAATACATCAGCTTCGACCTGGGCATGCTCAGCTCCAGGATGTATTACACCGGCATCATTTTCCAGGCATATACATACGGTACGGGTGACAGCATCGTGGCAGGCGGACGCTATGACAACCTCATCGGGCAGTTCGGAAAGGACGCGCCGTCGGTCGGATTCGGCATCAACGTCGACATCCTCATGGCCGCTCTTATGAGGCAGAGGTTAAATGTCGACGTTCCCGTCCAGGACGCGGTGATCGTATATGACATAGGGGCCGAGACCGAGGCGATCAAAAAAGCTGAGGAGCTCCGCGGAAAAGGAAAGTCAGTATCCCTTATCCCTTACAAGGACACAGAAAAACACGTTGAAAAATATGCCCAAGAGCACGGCATACCTGAAATAATTTATGTCGGGAGGTCATGAAATGAGGACTATCACTTTTGCCCTCGCCAAGGGACGACTCGCTAAAAAGTTCATGGGCCTTCTCGCGCAGTCCGGCATAAATGTTCCGGAGATGTCCGATCCCTCAACCAGAAAACTAATATTCGAGGACAAGGAGCACGGCCTGCGTTTCTTTCTCGCAAAGCCCTCTGACGTCCCGACCTATGTGGAATATGGAGTTGCTGACATAGGAGTCTGCGGCAAGGACACCCTGATGGAAGAAGGGCGTAAACTCTATGAGGTCCTTGACCTGGGGATAGGTAAATGCAGGATGTGCGTCTGCGGTCCGGAATCCGCCGCCAGCCTTCTACACAGCAGGCAGCTCATCCGTGTCGCTACGAAATATCCTGTTATCACAAGGGATTATTTTTATAACCGCAAGCACCAGACCGTCGAGATAATAAAGCTGAACGGTTCCGTGGAGCTGGCTCCGATAGTAGGACTGTCAGAGGTTATAGTTGATATAGTAGAAACAGGCTCGACCCTCAAGGAGAACGGCCTGTTGGTGCTTGAAGAGGTCTGCCAGCTGTCCGCGAAGGTCATCGTCAACCAGGTGAGCATGAAGATGGAAAGCGAACGCATAGGCGACATCATACAGAGTTTGAGGAGGATCGTCCATTGAAGATTATAGAGCTGAATGAGCGAACCAAGAAAGAGGTCCTGGAGCATCTTGCCTCCCGTGGGGCTAAGGACTACAGTCCTTTTTTAGAACCTGTGGAGAGCATCCTCGCCGCCGTAAAAGAACGAAAAGACGCGGCCCTCTTCGAGTTCACAGAGAGATTTGACCATTTCGCCCTTGACGAAGCCTCCCTGCGTGTCAGCAAGGAAGAGATGGAAGCCGCCTGCGGCCAGGTAGGAGCGGAGCTCATGAGGGTCATCCGCGCATCAGCTGACAACATAAGGCGCTTCCACGAGAAACAGCTCCGAGAGAGCTGGATGGATGCCTCCCGCCCCGGCATGATACTAGGGCAGCGAATGACTCCGCTTGGCAGCGCGGGAGTCTATGTCCCCGGCGGAAAAGCCGCCTACCCCTCCTCGGTGCTGATGAACGTCATTCCCGCAAAGGTGGCAGGTGTTGAGAGGATAGTCATGGTCACTCCTCCGGGAAGGGACGGCAGCATAGCGGCAAATGTGCTCGCGGCAGCAGCTGTATGCGGCGTAGACGAGGTGTACCGCGTCGGAGGCGCCCAGGCCATAGGAGCGCTCGCCTACGGCACTGAGTCCATCAAACGCGTCGATAAGATAACAGGACCAGGCAATATTTATGTGGCCCTTGCCAAGCGCTCTGTCTTCGGCTATGTCGGACTTGATTCCATAGCGGGTCCCAGCGAGATCACTGTCCTCGCCGACGAGACGGCGAATCCCGCCTTCGTCGCAGCCGACATGATCTCTCAGGCGGAACACGATGAGATGGCGTCAGCCGTCCTTGTGACCACCTCAAGGACTCTTGCGGAACAGGTGGAATCCGAGCTTCGCCGTCAGACTGACCTGTTGTCCAGGAAAGACATCATAAGCAAGTCACTTGACAGCTTCGGGATGCTGCTCGTGGCGGACAACATGGAGACTGCCATAGATGCCGTCGACGCCATAGCCCCTGAACACCTTGAGATCCAGACCAGGGATCCCTTCGAGACCATGACCATGGTGCGCAACGCAGGAGCCATCTTCCTCGGAGCATACAGCTCAGAACCCCTCGGCGACTACTATGCGGGTCCCAACCACATCCTTCCTACAAGCGGCACCGCCAGATTCTTCTCGCCGCTCACGGTGGATGATTTCATGAAAAAGAGCAGCATCATATACTACTCAAGGCAGGAGCTTGAGAAGGTTCACGAGGACATAGAAGCCTTTGCCGAAGCAGAAGGACTGACCGGGCACGCGAACTCGGTGAGGATCAGATTCAATCAGGGAGGCCGAGTATGAGAGAGGCTGCAATTTCAAGAAAAACCCATGAGACCGACATAGTCCTGAAGCTCAATCTGGACGGAACCGGCAGATGCGATGCCGCGAGCGGTATCGGTTTCTTCGACCACATGCTGAACAGCTTTGCCCGTCACGGCCTTTTCGACCTTGAGCTTAGGTGCAAAGGCGACCTTCATGTGGATACCCATCACACCGTCGAGGATATCGGAATTGTGCTTGGCAAAGCGATATCCGAAGCAGTCGGCGACAAGAAAGGCATCAGGCGTTACGGCTCATCCATGCTCCCCATGGACGAAAGCCTGGTCATGACAGTGCTCGACCTTTCGGGCAGGCCCTGCTTCGTCTGGGACGCGGAGCTTAAAGCGGAGCGTGTCGGGACGCTCGAGACCGAGACCGTAAAGGAATTCTTCGCCGCAGTGTCCTATTCCGCCGCGATGAACCTCCACATAAAGGAGTTCTACGGAGAGAACACGCATCACGTCATTGAGGCGATGTTCAAGTCCTTCGCCAGGGCACTGTCCGAGGCGGTCTCATTTGATCCGAGGATAACTGACGTGCTGTCAACCAAAGGCAGCCTGTGAGACGACGCTGTTGTTTCCGATCTGCCGGGCGCCGCTTCCTGAAAGCATGCTGTACAAGAAGAAGCAGCCTGCGAGCTGACGCTGCTGTGGCACCTGTTCAATTCTTCTATAAACCCGCATGCCGAGCAGCTGGCAACACCATGCATATAAGTCTCAGCGTGGCTCCGTGCTCCGCACTTCCGCCACGCTATATAGTAATATAGCCTGATAAAACGATACTCGTAAGCAAGGGGGGGACATTCGATGCAGCTTTATCCTGCCGTAGATATAAAAGACGGAAAATGTGTCCGTCTGAGCCAAGGGCGCTTCGATGATGTGAAGGTATACGCCGACAGCCCGGCATCTGTCGCGGCTCACTGGGAAGGCCTTGGCGCTACATTCCTGCATATCGTAGATCTCGACGGCGCAGTCAAAGGCTCTTCCGTCAACAGGCAAGCCATCAAGAGCATAGGCGAGCATATTGATATTCCTTTTGAAGTCGGAGGCGGCGTCAGAACGCTTGAAGACATAGAGGAGCTGCTGAAGCTAGGAGCAAAGAGGGTCATCATAGGCACAAAAGCCGTCGAGGATCCCGATTTTGTGGCCGATGCCGTAAAACGCTTTGGTTCTGACGCTGTCGTTCTCGGACTTGACGCCAGAGACGGAAAAGTCGCCGTAAAGGGATGGCTTGAGGATTCTGTCAGGACCTCTGAAGAGTTCTGCCTCGAGATGAAGAAGGCGGGCATAAAGACTGTGATCTACACCGATATCTCAAGAGACGGCATGCTCTGCGGTCCGAATATCGCAAGCACGGTCAGGCTGCTGGAAGCCACCGGCATGGAGATCATCGCCTCAGGCGGCGTGAGCAGCATGGATGACCTAAAGGCTCTAAAAAAAGCCGGCATCCCCGGAGCGATCCTGGGCAAGGCACTGTATGAAGGAAGGATAGAACTCCCCAAAGCGATCTGCTCCATCGAGAATCCCTCTGATTTTGCCGAGTTCAAAACAGACGGACAGGGACTGATCCCCGTCATCGTGCAGGATGATGAGACACTGGAGGTGCTCATGCTGGCCTACATGAACGAAGAAGCTTATGAGCGGACTCTTCAGTCGGGGCTCATGAACTACTATTCAAGAAGCCGTCAGTCCTTATGGCTGAAGGGAGAGACGTCCGGGCATTTTCAGGAAGTTGTTTCTCTGGACCTCGACTGCGACAGCGACACCCTGCTCGCAAGAGTCATACAGACCGGAGCTGCCTGTCACACCGGCAATCACAGCTGTTTTTACAGGCGTATATTCGATAAGACGATATGACCGGCCCCAGGCACATAAGCATCCGGCTGTTTTCAGATAATAATAGCAATTGATAACTGTTAAAATACGTTCGAAGCGCAAGCACCTCGTCCTGTATTTTAACAGTTATCCTGGAGTTCTGAATAGTAACAAAATGAGAGGATTAAGCTAGATGGCTAACAGGAAAACCGCCCTGCCGGAGGAAGTCCTATTATCAGTCGAAAAGCCGGCGAGGTATATCGGGGCGGAATATAACTCCGTGATGAAAAACGCGGCTGAAGTCAAGGTGCGTTTCGTGATGTGCTTCCCCGATGTCTACGAGATAGGGATGTCATATCTTGGCATACAGATAATCTACGATATGCTAAACAAAAGACCGGACGTGTGGTGTGAGAGAGTGTACAGCCCCTGGCCTGACCTTGACCGCGTCCTGCGCGAGAAGAAGCTTCCGCTTTTCTCACTCGAGTCACAGGAACCGGTGAAGCGCGCCGACATACTCGGCTTCACCCTCCAGTACGAGATGTGCTATACCAACGTACTTCAGGTACTCGATCTCTCAGGCATTCCCCTAAGGTCGAACGACAGGACGGAGGCAGACCCCATAGTAATAGGAGGCGGCCCTTGCACCTACAACCCCGAGCCTGTCGCTCCTTTTTTTGACCTATTTTATATAGGTGAGGCGGAGACGCAGATGAACAGCCTTGTGGATCTGCTCGAAGAATGCAGAGCCGAAGGCATAGGCAGGACCGGATTCCTTCGACGTGCTGCCCGTATTCCCGGTATGTACGTGCCGGCCTTCTATGAACCTGCCTATAACGCCGACGGAACGCTCGCCGCTTTTTCTCCCGTCTACGACGACATACCCGGGACGATCAAGCGTCAGGTCGTCTCCAACGACGATATATCGGACGTGCCCTTCCCTGAACGCCCTGTGGTGCCCTACATACAGGTCACCCAGGACAGAGTCGTCCTTGAGATCATGCGCGGCTGCATACGCGGCTGCCGTTTCTGCCAGGCCGGCATGATATACCGCCCCTTACGTGAGAAATCCTTCGAGGTGCTCCTGAAAAACGCGGAAACCATGCTGAAAAACACAGGCTACGATGAGGTGTCCCTAAGCTCCCTGAGCTCCAGCGACTACTCAGGCATAAAGCCCCTGATAGACGGCCTTATAGATTTCTGCGGCTCCCACAAGGTCAATATCGCCCTGCCGTCTCTTCGCATAGACGCTTTCTCGCTTGACGTTATGAAGAAGATACAGGACGTGAAGAAGAGCAGCCTTACCTTTGCTCCGGAGGGAGGCACCCAGAGGATAAGGAACGTCATCAACAAGGGGCTTACCGAAGAGGACATCATGGGAGGAGCATTGCAGGCCTTTAAGGGAGGCTGGAACAGAGTCAAGCTCTATTTCATGCTGGGGCTTCCGACCGAGACCGAAGAAGATATGAGAGGCATAGCCGAGCTCTCTGAACGGATAGCGGTGCTGTATTATCGAAATATGCCGCCCGACAAGCGAAAAGGCCGTATTCAGATAACGGCGAGCGCCTCATTTTTCGTGCCGAAGCCCTTCACCCCCTTCCAATGGGCAGTGATGGAAGAGCCGGATGAATACCTTAGACGAGCCTATTACGTCAAGGACGCGATGAGGGAGCAGCACAACAGGAAATCCATGAGCTTCTCATACCACGACGCGGATGCCACTATCCTCGAAGGCGTTATGGCAAGGGGAGACCGCAGGGTCGCCGATGTCATAGAGAACGCTTACAGGGCGGGGAGCATCTTTGACGCGTGGTCCGACTACCTCGACTACGGCAGATGGATGAAGGTCTTCGAAGACGCGGGAGTCGATGTCGGTTTTTATACCACGAGACAGCGCGGCCTGGATGAGCTCTTCCCCTGGGATTTCATCGATATCGGGGTCTCAAAATCCTTCTTGAGACGTGAGTGGGCGAGGGCTCTCGCCGGCGAAGTGACCCCGAACTGCCGTGAAGGCTGCAGCGGCTGCGGCGCCGCAGTGCTTGGAGGTGACTGCTGTCCATGAAGATAAGGATAAAATACACCAAGACAGGAGTCCTGAAATACATCGGTCACCTTGACATGATGAGATATTTTCAGAAGCTGCTTCGAAGGTCCGGTATGGATATCGGCTTCACCCAGGGCTACAGCCCCCATCCAGAGATATCCATCGCCCTCCCTCTTGGCATAGGCGTCACCTCAGAGGCGGAATACATGGATGTGACCGTGAACTCCTGCGGTCATTCAGCGGAGATGATAGAACTGCTGAACAAAGATCAGGTGGAAGGCGTGCGCGTCCTCAGCTTCAGGCAGGTGCCTGACGGCAGACGCAGCAACTGCATGGCCATTGTCTCCGCAGCACGATATCAGGCGACCTTCTCTGACAGCATGAAGGCGGAGATCAGTTCAAGAAAGCTCGTGATCGAAGAGAGGCTGCAGGACATGCTCGCCCAGTCTTCGATCATAATAAGGAAAAAGACGAAAAGGAGTGATGGCGATGCGGATATCCGTCCTCTGGTCTATGAAGCACAATCCGTCGCTTCGCTTTCATCCATAGAGCTGCTGCTCGCCGCCGGCAGCGCCAACAGCCTCAATCCCGATACGTTCATGCGTGCCTTCGCTGAACACTGCGGCATTGAACCTCAAGGGATCCCCTGGCACATACACCGCCTGGAGATTTACGCGGGTGAGAAGGACGCGCTCGTGCCCCTGGACAGCCTGGGTGAGGATGTGTAGAGAAACCGGTTTCACTTACCGTCCTTCAGGAGATAAGAACATATGCACAAGATTGTAATCACCGATCTGCGCGGTTTTCTGATCGCGGCATTATTCAAAGACGACCGTATGGTGTCTGTCTCGATAAATAAAAAGGACGGTGGAAATATTGTCAACAGAATATACCTCGGAAGAGTCAGGGACATAAGAAGGCCTATGGGAGCCGCTTTCATAGAGCTTGCGGACGGCCTGATGGGCTACCTGAACCTTGATGATCCAGGCTTTGACGAGGTGAAGGTGACAGGCGGCAGACCCTTAAGGCCGGGAGACGAATTTCCCGTTCAGGTCATCAAGGAAGGAGTCGGCGACAAATACGCGGCACTTTCTGCCTCGCTGACCTTGCCCGGCAGATATGTTGTCGCGACCGAAAGACCCGGGCATATCAGCGTTTCCTCAAGGATCAAGAAGAGCGCGGCGAGAAGCCATCTCAAGGAACTTCTTGCGCCGCTTTCAGGAAACGGCGGGTTCATCGCGAGGACGAACTGCGAGGGCGCTCCTGACGAAGCCATATTCGATGAAGCGCGGCAGCTCTCAGAGGAGCTTTCAGGCTTGCGCCGCGTCAGCGTCAGCAGAACTGTCCATTCTCTACTGTTTTCGCCGGATCCTGAATGGATGTCCATGGCAAGAGACCTACCGGAGGGAGAACCGGCAAGGGTCATAACCGACATCCCCGATGTAGCGGCCCGCATACGAGAGGCAACAGCCCGATCTTCCAACATAGCAGTGGAGTACTACGAAGACAAAGACATCTCGCTCTCTGTCCTTTTCAGGCTCGAAAGCACGATGGACCGGCTCCGCCAGAGGAAGGTATGGCTTGATTCCGGCGCTTTCCTCGTCATAGACAGGACAGAGGCGCTCGTCGCGGTAGATGTCAATTTCGGAAAGAGCCTGCTGAAGAAGGATGAAGAGGAAAGCTGTTTTCAGGTGAACCGTGAGGCAGCAATCGAAATAGCACGTCAGATCAGGCTGAGGAACCTCGCCGGCATCATCATAGTTGATTTCATAAATATGAGAGAAGAGTCGAACTATGAGAGGCTTAGAGACGTTATAGCAAAAGCCTGCGCGGACGACCCCTGCCGCCTGCAGCTCGTGGATTTCACCCGGCTGGGGCTTGCGGAATTCACACGAAAAAAAACCAGCATTCCCATAGTAGATCAGCTTTTTTTGCTTGACTAATAAATTGATAGATGATAATATAACCAAGTATGCCAAGGCATACATGCCGCTCGGTGGGGTCTAAGCCATATCCTGGCACCGTAACCGGCGAGCACTCAATCTATGGAGGTGCATACTATGTACGCAATCATTGCAACAGGCGGCAAGCAGTACAGGGTCTCTGAGGGCGATGTCGTCCGCGTTGAGAAGCTTGACGCAGAAGTCGGTTCAACCTACAGCTTCGACCAGGTTCTTGCTGTCGGCGAAGAGGGCAAGCTTGAGTTCGGCAAGCCCGTGGTGGAAGGCGCAGTCGTCAAGGCGACCGTTCAGAAGCAGGCTCGTGCCAGGAAGGTCATCGTCTACAAGTACAAGCCCAAGACCGGTTACCACAAGAAGAACGGCCACAGGCAGTGCTTCACGGAACTTAAGATCGATTCCATCACCAAGTAATCCGCTGGATTTTCACAAGACTGGAGGTATATTTAGTCATGGCACATAAAAAAGGCGTAGGTTCAACTAAGAACGGAAGAGATTCCGAGTCCAAACGACTTGGGGCGAAGAGAGCTGACGGTCAGTTCGTCCTTGCTGGCAACATCCTTTACCGCCAGCGCGGCACGAAGATCCATCCCGGAGTCAATGTCGGCCGCGGCAGCGATGACACCCTGTTCGCGAAGGTCGACGGCGTTGTCCGCTTCGAGCGTCTTGGAAGAGACAAGAAGCGCTGCTCTGTCTATCCCAGAGAAGAGGTTGTCGCAGAAGCAGTCGTTGCCGAGTGATGGCATTGATTGTCGAACACGTTGAATATTGACTTGATGTTGCAACGGATCTGATCACGGACTAGTCCCGGTCAGGTCCGTTACGGTTTTTCTGTCGTGATATGCTGCTGTTCGGCACGACCTGGGACGCAGAAGAACCAAGAAGAGTTTAGATGAATCATCATAATATGTAACTATTCAGCAACAGGTGATGCATATGTTTAAAGACAGCGTTAAGATAGTTATTCGCTCCGGCAGCGGCGGCAACGGTCATGTGAGTTTTCGCCGCGAGCTTTTCGTGCCAAACGGAGGTCCCGATGGCGGAGACGGCGGCAAGGGCGGAGACATCATATTCGAGGTAGACAAGGGCTTGAACACCCTGAATGATTTCAGGCACATGCGCAAGTATTTCGCGGGCAACGGCCAGGAAGGCGGCAAGAGGCGCTGCCATGGCAAGAACGGCGAGAGCCTCGTCATAAAGGTTCCTGAGGGAACTGTCGTGAGGGATGAGAAGAGCGGCAAGGTCATCACGGACATGTCCGGCGGCAATAACCGCGAGGTCATACTCTCAGGCGGCCGCGGAGGCCAGGGCAACATGCACTATGCCACCGCCGTCATGCAGGCTCCAAAGTACGCCCAGGCGGGGAAGCCCGGCACCGAGATGACCGTCATCCTCGAGCTCAAGGTGATCGCCGACGTCGGTCTTGTCGGCTTCCCTAACGCAGGGAAATCTACCCTGCTCAGCCGCGTCAGCAATGCAACTCCGAAGATCGCAGATTATCCTTTCACCACCCTCAACCCTATATTGGGCGTGGTAGGCGTAGGTGAGGGAAGCAGCTTTGTTATGGCAGACATTCCCGGTCTCATAGAGGGGGCTTCCGAGGGGCAGGGACTCGGCCATGATTTTCTCCGGCATCTTGAGCGCACGAAGCTCCTGCTCCATGTCGTGGACGCCGCAGGCACTGAGTACCGCGACCCTGTCGAGGACGTGCGCGTCATCAACAACGAGCTGCATTCTTATGGAGAGAAGCTGGCGAAGCTGCCTCAGATCATAGTCGCTAATAAGGCAGACGTCATACTCGTGGATGAAGGCGAGGAAGATCCCATCCGGCGCCTGAAGGATGCTTATGAACCAGAATATGAGGTATTTGCCATATCCGCGGTCACCGGTGAAGGCGTGAAGGAACTCCTGGCCCATGTCTGGCAGCTGCTGAAGCGCATGCCCGAAGAAACAGTCGTATTTGAGAAGGAATACATACCTGTCATTGATGAGCCCGACCTTCCTTTTACCGTGAAGCGCAACGACGCTGGCGAATATGTTGTCGAAGGACCGCTCATCGAGAAGATGTTAGGCTACACGAACCTCGAGTCCGAGAAGGGCTTTGCCTTCTTCCAAAAATTCATGAGCGAAAGAGGAGTCTACAGGAGGCTCAAGAAAGAAGGCATACAGGAAGGCGATACCGTGAGGCTGTACGGGCATACCTTTGAATATCTGGAATAAGAGAATATATAGAGAGAAAGGATTTGGAAATCAGGATATGACCAGCAAACAAAGAAGCTATCTGATAGGTCTGGCGGCAGGAATGGAGCCTGTTTTCTCGATAGGAAAGGCGGGGATCACGCCTGAAGTGGTGAATGCCGTCGATGAAGCGCTGACTGCCCGCGAGCTGGTGAAGCTCACGCTGCTGAAGAACATGGGAGATGACGAGGAGGATTCCGCGAGGACACTGGCCGAGAGAACCCGTTCTCAGCTTGTGACAAAGATAGGCCACAAGGTGGTGCTGTACCGTGAGAACCCTAAGAAAAAGAATAAGATCGTTCTTCCCGAATCAAGGAAGAAGATATGAGAAAGATCGGAATACTTGGCGGCACATTTGACCCTATCCACCTGGCGCATATCGCCCTGGGTGAACTTGCCAAGGACAGGTACTCTCTTGATATGGTGCTCTTCATCCCCACAGGCGAATCTTATTTCAAGACCAGGGTCGGAAGAAAGGTCACTCCTGCCGAAGACCGTCTCGCCATGGTCGAGCTCGCCCTCAAAGGCCACGATGGTCTTGAGGCTTCGGATATAGAGATCAGGCGCACCGGGCACACCTACACTGTGGATACTTTAGAGGAGCTTTCCGCGCTTTATCCCGATGCGCGTTTTTACTTCATTACCGGGGCTGACGCGCTGGCTTCCATGGAGACATGGTATCTGCCGGACAGGATCTTCTCTCTGGCATCTGTCATAGTGGCCGAACGCGAAGACCAGGTAACAGACGGCGAGCTTGACGCGACCATAAGCCGCTTGACTGAGAGGTTCGGCGCTATTATACTAAGATTGAAGAATAAAAATATGGATATATCTTCGTCAGAGATACGCGAGTATATCGCAAATGGAACCAGGCCCGCCGAAGCCCTTCCCGATGAAGTCTATGATTATATCCTTAACCATGGACTCTATAAGGATGCCAGGCTGCCTGCGGATCAGTAAATCTACTTAAAGCCATCCACATCAACAACTGTATGAGCCCCTGGCGCCAGGTATTCGCTTTTCCCACCTGCTTCGCAGGTTCTTATCACTACCTGTTGTCTTTCGGCGATCATCCGTCAGCCTGAACGCATACTTCTGCCTGATGGATGATTGCTGAGCGGACTTATGCAGTAACCCCCCACGCAGGAGGCAGCCCTATGCAGACTAGCGAGCTTGAGATATCAAAAAAACTAAGACAGGTCATCCGGCCATCGCGTTACAGGCACACTCTCGGAGTCACGGATACCGCCGTTCTGCTCGCGGCATGCTACGGCGTCGATACCGAAAAAGCCCGGCTGGCAGGCCTGCTCCATGACTGCGGCAAGGAGGCCGCGAGCGCCCTAGAACACGGAGCTGTCGGCGCGAAGCTTGCGAAAGAAGTATACGGCATCGAAGACGAGGAGATCCTGTCAGCTATCAGATGGCATACGACGGGAAGACCGGGCATGTCTTTGCTTGAAGAGATCATATTCGTGGCTGACTACATCGAACCTTGCCGCGACGGACGGCTGCCCGCCAATAGGCTGCAGCTTCTCCGTAAGACCGCGTTCAGCGATCTTCACCGCACGGTGGTCATGATCCTTGACGATACATTTGCTTTTTTGAGATCAAGAAAAACTACTATTGACAAAAGGTCTGTGGATACTTACGATTATTATAAGAACCTGATATCAGGAAAGGAAACAAATTAGGAGGAGTCTTTATGGAAGAGAACAGAAGCATCCCCAAAGAGATGGTACGTGTCACTTATGAGGCGCTTCAGGATAAGAAAGCTGAAGATATCACTGTTATCGATATCGCGGATGTAAGTACGATCGCTGATTATTTCGTGATCACAAACGGCGAGAACTCACATCAGGTGCAGGCCCTTGTTGACAGCGTGCAGGAGAAGATGTACAAAGCCGGTTTCAAATGCCGCAGCGTAGAGGGATTTTCCTCCGCGAACTGGGTGCTGCTTGATTTTGGCGATATCGTTGTTCATATTTTCTCGCGTGACGACAGGCGTTTCTATGGACTCGAGAGAATCTGGCGCGACGGAAAGGTCGTGACGGATATCGAAGATCTGAAGTAAAGCCGTCTATAAAAATGGAGGATGGATGACATGAGTGAGCTTATTGTGTTTTATCTCGAGGGATGCCCTTATTGCAGGAACGCCAGAAAGGCTTACGAGGAACTCATAACCGAGAATGATGCCTACAAGAATCTTCCGGTCAAGTGGGTGGAAGAGAGCAGGAACGCCGCCCTCGCTGACAAGTACGATTATTACAGAGTTCCCTCTATCTACTGCGATGATAAAAAGCTGTATGAGGCCTCTCCCTCCGACAGCTTCGACGTAATAAAAACAAAGATCAAGGCTGCGATGGACGCGGTCATGTGAATGTCTGCCGCATGCTCTTGATGTTATAGTATATTTCAAAACGGAATAATTGATATAGGCGTAACTATTCAGCATCCCGAGTCCGGGGTGCCGAATAGTTACCTTTTTTTGTAGAATCATCTCTCGTTATACGATGACGTAACCGCCGCCTTGTACTTTGATCCCACCACCTTTTTTCATTTCGCTTCCGCATCTGAAATACTTTCGCACTCGCTCTCGCTGTCTTTTTTCTTAAGTTTAATGTGAATGACGAATTTAAGCACAACGCATATTACGACCACCGCGATAAATAAAATGAAGCTGGGCAACGCGCCGTAAACCCACCATGGAGCCGGGCGGATCTCATATATCTCCGGAAAGGCTCGGTATTCACGATAGTTTGATATAGTATTCCCTATAAACACGCCAAAGAAAGATCCCATCAAAATATTCAAAAAAGCGTCGAGTTTTTTCATGCCGCTCCGCCTCCCAAAATGAAATTTTTGATCACTAGAATTATAACAGGAATCGCGGCCGCTGTCACTGCACTGATAACCAACCATAAAAGCCTGGGTATACGGATCTCCCTCTGCTTTTTCTGGATTTTGTAGAGCAGCCCTGTGGATATGAGGAATATCATGATAAGAGACACATATACGAATGTTTCACAGAATAAATGTATCATATCAGTGATCCTGCTGTATCCTTCCGGCACGGCAAGCGTCAATATCACCATAATCACATAGGAACAGACCCCTAAAAGACTGTGATTTCTTATATTCCTGATTATGGTTGCTTTCTCATTTTCCGCATAGTCAGCCATCTTGTCGGCTACTTCTTTGACTTCTTCTTTCATTTCCTCGCTTTTCCTTTCTCCGTCGATTAATTCCGATATGCTGACTCCATAAAAATCAGCGATCTCAACCAACAAGCTTATATCCGGCATGTTGCTGCCGGTCTCCCAGCGCGATATCGTTCTCCCGGACACATTCAGCCTTTCCGCAAGCTGCTCTTGCGTGAGGCACTTTTCCTTCCTTAACAATTTCAAAAAAGCACCTGTCTTGATCTGATCCATGAAGCTCGCCTCCTTTCATTGTCAGCATACCGTCAGCCTGATCATTAGAACACGACACAAAGCGAGAAATGCCTTGTCTTTTGACCAGACAAGCTTGTCGGTATATCCTCTTCTTATATCGTAACTGTCCGGCGATATTCCATCTTTGACTGGATGATAGTATAAAAGATTCTGCCAGTCAACATCTGCAACTAGTATTTAAAAAAAACCATAAAAGAAGAGAAAAAAAATAGTTTATTAATCATGGTTTAATATTTCTTATATAAAATGAAGCCACAATAAAGATGATAACACAGCAGAGGCAAACAAGAACTAATCAAAAGAAGTAACCTGAAAGCTGTAATTCAAAAATGAAAGGAGAACAAATCTATGAAGAGAAGAACATTCACAACACACATGACTGCGGCGGTATCGGTAGTCTGCGCGCTGCTCATCCTCATGCTGATCGGAACAGACACAGTGTTCGCAGCAAAGAAGGCCACAAATATTAACTCTGATAAAGCGATCGCGCTTGCATTATCAGACGCCGGTGTTGATTCTGCCTCGGCAAAAAATCTCCATTACGAGACCGATTACGAAAAAGGAGTGTTGGTCTATGATGTAGAGTTCGAAGCGGACGGAAAGGAATACGAATACGAGCTTCGGGCATCAGACGGCAAAATAATGGAGAAGAGCGTCAAGAAGATCTCACTTGCCAAAGCAAAAAAGAATGCCACCGTATCTGCAACGCTTAAGCAGTTAAAGAGTGTCGCCAACAAGGCCGCTTCAAAGCAGAAGGAGACCAAAGCCAATACTACTTCGGCCAGCAAGTCTACTACCAAAAAGACTACCTCCAGCAGCTCCGCGTCTAAGACGACCTCTGCCAGCAAGTCATCCGGCACTAAGACAAGCACCAGCAGCGGCAGCTACATCGGCGTGGACAAGGCTAAATCAATAGCTCTTAAACATGCAGGGAAATCAGCATCGTCTGTATCCTTCACGAAGGCAAAGCTCGACAAGGACGACGGGAAGGTAGTGTACGAGATTGAGTTCCGCTCCGGACGCACTGAGTATGAGTATGATATAGATGCGTATTCCGGGAAAATACTTGAGTACGATATAGACAGGGATTGATATGAACCAAGGTCAATAAATATCAATAGAAGCGGACAAAGGGACGAGACCCCAGATCAGGGGAATCGTCCCTTTTTTTTGTTTAATAAACGGTCGTTAGCGGTTATTTGTTCTGTACTTTGTACAACTGCCCTGAAGCGGGCTTGTGTCATTTCTACAAATCTACATGTAGGACATGTGATTTCGCATCGAATTGGTGTCAATGCCCTGAAGCGGGCTTGTGTCATTTCTACCCCGACTGATGAAACTACTAACTTTTACTGGGGTTTTGGAAGGTGTTTTTTGACGTATTTATCAGAAAATTTCAAAAGTGTCCTGTATCCCTTCCAAAAGTGGGCACGAAGCAAATTGTCGCGTTTTTTGACACAATTCACTTCTTCGTAACATAGCAAGGCAGATGACATTTTTCTACATTTAGAGACTGCATCCAGCAAGTCAACTGCATTCAGTATACTACAACGAACCCATTCAGGCAAGATAATTATAAGCATATTTCAGCAACAAAAATAGCCTACCAGTTTTAACGAGAAGGTCGAAAATGATAATGACGAGACGTTGGATATATTTGAACCCGCCATGCACAATCTGTACGATGCAGGGAGTGTCGTGATCGACGCCATACTGAATGGTGATTTTAGGTAACCCTATTTATCAAAACCTTCAATCTTTTTTCAATACATCTCCTCTATAATCGTGTCATAAAACACGAAGGAGGTTTTCTTAATGAAAAGAATGAATAAGATGCTTGCAATTATAACGGCGGCTACGCTGACCTTCAGCCTCGCGGCCTGCGGAAACAGCGCAAGCACATCCGGCAATCAAACAGATACGAACACTTCAGCAAAACAGACAGAAACAATGGATAATTCGGAGAACACATCTAAAAACGAAGAAGGCAATATTCCTGGAGACAGTCTCGGCGAACCTTCGGAGAGCGGCTTCAATGGAACGCCGCCTGAAGGCGGCCCCGGCGGCACTCCTCCGGAAAGACCGGACGGAAATGGCGGCCCCGGCGGCACTCCTCCGGACAAACCGGATGGAAATGGCGGTCCCGGCGGTGCGCCAGGCGGAAGCAGCGCGGACATTGAATATTCAGGAGCGGCAGAGATCACTTCCTCTGATTCTCAGAGCGGTCAAAGCTACACCAGCAGCACGGCCGATGAGAGTGCACTGTTGATCTCCACCTCCGATGAAGTCACCATCACGAATCCGACAGTCACCAAATCCGGCGACTCCGACGGCGGCGACAGCTGCAACTTCTACGGCCTGAACGCGGCAGTCCTCGTTAAGGACGGTTCAAAAGCAACGATCACCGGCGGAACAATCACCTCGGACGCTGACGGCGCAAATGGCGTGTTCAGTTACGGCGGCAACGGCGGACAGAACGGAGCCGCCGGCGACGGCACCACGGTTACAATCCGCGACACGAAAATCGTTACGACCGGAGACGGTTCCGGCGGCATCATGACCACGGGCGGCGGCATCACCTATGCTTATAACCTTGACGTGACCACCAACGGCCAGTCCAGCGCAGCCATCCGTACGGACAGGGGCGGCGGCACGGTCTATGTAGACG
>CACXUY010000003.1 GCA_902770965.1 uncultured Lachnospiraceae bacterium | reverse complement strand
AAATGTTAAGATATATCAGACATTTATGGTATCACTTGACCGTCTGAACGGAGAAGAAGCAAGCCAGAGAGGTATACTTGTTGACCCGATAGTTGATCCTGCTGCAGGCAGCTATAAGATCAATGGCAGTATACCGGAGAACTATACTCTGGATTATCGGATCACAAAAAATTACATCGAGCTGCTCAATAATCATGACATCAAGCAAGCACTTATTGAAAAAGCCAATCAGGGAACCCAAATACAAGACCATACAGTGGATGATTACAAGATAGAGATAAAAGAAAGTGTAACACTTACCTATGCTGCAAATACACTTCCCGATCAGTTCCCGAAATCTACCCCTGATGATAAAAGTAAAGGAACATATATGATCGGCTATTCAAATATTTCATCCACTTCCGAAGGCGGTTCAACAAGCTGTGCAAGCGTCAATACAGGAAGCAGACAAGAAATGCTTCTGTACTATATTGATGATGATACTACCGTTGATTTCTCGTACAATGCGATCAGCAACCCTGACTTTGTGGATGACGGCAACGGAAATGAAAATTCGGAAGAATGTGTCGCCAGCCGTGTGTTCGACTGGCGAGGGCGGAATCAAAGCCTGGAGTTTAACGCATTTCGGGAAAGGAGAAACGGCAGCATGAAATTCGATTTTATTATAGGGAATCCGCCATACAATGAAGATTTTAATAATTCAGGAGACAACAAAACCTTTGCTGCACCGATTTATAATAAGTTTATCGATGCAGCATATGATATTTCAGATCGCGTAGAATTGATTCATCCAGCTCGTTTTCTTTCAAATGCAGGTAGTACACCAAAGGCATTGGAATAAAAAAATGTTAAAGGATCCACACCTTAAAATCGTTCATTATGAGTCTGATGCAAGAAAGATTTTTACTAATACTGATATTAAAGGTGGTATTGCTATAACTTATCATGATAAAAGCCAATCATTTGGTGCTATTGAAGTCTTCACACAGTTTGATGAATTAAATAGCATTCTCCATTCAGTGAAGAATATTGGATTCGTTAGTATTTCAACAATCCTTGTATCAGGGTATGCATATCATTTTACTCAGTCATTGTATGATGAACATCCTGAATTCGAAGGACTTATGAGTAAAGGACATAAATATGACCTTAAATCCAATGTTTTCGACACTATGTTTGGTGCATTTTCAAAGGAAAAACGAGGTGATAACTACATTGGCATTCTCGGCCGAAAAGACAATAATCGAGTTACATTATATATCAACCGACGTTATATAAATCATGTGGTCAATCTTGATAAATATAAGGTCTTTATTCCCCGCGGCTCTGGAAGAGGGGACTTTGGAGAAGCAATTGCTTTACCCATTGTTGGCATACCAGGTGAAGGAGCCACAGAGACATTCTTGAGTATTGGGAGTTTTGACACTATTACAGAAGCAAATTATACAATCAAATATATAAAGACAAAATTCGTACGAGCTTTACTGAGTATATTAAAAACCACCCAAATAATAACTCCTGGGATATGGAAATATGTCCCTCTTCAAGATTTCACTAGCGCTTCCGACATCGACTGGTCTAAGCCTATCGCCGGTATCGACCGCCAGCTGTATGCGAAGTACAGCCTTTCCGAGGAAGAAATTGCCTTTATTGAAACCCACGTAAAGGAGATGGAGTAATATGGCAGTCTACGCAAAACTTAACATCCAATCCTTTATCAAGGTCGAACCGATGATCTATGCCTATGACACGCCGGGCGTCACCTATCATGATGGCTGGATCAAGATCGGCTACACGAACAAACAGACTCCAGAGCAGCGCATAAATCAGCAGGGCGGCACCATTGACATTGCAACCCGCCTACTCTGGAAAAATTTGCCCGATATACGGACAACTCCGGCGAAAGCTTCAAGGACAGTGACTTCCACGCTTTTCTGGAATTTGAAAAGGGAATCGAGCGAAAAGACGGGAATCAGAAAAAGAAAGAATGGTTCCATATAGACAAGAATACGTCCCGGGACTATTTTGATGAGTTCGCTGCCCGCGGCACGATGGACCGGCACGAGCAGAAGCTTTCCTATACGCTCCGCGATGAGCAGGAAGAAGCCGTTCGCAAGACCCGTGCCTATTTTGAGAGCGGCGGCACGGAATTTCTCTGGAACGCGAAGCCCCGCTTCGGCAAGACTCTGGCAGCTTATGATCTTGTGCGCCGGATGGGGCTCTCTAAGATCCTGATCGTCACAAACCGCCCTTCCATCGCCAACTCATGGACCGAGGATTTCAAGAAATTCATCGAATGGCGCGGCGAATTCTCCTTTGTATCTGATACGGAC
Source organism: uncultured Lachnospiraceae bacterium (assembly GCA_902770965.1). GTDB lineage: Bacteria > Bacillota > Clostridia > Lachnospirales > Lachnospiraceae > RUG11623. The sequence goes on along the minus strand of CACXUY010000003.1, from coordinate 96,235 downwards.
GCGCTGTCCGGGAAGCCGGGAGTCCTATCGCGGCAGGAGTTCATTTCACGTATGAGCAGCAAGGACAAGGGCATGATTGCCTTTGAGTCTCTCCAAGGACTGAAGGGTTCCGTCTACTTCGGCGGCAAGTTTGACAAGCTGGCATGGATGGCAAAGGAATACAAGGACAATTCCGGAAAGACGCGGCATGGAATAGAATTTGACCTGCTGATCATTGACGAGGCGCAGGAGGGAATTGAGACCATGCGTTCCGAACGTGCCTTCCACAACATCGCCCGGAAGCATACCCTGTATCTGTCCGGCACGCCTTTCAGGCAACTGGCATCCGCTAGATTCTCCGCAAACCAGATCTATAACTGGTCCTATGCGGACGAACAAGAGCGCAAAGAAAGCTGGACCGGCGAGGGTTACAATCCCTATGAACCGCTTCCGCGCCTTGCCATGTATACTTATCAGTTGTCCGCGATGATCCGGGAGCGGATCGGCCACGCCGATCTTAACTCGGAGGAGTCCACGGACTACGCGTTCGATCTCAATGAGTTCTTTGCTACGAATGAGACGGGAAAATTCATCCATGAAGCCGAGATCAAAAAGTTCCTGCACGCACTAGCTACGCAAGAGAAATATCCTTTCTCTACTCCGGAACTGCGAAAGGAGCTCTCTCATACTCTCTGGTATCTGAACCGTATCCAGAGCGTAGAGGCGCTGGAAAAGCTTTTGGCGGCGGATCCCGTTTTTTGCGAATACCATGTTGTGAAGGTCGTGGGAGACGGCAGCTCCAATGAGGACGAGGACGCTTCTGCCAAGAAAAATTTTGACCGTGTAAAGCAGGCCATAGCCGCGCATGATAAAACGATTACCCTGACTGTGGGTCAGCTGACCGTTGGCGTTACGATTCCCGAGTGGTCCGGCGTGCTGATGCTCTGCAACTTGAAGAGCCCCTCTTCTTACATGCAGGCAGCATTCCGGGCACAGAACCCATGCATGCTCACGGTGAACGGAGAGACCTTCCAGAAGGAGACAGCATACATTTTCGATTTCGATCCAGCCAGGACGCTGATCATTTTCGACGATTTTGCCAACAACCTGAATGCCGGCACGGTAAATGGGCGCGGTACTTCCGAGAAGCGCAAAGAAAATATCCGGAGGTTGCTGAACTTCTTCCCCGTTCTGGGTGAAGATGACGAGGGGCGGATGATAGAACTCGATGCGGCTGCCGTCCTGTCCATCCCGAGGAAACTAAAGTGCCAGGAGGTTGTTCGGTCCGGCTTCATGTGCAACTATCTTTTCAATATCGGCAACGTGTTTGGCGCTCCGGCGGCGATACAGACTATCATGGAAAAGCTTCAGACAGCCCACGAGGACAAGCGCAAGGACAACAAGGAAGCACTGGACAATATGAGCGGAATCCGTGTCGGCGAGGATGGCGAGGTTGAAGTACCAAATGAAATCATCATCGGACAGGCACAGAACTATTTTGCCGACAAGGAATTTGAAGATGTTCCTCTGCTTCAACAACAAACAGACTCGCTTATGCAGGATACAACTGCCGATTACGGCAGCTTTGCCGCTGTGAAAGAAAATCTGGAGAAGCTTGCCGACAGCGTGAAAGAAGCCGTAAAAGAGCGCATGGCTCCAGTCATGGAGGACTATAACCCGAAGAAAGCTGCCAGGAACCGCATCGAAACACAGGTGGAGCGTGACATCGAAAACTCCTTCCAAAAGATCGCCGAGGATTACAGGCAAGAAGAGTCCATTGCTCGCACCGAGCTGGATCGGAAGCGCCGGGAAGCACAGACAGAGACGCAGGTGACGGAAGCTGAAATTGCGTTCCAAGATCGTATGCAGGATTTCCTGAAAGAGACAATGGAAGCGGCAAGGGAGCAGATTCAGCGCACAATTGACGAAAAGCCCATCGAGGTCATCGAGCATCTGGAAAAGAACAAGGCCGAAGCTGTAAAGCGCGACGCAGAAGAAGAAATCCGGGCTCATCTGCGCGGTTTTTCCCGCACGATTCCAAGCTTTATCATGGCCTACGGCGACGATGGCCTGACACTTGCCAATTTTGATAACTACACGGAAGACGACGTATTTCTTGAAGTCACCGGCATCACAGAGGATGACTTCCGGTTTCTCCGAGACGGAGGCGACCGTATCAATCCTGAGACTGGCGAGACGGAGCACTGGGAAGGGCATCTGTTTGACGAGACCGTTTTCAACGATTCCATCAAAGAATTCCTTCGTAAGAAGCAGGAACTGGCCAACTATTTTGATGAAACCCATACGGAGGACATTTTCGACTACATCCCGCCGCAGAAGACGAACCAGATCTTCACGCCGAGGCGGGTGGTGAAAATGATGGTGGACGAACTGGAAAATCACAACCCAGGCTGCTTCGATGATCCATCGAAAACCTTCGCGGATCTGTACATGAAGTCCGGACTGTATATCACGGAAATCGTGAAACGCCTTTATAACAGTGCGGCGATGAAAGCCGCAATTCCAGATGACCGGGCACGCATCCACCATATCCTTCAGAAGCAGGTGTACGGCATGGCTCCGACCCGTATCATCTATCTGATCGCCACTAATTATATCCTCGGCTTCGATGAGACGCTGAAAAGCGAGAGCCACAATTTCGTGGAATCCGATGCCGCAGAGGCATCGAAGAACGGAACACTTGCAAAGTTAGTGGATGAAAGCTTCGGAGCATAAGGAGGCTGTCGGGGAGTCACGAAAGGCCTTATCCAATAACATGCGCAAAGAGGAACATGATATTTCTTCTTCTATATTAAAGGAGCCAATAATAAATGCTATTAGATAAGTATCGCAATATAATACCCAATTTCAACGATCCTAAAGCGGTTGTTCGTGAGTACGAAGATCCCTCAGGAAATTTAGTAAAAATTGAAGTGTTTTATGGTGGAAAATATGGTGGCGACTCTGAGGGTCATGGACACTGGGTTGCCGAAAACATTGGCGGAATAATGCAAGTCACGCTAGATCGAAATCCCGACAAAGTAGATGGCGGCAGACATTTGATTGAACAGATTAGTAAGAATGATGCATACAACGATCAAGCAAGACAAGAACGGATTAGAAAAAAAGAAGTAATTATCTCTGAACTTGCTGGTCTGGATTATTCAGATCCGGATCTAAATGCAAAGATAAAATCAATGAAGGAAAGACTTTGGAATTGTGGTTCGTGTGGTCATTATGATAACGAACGACTTAAGAAACAGTTTGAAGAGGTTGCAGATAGACTCTACAACCAAAGAAAAGAATATAGAAAAGAGTTCATGCGTCAGAAAGAAGCTATAGTAAGTCAAGCGGAAATACTTGTATATGATACCGATTGTAAAAAAGCTAAAGATGAAATACGTTCATTGCGCGATCAAATGAAACAAATTCCTCGAGGAATTAAAGAGGAAGACGATGTTTTGTGGACTAGATTTAACCAAGCATCTGATCATATTTATGAGAACGCAAAACAGGCTTATGAGGAACGAAAGCGTAAACAGCAAGAAGCAAAGATAAAGAAAGAAGAAATTGCAAAGGAAGCAGAAAGGATTTCATATAGCACAGATTTTAAAGCGGCAAAGGATCAAATGCGTTCATTACAAGAACAGTGGAAGCAATCACCAAGAGCAGCAAAAGATGATGAAGACTTGCTATGGGAAAGATTTCGGAAAGCAGCTGATAGATTATACGACAATTCCAAGAAAGATCAAGAGAAACGACAGGGAGAACAGCAAGCTGCGAAAAGGAAGAAAGAGCAGATTATAAGTCAGGCAATAAATTTGTTAGGTACAAGTGATTATAAAAGTGCTACAAATGAAATGAAACGACTATCCGAGGAATTTTTCAATGCTGGAAGTGCCGGGAAAGATAATTTTGCGTTAAAAGAGAGATTTCAATCCGTTAAAAATCGGTTCTTTGAAGCAAAGAAAATCGCATCGGAACAGAAGCATAGGGCATATGTACAAAGCCTGTATGAACGATTGGAAAGGAAAAGGGAAGCGCTTAACCGTTTAGAATCTGCCATACGCAATAAAGAGGACCAGTTGAGCAATATTATGTCAAGACCAGATCCAAGCTACAACAATCCTCATCGGTGGGATATTGTGGCTAGGCGAAACGAAAGAGAGTCCAACATACGTTCTGAGCTAACAGATATGGGTACACGTAGATATAGTTTGATTAATGATATTGTGGAGTTGCAGTCAAAGCTTAATAACACATTCTAGAACAATGGGGTGGACAACCATTATTGACAGTGAGTCAGAATAAGATGAAACTATAATCACAGATAAAAAGGAGAGATTAAGATGGCTAGTCAGAATGAAATTGTTAGGGCATATGATGCAAAGAGGGTTTTGAGTTCATCCCAAACGGTACACATGCCCAGACATATGCTCCATTTGTTTCAAAAAGATAACCGAAATTGTGTGGATGTAATTACGGTTGCGATAAATCGTGGCGGACAGATACGTAGCAAAATGCAAGTTATTCGTTGCGATTTACAGAGTTTCAACGGTCAAATTATATATGATTATTATGTTTTATCAGATGACCAATTGGTGTTTTCCTTTTCTGAGAATAAAAATGGTTATATTACAACAACGCATTTTGACGATGATGAGGATTGGCAGACAGACCTGTTTATTATGGCTATATATATAAGATGATTTTGTATGTTATGCGACTGGTTCAGAATCATCAAGGTCAATTTTCTGGAGTCAGACCACGCTTTAGTATCCAGTCCAACATCCCACATAAAACACTTATAAGCTGCTTCTCGCAGTGAGTTCTTTGCGTTGTAGCGCACCATACGTATTCCCAGTGCAAAGAAGGATGCGAGAATCCTGAACATAAAGCTGGCGACACTGGTTTACGACCGCTTGGAGAAATTCTGCAATGAAAGCGGGATGTCTAAGACTGCTTGACGGAAAAAGTTACTAAGATATCATTTTTGCAGGACAAACGAGGAGTCATATTATGAAACGAGTATTATATTTTATTCTTGCTGCCATACTCTGTATGTCTGTGATCACTGCATGTGGTGCTGCAAAACAAAAAGAAGAAGCCGAATTTCAGACAACATCTGTCATTTTTTCGTATGTGCATGATCCCAGAGATAATACTGCAGCAATGGCGGATATCATCGAGAACGCCGATGCGGTGTACGGATTTTCTCCGAATCCTGATTCTGATCGTCTGGGTACTTATGCAAAATACGACTGGACAGATCCGGAATTCGTGGCACAGGCGCAGGAAGACCGCCGGGCATACCATGAATCCATGGATTCCATGACAGATATCCTTTATCGGATGAGGGACGAGGGCGCTTCGATTGAAGAGATGGCTAGAGCTGTTTCTGAAGAGCGGAACCGTCTGCGGCTTGAATCCTATAAGGATGATCCGAAAAAGCTGGCTGATGTCAAGGAAAGCAACCTTAAGACCTATGGGCAGGAAGAGGGACCGACTCCGGACCAGCTTTTTGATAAATATGGTTCCTGGACCGAAGTCATGCAAAAGGCCTTCAGCTCCAATATGGGGATGGATGCCTGCTGCGGGCTGTATGACGAGTATTATGAGCTTTACATCGAGCTCGGCTATGTAAACTAAACACTGGAGTAAATGTTTACTATGTTCTTGCAAACAATAGCAAAAAAAAGTACACTATGAGTATGTTATAGTAAGATTCATATTATCCTTACTATATACAAATAATCTAAGGGGGATTTAGTAAAAATGAAAATCAGAAAATGGATCGCTCTGTGCGCATGCGCGGCCATGGTGATGGGCAGCCTCTCCGCCTGCTCAAACAACTCATCTGCGCCGAGCACGACTGAAGCGACCGAGGCTGAGACAACCGCAGCTGCTGATGAGAAGACAAAGGCCGAAGAGGAAGCGACCGAAGCTGAGACAACAGAAGCTGAGGAAGAAAGCAAGGCTGAGGAAGCAGACCCTTACGCAGCAGCCGCTGAGGCTGCCGCAAAGGAAGCCGAAGCGGCCGCTGAAGCTGCCGCAGGCGCCAACGCCCAGGCAGCGGCCGGCAAGATCTTCATCAGCGGCTACGAGTGGGGTCCTGGCGTGAACAAGGTCATCTTCGAACTGCCTGAAGCAGTCAGCGAGGTCAGTGTCGACGGTGCTGTCGTCAACACTAATACCACCGCGAGAACGGCAGTTGCCGGATATCCTTCGGATGCTGAAGGAGAGAAGGCTGAAGGCGAGTCCAATTATGTCACGCTTGAGCTTGAGACGAACTATTCTGTGAGCGGTTCGCCCTTCAATTATGACTTCATGGTCACCTTCCAGAATCATTGGGTTGAAGCCTACCCGGTAATCGCCTGCTTCTCTGCAAAAGGCGCTGAAGAGAAAACTTACGGCTTCAACGGCGACTGCATCGAAAACCGCGTCTGCCCTTCGGCGGATCTTTTTACCCACACCGGTTTCTTCTCCGGAACCTACCTCAACCCCATGACCAATGAGAATGATGACCTGACCCTTCAGTATGCCGCGTACGAGCCTGATTCCCTGGTCGATGACGGAGTGAAGAATCCTCTTATCATCTGGCTTCATGGACAGGGTGAAGGCGGTATTGATCCCGACATCGTCCTTCTTGGCAACGAAGTGACCGCGCTGGCTCAAGAACCCATCCAGGGATATTTCACTTCCGAAGGCGGCAGCGGGGGCGCTTATGTCCTCGTCATGCAGACAGCCACCTACTGGATGGACGGCGGCGATGGCACCAACAGCAGCGGCGACCTGACCTCACGCTACACCGAGATCCTTATGGACGCCATCAAGAACTATGTTGACAGCATGCCTGACATTGATACCTCCCGCATCTATCTCGGCGGCTGCTCCAACGGCGGCTACATGACCATAAACATGTTGGTCAACTATCCTGATTACTGGGCAGCGGCTTATCCGAACTGCGAGGCATATGCGTTCTATACCTTCGAGGAGCTTCAGGGCGATGCCACAGCTATGGGCGGCAGCATAAAGTACGGTCCTTCTGACGTCCGCTGGATGACTGATGAGAAGATCGAGGCAATCAAAGACATCCCGATATGGTTCGCGCAGTCTGCCGATGACACTATCGTCGTGCCCACGAATTTCGCCTTCCCTACCTATCAGGCTCTGCTCAAGGCTGGCGCCAAGAACGCCTGGTTCTCACTCTTTGAGACCGTAAACGGTACAGATGATCCCACCGCTCAGTACATGGGACACTGGGTATGGTGCTATCTGTTCAACAACCAGATCACCGCAGTTCAGGATCCCGCGACAATCGTGGATGCCACGGACGAGAGCTTCGGTTTCGTCGCCTCAAATGCCGGCGGCGGAAGCAAGACTGCTGAGGTCGACGGAGTCACCTACGACAACATCTTCGCATGGATGAACGCGCAGTCGAAGTGATGAGACGCCGATTAAGATCAGCGTAACTGTTCAGTACCCCGGGCTTTGGATGCTGCGCATCCCTCCCCGCACTGAATGATTACAAATCAGCTTATAAAAAAGCAGGTCCATGGGAAGTGATTCCCTTGGACCTGTTTTTATATCTGGCGGACATACTCCCTGTGAAAAAATGAGCGGGGCTATAAGCCGGGTTATGTCGAGTGTGATCATCTATCTAGATCCGACGTTACCGCCGGACTCAAGCGACCTACCCGGAGATAAGACGGGCCGCCTTACGTCTCCTGCTTGGTCTTGCTTCGGATGGGGTTTACATGTGCCCTCCTCGTTACCGCGGAGGCGGTAGTCTCTTAAACTGCCTTTTCACCCTTACCGCAGATGCTGCGGCGGTATATTTCTGCTGCACTGGCCTGAGGGTCGCCCCTACCGGATGTTATCCGGCATCCTGCCCTTTGAAGCCCGGACTTTCCTCACGCGCCGGCACACTGTGCCCGCGCCCGCGATCACACGCCCCGCTCACAATACATACTTTTAGCATATCAGAAACTAAAATACAACCCGAAAATGGTAATTATTCAGCACCGCAATGAGGGATGGGCGGCATCCCAAGTCTGGGGTATTGAAAAACTGCCGAAAATGCAATAATTCGACCCACGCAACGATGATCACGCGGCATCCCGGGTCCGAGTGCTGATTATACTAGTTCGAAGATCAATATAGGCTCACACATTAAAGCAGCTCCCACCTACAAATTCCTTGATGACGGAATTCATCGGAACCCAGGTGCTGTCTATGGCGAGAAAATAATCCAGGAATTTTAACAGCCTTCTTGCCTCCTGAAACTGAGGTGAATCCTCACTGATGCCGAAAAGAAGCTGTTCCGCGCTGGATTTTAACACCGAAAACTCATAAGTGAGCGTTGAATTGAACATCACGTCCGCGCTCTCCTGATATGGGAAGATATTCTTCTCCTCTCCGCGGCGCACAGAAGGCCACCGCTCTATCGTCTCTTCGGCAGTGGTTCCTCTTGTCATGGCATCCCTGACCAATCGCCTCAGCAGCCTGGCATCTGTGGTCGGTATGCGGTTGTGGCTGTCGATATTTATCTGAGTGAGCGCGCTGATATATATCCTGAATTTATACTTATCCGGAAGATCGTTGGTCATCTCAGGGTTCAGGCAGTGTATCCCCTCGATGAGAAGCACATCCCTTTCATCCAACCGCATTTTCCTCCCGTGATACTCCCTCTTTCCCTGCTTAAAATTAAATGTGGGCAGATCGACCTGCTCTCCGGCAAGCAATGCCCTCATATCACGGTTGAACTGCTCGGTGTCCACGCACTCCAAGGACTCAAAATCAAGATTACCGTCTTCATCGATGGGCGTGTGCTGCCTGTCGACAAAATAATCATCGACGGCGATGGTTCTGGGCGTGAGGCCTTGAGCCGCAAGCTGTATGGCCAGGCGGTGTGAAAATGTAGTCTTCCCGGAGGAGGAAGGACCGGCTATAAGTATTATCTTCTTCTGAGGATCAGCTGCTATTGCCGAGGCAATTTCTGACAGCTGCCCTTCCTGTCTCGCTTCGGCGATCAATATCAGCTCCTTGCCCCGTCCGGAAGCTATCATGTCATTTATCTGTCCGACCGAGGCCACTCCCATGCGGTCTCCCCATCTCTCCGTATCCAGAAGAAGGCGAAAAAGCTTTTGCTGCGGGTTGAAGGGCGGAACCTTCTCCGGGTCAGATCTGTCAGGATATCGCAGAACAAAGCCATCCCCGAAGAGCTGCAGCTCGTAGTATCTCAGGTATCCTGTTGAAGGAACCATCCTTCCATAATAATAGTCCATGTAGCCGTCAAGGCAATAGAGATTGATCCTCGAAGTCCTGCGGTAACGAAGCAGCTTTTCTTTGTCCACGAAGCCTCTCTCCGAGAAATAATTCCTCGTGTCGTCCGTGCGGTACTGCTTCTTGATAAAAGGGATGTTCTGCGCGACCCTCTTCTTCATCTCCGCGTCCACCCTTCTGATGAATTCCTCATCAGGTTTCAGGGAACCGGCTATCTCAAAATAAAGCCCATGATCGATTGAAAAGAAAGCAGCCACCTGACCCAATTCCTCGGTCGTGTACAGCCCATAGATCACGCTGTTCATGAGCATGACGAGGCTGCGCTCATAAGCCTTCATGCCTTCCATATCTGCAGTTGTTATGAATTCTATCTTCTTCCTATTATTAACTGTCTTGCTTAACTCCTGATACAGTCCGTCTGCTTTTACTAAAACTATGTCATGACTGTACTGTACGGCATATTCCTCGGCCAAAGCCATAAATGATGTGTCCGGACTCACGTCCCTGCTCTCTCCATTTACTATTATCTGCATTCACACCTCCAATATTGCCGTTACTGTAGATTTTGCCTCAGCAACAGTTGCCTTCCAGGCACAGCCGTCTGCGCGACTAATGGTCCATGGCGAGCGACGGCGGTAGCGGCCGCCCGATTTCCAGAAACAGCCGTCTGCGTGACTTATAATATCACCTCAACGTATATTTCCCGGAAAATGAAAATCCGCGCCAATGACAGGTATATCACAGGGAAGCAGTTTTTTCAGTTCTTCCTTCATATCATCGATAAATGCCCACTCCGTACCGTAGTGACCGGCATCTATGACGACCATCCCGTCCTCCATAGCGTCCACAGCTGAATGATAGCTGATGTCGCCGGTGACGTATGCTTCCGCTCCCAGCTGCTGCGCGAGAGCTAGTTCATCCCGTCCGCTTCCCGGCAGGACGCCGATGTAAGTCAGCCTTTTTTCAGCTGATTCCTCTGATGCGTACTCTGTGACATATGGAATCGAAAGGGCATTCTTTACCATCCGGCTCAACTCCGAAGGAAGCATCGGACTTGCAAGCCTGCCTACCCTTCCTATCGCGCCTCCATTTTGTGAGGGTTCTATGGGAACGGTATCTGTCAGCCCCAGCCTCAACGCGATACGGTCAGCCATCATGCCTGGAGCCGCGTCATAGCTGGTATGGGCGGCATAGTATGCGATTCCATTCTCCGCCATCATCAGAAGCCTTCTTCCGACAGAGCTGTCATCGGAAATGCTCTTCACACCTTTGAAGATCAGTGGGTGATGCGTCAGCAAAAAGCTGCATCCGGCATCAATCGCCGCGCTGATAACTTTTTCCGTGGCATCTAAGGCGACATATATTCCGGTGACCTCCGCGTCCCGTCTGCCCACCTGAAAACCGGTGTTGTCCCAGTCGCAGGCCATCTCACGAGGGGCGATTGTTTCTATAATATTAATCAGATCATTTACCTTCATACCTGTATATGATATCCTTTCCGAATCCCTCATTCATTATAATGTTGGGTGATTCAAATGTTCTACCGCTTTTTTGCTCTTTGAGGTTTTGGTTACCCATTACCGTCATTACTGTTTAATGTCCCGTTGCCGTCTATAGCAGTCCATTATTTGCCATCACCCTCTATGACTGGCTTAAGCTCTCCATTACCGGGCTTTGCTCTCCATTACTGGGCTTGCTCTCCATTACTGGGCTTGCTCTCCATTACTGGGCTTTGCTCTCCATTACTGGGCTTTGCTCTCTGTCACCGGGCTTCGCTCTCTGTTACCGGGCTTCGCTCTCTGTTACCGGTCATAAATATTCAAAAACGGTGGCTATCCAGCACCCCAGACTCGGAATGCCACGCATCCATCGTCGTGGGGCGGTACTCTATGACCTGATCCGCTTCACCGTCTCCATCTCCGTTTTTATTTCGGCCAGACGCAGCTTTGACCTCTCAGTCTTCTCCTTAGACAAGGCCGCGCATACATCATTCAGCTTCTTGATCTGCCAATCAAGGTAGTCAATGAATGCCTTGGGCCGCTTTTTCATGAGATATCTTCCGTAAAGAATCTCTTCACCAGACCAACTGCCCATACCGACTGTCTTAACAGCCTTATTTTCAGAAATAATGTCAGTCATAACATGGTTGTCAGGTTTGTGCTCATGGCTGTTGAGTTCATCATCGCATACTGCTGTCTTGTCAGCAGGTCGTGTAAAAAAATAATTCGGACTCGCCTTGATGATCACGTAATACTTTCCATCTTCAGAAACCATCGCTTCATCGATAATTTTATATCCGTGCTCCAGCAAAAAACGCCGCACGCCGGGAACCTCAGACTGCGGGGAAAGGATCAGTTCCTTTGCCGAACGGGCAACAGTCTCTCCATCCTCCAGAATCCTGCATATCAGAGGTCCCCCCATGCCAGTGATAGTTATCGTATCAACCTCCCCTGGAGCCACCTCCTTCAGCCCATCGGACAGCCTGAGGCTTATGCGGTTATCCAGACCGGCTTCACGCACATGTTCCCTCGCGGCAAGAAGTGGACCTGGGCGCAGATCTGCCGCTATCGCGGAAGGGCACATCCCATCAGAGACCAGCCATATCGGAAGGTAGGCATGGTCCGTTCCTATATCGGCCACCCTGCTGCCTGGCGAGACCATATCTGCCGCAGCCGCAAGCCTCTTTGAAAGCAAAACTCCCATAATAACCCCTGTCCGTTGAATACATCTCACCTATACACGAGACATACTGTTCTGTCATGCTGTCAAGCTGTACTGACATACTTACGCCGGAAAACAAGCGGTTTCAGTATATCTCACAGCTCATATGTCTCCGTGTCTATTCTCTTCCTCAGCCGCATCAATTCCATGAGCGCGGTTCTGTCATCCGCTTCCAGCTCCGCGCTGCGCCTCTCCACGGACAGCCGTCTCAGCCTCCTTATGGATTCCTGAAGGATTTTCTTCTTCCTATCAGGATCAGCATCCTCAGGCAAAGAAGCGGAGAAGACTGCGGCAGCCCTTCCGCTAAGCTCGCTGTCCTCGGCATAACGGTTCAGCAGCTCAGCCGGACTTAACCTCGCACCGGCTTTGACTGCGTCTGCCAACACCTCGGCCAGTTCCCGATGCACTCCCTCACTGAAATCCTCAGGCGTGAACAATTTAACAAAAACATCTCCCGGAATTCCTCCGGAAAACGCCTCGCTCAGCACCAGCCTCTCGGTCTCGGTTATGCCGCTGTCCCGCGCCCTCTTCTTCCTTCTCTCCGGCTCATCACCTGTCTCCGGGTTGATCGGGACAGCTCTTCCGCCAAGCCTGGCGACCTCGTCCCTTAGCAGTCTCTGGTCGATCTGATACCTCGACGCGACCGCCTCCAAATAGTTGTTCCTCTCCAGCTCATCACGAAACTGCGTCAGGCTCTCGGCAAGCGCCCTCTGGAACTGCGTCTTCCCTCCCGGGTCCGTCAGGTCGTATTCTTCGCGAAGCATATCCGACTGAAAATAGAAGGCGTTGGCAGCCTGCTTTATCCTCTCCTCATAAGCCTCGCTGCCCATGGCCTTGATGAACTCATCGGGATCCTTGTAAGGCTTCATGCTCAATACCCGCACGTCCAGCCCCGCGTTTTTCAATATCGGTATCGCTCGAAGAGCGGCCTTCCTCCCGGCGCCATCGCTGTCCAACGTCAGTATTACGTCTTTCGTATGGCGTTTTATGATCATGGCATGCCCGCTCGTAAATGACGTGCCAAGGGATGCCACCGCACAGTCAAATCCCGCCTGATGAAGGGCTATGACATCCATGTATCCCTCGCACTGCAGGAAATATTTCCTCCTTGATGATTTCGCGAAATTCAGCCCGTAAAGCGTATTGCTTTTATCAAATATGTCCGTTGCGGGTGAGTTCACATACTTCGGCTCGCCCTCGCCCATGACACGGCCTCCGAAAGCTATGACCCTGTGTCTGGCATCCATTATAGGGAACATCACGCGGTTCCAGAACGCATCATAGACACGCCTTTCACCGCTCTCGCTGTATTTGAAAAGACCGCTCCGAGAAAGAACCTCATCGGCATAACCTTTCTTCTCCTTTAGGTATCTGTAAAGCCCTCCTGATGTGTGCGCGAAGCCCAGCCCGAAACGGTTGATCGTTTCATCCGTGAGCTTTCTGCCGCGAAGGTATTCCATGCCCTTTGCCCCGGCAGGCGAGCGCAGCAGATAATAGTAAAATGTAGCGGCATCGCGATAGACATCGTAAAGCTGCTGCCTGACGCTCGCCGCCCTCTTCTCCTCCTCTGTCTGCTCGACCTCCGGCAGCGTAACCCCCGCGCGGTTCGCGAGAACCTTCAGTGCCTCCTGAAATGAATAGTTCTCATATTCCATAATGAAGCCTATGGAATTGCCGCCCGCACCGCAGCCAAAGCAATAGTACATCTGTTTCTGAGGCGATACAGAGAATGAAGGCGTTTTCTCACTGTGGAAAGGACAGAGTCCGAAATAATTTCCGCCTCTCCGAGTAAGCTTTACATATGGCGAGATCACATCGACGATATCATTCCTTCGCCTGACCTCCTCCACTATATCTTCAGGATAAAACATATATCATTTCCTCCGAAAAACGGACCTCAAACCAACCTCTTCGCGTACCATTTGTCTGAACAGAAACGCATGGTAAAGATGACCGAGCGGAAAAACCAGTCGACAAACATCGCAATCCATACCCCCGTGGCGGCATATCTTGCTCCGAGGATCACTGAAAGACCCACTCTGAAGGCCCACATAGAAGTGAGCGAGACCGCCATGGTGAAGGTCGCGTCGTTACCTGCGCGCAATGCGTTCGGCAGATTGAACGAGAAGGGCCAGAGCGGTATCCCGATCACTGTGTGAAGGAACAGCAGATTCCAGCTCGTCCTGTATGCTTCATCTGACATATGGTACGCTCCAAGGAGCACCGGCCTGAGTCCCAGAACGGTGAACGAGGCCACCGCGATCGCTGCGGATGACACCGCAAGCAGCTTCCATGTATATGACCTTGCTTCTTTTATGCGCCCGGCGCCGACACTCTGCCCGACGACGGTTATAATGGCAAGGCTGATCGCCTGACCGGGAATCAGCATGAAGGTTGCCAGCAAGAAGCTCACCGAGCTGGCCAGGATCTGAGCGGTACCATGTACGGCCACGATGCTGGCTGTTATGATCTTGCCGACCTGGAACAGACCGTTCTCCATACCGCTGGGAATGCCGACTGACATGATCTTGAAAATAAAAAAAAAATCAGGCTTTACGATTCGGAAGCCGGAGGTATGAAGCTCATATGCCGGCAACGATATGCGCCTCCAAAGAATTGCTGAACCGATGATCCTCGAGACCAGGGTGGCTATGGCGGCTCCCGCTACGCCCATTTGCAATCCGAAAATGAGTATCGCATTGCCGCAAAGATTGATGATATTCATCAGAATGGACACCATCATCGATATGCGGGAATTGCCCATCGAACGGAAAAGGGCGGCGGATGAATTATAGATTGACATAAATGGATAGGTCAGCGAAATCCAGAAGAAATACCTCACAGCCTGATTCATTACTGCTTCTTCCGTCTTGGGAAAAACCACTCCCAAGAGCCACCTGTTCGAAAAGAACATAATAAGCGAAATAGTAAGCGCGAGTACTGCCGAGGAGAGCAAGAGCTGATCCGCTGCGGCACTCGCCAGATCCCTCCTCTTTTTTCCAAGATACTGTGAGCATACCACGGCGCCGCCGGTGGCAAGCGCCGCCAAGATGGCGAGCATTAGATTGTTTATGGTATCCACCAAGGATACCCCGGCGACTGCGGTCTCTCCCGCAGCGGCCACCATCATGCTGTCCGCAATGCCCACGGTAACCGTGAGCGTCTGCTCTATAATCAGCGGAATCATCAAAGCTATCAGCTGTTTCCTGTTAAACAAAATTCATCACCCCTATATCATGCGCACTGAACCGTTACTGCTGCCGTTGTTTGCGCAATCATCTACATTGTAGCTTTTATCTGCTCCTTAATCAATCCCCAGATACATCACCTATCACACGTATCCAGTCACGAACCAGCAGCCCTGCTGGTGGTTTGATGTTGGCCCTACAGGACCAATGTTACTATTCCGCCTAAAGGCGGTCTGACAAACCATTGCCTTTTTTACTGGTGGCTGCTTGAAAGCGGCTCTTTGTTGCTTCCCAGAGTCACCTTCCATGCGGTCTCTTTCAAACTGCTCCGCTATATACTTTTTTATTGTTTCTTCATTCGTATTACCCACCGTTTCGCAATAGTAACCTCTTGGCCAGAAATGCCGGTTATACCTCTCCCTGTACTCTGGATGCCTGTCAAATATCATCAGTGCGCTCTTTCCTTTGATCCGTCCCACAGCCTTTGACACACTCAGCTTCGGCGGGACCGATACATACATGTGTACATGATGCGGTTTGCCAGACCAACATCTATTATACAGCGGAGTTTCTTTTGTTACTCCGTTTATCGCTTCCAGCATCTGTTAGTCTCCCAAGCTCTGCTTGGGGATTTATACTGTTTCATTAACGTTAACCTGAACGAACTTTTATCTCTAAAATGAAAGCCATGTTATTATGCTTCCGCAATCGCTCTTTATATTTCTCCTATGATCGTGATATTTGAAATACAGAATCATAGACATTTGAGAAAAGCAAATAGGCTTAAAGAAATATAAGGAAATGGTATTCTATTGTATATGAAAAACCAACTTTATACCAGCAGTGGTTTTCCCATACTGAAACAAAGTTGGTTGATTCATGTGTTTTTCTTCTTTTTATAGAATTTCTTGCTATAGAATCCCTAATCCGAGCTTCTCAATAATAGCCGCCCTGATCCATACCATTTATGGGTAAGCACCTCTCCTCTCACCCCTTCCGAACAAGGCACTTCTCCCCTTCGAATGCAAAGCCATATCTATAGATCCGCTCATCAGGAATGCCTCTTTGCAGCAGATCTGTCTCGTACCTTTTTTCTGCAATCTGCCGCAAAGCATTCCTTGCAGTATCTTCAAGAGTCTCCTCCTTATCTTCTTTGTCGAAAACCTTAAACTCCATGATGACCGCAACATCCTTGGCATCCTTAGGTTCCATCACCACATCATATCTTCCAAGTCCGCTTTCACGGTTTGATTTCACCATATAACTTCCGGCTTTATCCACAATCAGACCAAGCACAAAGCCGTGATAGAAACGTTCCGGTTCTTTTCGCTCAGAAGGCTTATTTCCTACATCGAAAAAGCTGAAGGTGTTCAAAGCGACCTTATTCATATAATGATTCATCTCCCGGACATTTCCCGCAAACATGGCATACACAAAATCTCCGAAGGAATGGTCTTGGTCAAACCATCCGAGCACAAGATTCCTGAACATGCACTTCACTTCCAGATTCGTAAGCGCAAGACTATACAGCGGATCTTTCTCTGCGTCTGCGCCTCGGTCTGCATTTACGTTCACAACCTTCAGATAACCGGCCGCCAAAAGAAGACTCCATATGGCATTCTTCTTTTGAAGAAGCTGGCTGAAAATAATCTGTTCATCAATCTCAACTTCTATATTCTCTCCGTTCAGCAGCCTCTCAAAATCCATCTTAACCTTCGAATTACCCTTTTGAAGCAAGGCTGCCACAAGACCGTTTGAGCTGGTATCTGCCCAGTAAGCTTCATACTTCTGTTTGTCCAGATACATTGTGACTGACCACGGATTGTAGATATCCGTCACTCTCCCAAAGGTAAAACCGTCATACCAATATTTCACCTTCGCTTTTTCGCTTGATGGAATCCCCTGCTCGTCCATCGCCGCAAAGACCTCTTTTTCTGTGAAGCCAAAGCCTGTCTCATATTCATAGGAAGTAGTCGTAACTACATTTAGATTATTCAAGTCCGAGAAAATGGATTCCTTGCTGATCCTCGTGATCCCGGTCATCAATCCTCGTTCCAGATGATTGTTCGTCTTGAAGGTATTGCCCAAAAGCGTCCGCATATATGTGACCAGATCATCCCAGAATCCGTTCAAATATGCTTCCTGCATTGGTGTGTCATACTCATCCAAAAGAACGATGCATTTTTTACCATACTTTCGTTCCAAAAAGCCGCAAAGCATGCTCAATGACTTTGATGCCAGCTGGTCTGGCATGTCTTCACATACGGAATCATATTTTCGTTTATCGTAATCCTTAAACTCATCATAGTTCAGACAGGCACGGTACTCATCATACTTATCCGCTATAAGACCGTTGATCGCCTTGCGGGTGGTCTCAAAATCCCTGAATTTCACTTCAGCGAAAGTCACGAAGATGACAGGATAAGTCCCTTGAATTTCCCTGTATCTATCTTCTTTCCATATGGATAGTCCATCGAAAAGGTCATCGCGTCCTTTGTATCTATTCGAGAAAAAACAGTTCAGCGTGCTCATATTCAAGGTTTTACCGAAACGCCTCGGCCGAGTGATCAAGGTCACCTTGTCTTTTGAATCCCACCACTCCCTGATGAAGTCTGTTTTATCAATATAGAAGCAGTCATTTTCACGAAGCTCGTCAAATGACTGCGCACCGATTGAAATTGTCTTCTTTGCCACTCCAGATCCTCCTCTATTACAGTGGTTTTCTGCGACTGTAATATCTGACTTACAGACGCTACTCATACCATTAGTCTATGCGGCTCCTCTGTCAATGCCGGTTATTCCGTCCTCCCTATCCTGCAAGAGTGTGTCCCTGTCCGAAAGTCGTTATATATGCCCACACGAACCTCCTCTCCTCTAACAACAAGGTTTTTCATTGTTATACATAAACAAACGGGATATACATAAACAAACGGGAATCAATCTAAACGCGCGTGACCTGTATGGCACTGCCGTGAATATATCTGCTGATTATTATAAATCATTTTCATACTGGTCGCAATCATAATCATGCCCAACGCTTTCTCCCTTTCAAGCCTTCCATCAATCTTATTATGCGCGGCATCCCGAGTCTGGGGTGCTGAATAATTACATTTGTTTTAACATTTTTCGCTTGACAGAACCAACAATCTGTATTATTATGATTAAGTGCTTGCGAGAGCGGCACAGAATCAGGCACTTGTGGCGGAATTGGCATACGCGCATGATTCAGGTTCATGTCCATATTACTTGGGTGCGGGTTCAAGTCCCGCCAAGTGCACGAAGATAGGAGCGACTCATATGAATCGCTCCTATTTTTTCACGCTTCTCCTCATTTTCCTTTAATAATATTTTGTCTTTTCAAATATCATTTTTCTTTTAAAAAATGCCCACTTATGCCAGTATGCGTTCTTTTATACAGAATTGATTCATAACCCTGTTGTGTTCCTGATGTTATATTGACAAAACACATATATCCATGTTTATCATTACCTTATCCTATAGTCTGGGCAGAATGTGCTTCGCAAAAAACGAATTTTTCTGAGTTTTTGTGAAGCACATTCTGCCCAGATATGAACGATAATCCAACTGAAATTTTATCCATTCCACAAACAATATTGATAACTAATCGAGCAGGGGAGATGCAATCGAAATCTACTCGCCGCACGACCGTGCCAGGCAAAGCTAGGCTCATTCCTTGCACGAACCTGTGCATAAAGCAAAGGCAGGAGACATACCGAACGTCTCCTGCCCATTTTCTTTTTCTTATCTCAGGCTGCTATTACAGCCTTCTTTGTTCCTTCCGGATCCGCCGATGCAGCCCTGTACGTCTGAACAGTGACACATTCGTTCGGTAACGCACCCGTTCCGTAACGTATCGTTCAGTTACGCATCCGTTCTGTACCGCATCCGTTCAGCAACGTATCCGTCAGTAACTCGTCCGTCCAGTAACGCATCAGCCCAGTAATGCGTCCACTTAGTAATGCGTCCGCTCAACGTCCAAACTGGCAGTCGTTGTTGCCGGAGTTGGTGGTCCACATCTCAAGCATGTTGATGGGATCGTTGAAATCGGCGATCCAGCCGTTACGGGCAAAGTCGAAGTTACCAGCCTTGCGCTCCTCAAGGAAGACGTTCCAATCCTGCTGCTGGATGGAAAGCTCGATGCCGATGGTGCCAAGATCCTGCTGGATGGACTCCGCGATCGCAACATGGCCGGATGTGGAGTTGGTCAGGTACTCAAGCTGGATAGGAGTGTCGGGTGAAAGCTTGCCATCGACGAACTTGAAGCCGGCGGCTTCAAGAAGCTCTATAGCCCTGGCTACAGTGGCTTCCTGGTCATCGCTGATGGCCATGGGATCATAATAGCCCTCAGTGGTATCTTCCTTGAAGATGCCGCCATTGCCATCAGCCATGCCGATCGGGATGAACGAGTTGGCAGGAAGCTGTCCGGTCTGGCCGATGTTCTCGCAGATGTAATCACGGTCAATAAGGATCGTGAAAGCCTCGCGCATGCATGCGGCCTGCTCAGGAGTCTTGTCCTTGAAGATGTCGCTCTTGGCGTTGAAGGAGACATAGTAAGTACCAAGCTCGTCAACGATGTGGAACTCAGGGTTGCTCTTCAGGGCAGCGACCTCATCTGTAGGGACAGAGTCTGCGAAGTCAAGGTTGCCGGCGTTGTAAGCTGCATAGATGGCGGTGTCGTCAGCAGAAAGCATGTACTCAAGCTTCTCGACAGTGACCTTGTCAGCGTCAAACCAGTAAGGGTTCTTCTCGTATGTCATTGATACCTGATGATCCCATCCGGTGCAGACATAGGCTCCGTTGGAGACGAAGCCGCTCTCCTGGCACCATCCGCCGGGGCTGGTCTTATAATCAGCATAGCCTTCAACCGCTGCCTGCTTGACAGGGAAGAAAGTAGGGAATGCCATCAGGTCTTCCATGTAGGCACAGGGCGCGGTGAGTTCAAACTCAAGGGTGGTGGCGTCGGTAGCCGTAACAGCAAGCTCATTGGGATATCCGACAAAGCCGCTGAACATGTAAGCGTAATCAGCAGCGGTCTCATCCGCGGCGGCACGCTTCCAGGAATACTCAAAATCAGCAGCGGTAAGGTCGCTTCCATCTGACCACTTGAGGCCTTCCTTCAGTGTGACGGTGTACTTCAGGCCGTCGTCACTGACGACATAGCTCTCGGCGCAGGCCGGGACAGTCTTGCCTTCACTGTCGTATGTGTACAGGCCTGAGAATGAGTTTGCCGCAAGGCAGGCGCCGTCAACGGAGCTGTTGAGGGCGGGATCAAGATAATCCGGCTCACTGGAGAGGTTCAGGCGAAGGGTATTGGAACCATTGCTGAGAGTGGAGTACATGAAGAACTTGGTCGCGAAGACATTGGAATAAATGCCGGAGACATAGTCCTTCTGAAGATATACATCATTGTAATAGTACAGCGGAATGACGCAGTGTGTGGCCATGAGGATGTCCTCAGCCTGATGCATCATCTCGGTGCGCTTCGCGAAATCAGTCTCTGACTTTATCTGGGCTACAAGCTCATCATACTTGCTCCAGTCAGCGATGGGGTCGATGAACTTGTCGCTGACAAGATCTTTCGCGGCGCTGTCATCCGCTTCGTTGTTCTCAACAGCCTGTGTGGTGGTGGCGTCGGCGTTGCCGGAGCCGCTTCCGTTTCCGGAATTGCTTCCGTTGCCGGAGCTGCTTCCAGTGCTGCAGGCAGTCATTCCGAATGCCATGGTAAGCGCAAGAAGCATAGCGATACCTTTTTTCATAGTTACCTCCTTGTTACAATTGTTTACAGTTATCTATAGAACCGTGTTAACGGTACTATACAAAAGATTTGCGGGGCAGCGCGGCTGACGCTGCCATAGATGCCCTTGCCTGCCTTATTTGTTCCAGCAGGCTACCTGATGGCCATTGCCCCTGTCAGTGAGCTTCGGGCACTCCGCGGCGCACTGCTCAGTGGCATAGCGGCATCTCGTGCGGAAGGCGCAGCCGGTCGGCATCTTCAGCGGGCTGGGAACGTCTCCTTCAAGAAGTATCCTCTGCCTGTTTCTGGTGATGTCAGGATCAGGGATAGGCACTGCGGACAGCAGCGACTGCGTGTAAGGATGCATAGGCGAATCATTCAGATCGTCCGAATCAGCGATCTCGACGATCTTGCCGAGGTACATGACTGCTATCCTCTTCGAAATATGATGTACGACCAGAAGGTCATGCGCGATGAAGAGATAGGCCACTCCGAGCTTCTCCTGCAGCTCCTCAAACATATTTATGACCTGAGCCTGTATAGATACATCAAGAGCCGAGACGGGCTCGTCGCAGACGATGAACTGGGGATCGACGGCAAGCGCTCTGGCAATGCCTATGCGCTGGCGCTGTCCGCCGGAGAACTCATGCGCGTAACGGCGGGCGTGCTCGGAGTTGAGTCCCACGAAATTCATGAGTTCAAGGATCTTCTCCCTGCGCTCCTTGCGGTTAGCACAGAGATGGTGCACGTCAAGAGGCTCACCGATTATGTCCTCGACCGTCATACGTGGGTCAAGGCTGGAATAAGGATCCTGGAAGACCATCTGCATCTTCTTGCGCATGTGCTTGATGTTCTTCGCTGTGACTTCCTCTCCGTCAAATATGATCTCACCTGCCGTGGGTTCATACAATCTCAGGATAGTCCTTCCGACCGTCGTCTTGCCGCAGCCGGACTCACCGACAAGGCCAAGCGTCTCGCCCCTGCCGACGGTGAAGGATACATCATCCACGGCCTTGAGCGGGATGCTCTTCATCAGCCCCGCTTTCACCGGGAAATACTGCTTCAAGTTCTTTACTTCAAGCAAAGTCTCGCTCATATGCCGTCACCTCCTTCCTCCATCAGGGTCTTCACATTCATCCAGCAGGACGCATAGTGGTCATGATTGATCTGAAGCTCCTCGGGTATCTCCTTCAGGCAGATCTTCATAGCCGCGTCGCAGCGGGCGCAGAAGGCACAGCCCTCCGGCATGTTCAGCATGTTGATGGGCGAACCGGAGATAGGAACCAGCTTCTTCTTCATGTTGTTGACGTTCGGAATGGAACGAAGCAAGCCTTTGGTGTATTCATGCTTGGGATTATAAAAAATCTCCCTGGCCGTGCCTCTCTCGCAGATGCGGCCGCCGTACATGACTACGATGTTGTCACACATGTCGGCGATGACGCCGAGATCATGCGTGACGAGTATGACGGCCATACCGAGCTTCTTCTGCAGCCCCTGGATAAGCTCCAGTATCTGAGCCTGGATCGTGACGTCCAGGGCAGTGGTCGGTTCATCCGCGATAAGTATATCCGGCTCGCAGGCAAGGGCCATGGCGATCATGACACGCTGGCGCATGCCGCCTGAAAGCTCATACGGATACTGCTTTATGCGCTTTCTCGGTTCGTTGATGCCGACAAGCTCCAAAAGCTCCACCACCCTTTCCTCGGCTTCCTTCCCCTTCTTGGCCGTGTGGAGGACAACTGCCTCCTTCATCTGGTTGCCGATGGTGAATACAGGGTTAAGGCTGGTCATGGGGTCCTGGAAAATGATGGAACAGTTCTTGCCGCGGAATGACTGCATCTGCTGCTCAGACCAGGCAGACAGATCCTGTCCCTTGAAAAGGATCTTTCCTCCTACGACCTTGCCGGTGTCGGCTAGAATGCGCATAATGGAGTACGCGGTGACTGACTTTCCGGAACCGGACTCTCCCACTATGCCGAGGATCTCGCCCGGATCAAGATTGAAGCTGACTCCGTTCACAGCTTTGACTTCGCCGCGCTCCGTGAAGAATGATGTGTGAAGATCTTGTACGCTCAGTAAATGTTCGCTCATATCCGTCACCTCTTCAGCTTAGGATCAAATGCGTCGCGCAGGCCGTCGCCAAGCAGGTTGAGGCTCAGAACGATGAGGCAGATGATCGCAGCGGGGAAAATCAGCTTGTAAGGATAGCTCTGAAGGCCTTCTCTGGCTGCGTTCGCAAGAGAGCCGAGCGAAGGCATGGGCGCCTTGACACCGATTCCGACAAAGCTCAGGAAGCTCTCGGTGAATATCGCCGAAGGGATCTGCAGGGCGGTCGAAATGATGATGACAGACAGGCAGTTGGGGAGAATGTGCTGGCGGATGATCCTGCCGGCGCCTGCGCCAATAGAGCGGGCCGCCAGGACATATTCGTTCTCCTTGATGGAAAGGATCTGGCCTCTGATGAGACGGGCCATGCCGACCCAGTACAGCAGCCCGAAGACTATGAACAGGCTGACCATGCTGGTTCCAAGCTTCGACAGAAAGCTTCCTGCGGGGAAATTCAAGCGCTCATCAAGAACGACCTTGAGCAGTATGATCATCAGCATATCCGGCAAGGAATAGATTATATCAACTATCCGCATCATTATCAAGTCGACGCGTCCCCCTATGTAGCCGGAGATACTGCCGTACAGCATGCCGATAAACAATACTATAATGGAAGCGAAGAAACCGATGAACAGGGAAATGCGCGTTCCGTAAATAACGCGGACGAAATAGTCGCGGCACTGCTCATCCGTTCCGAATATATGAGGGAAACGTGTTCCGCCCTCCTCGATATACTTCTGTTCCATCTGGCTGTAGGTGAACGGAGCCAGATTCTTCGCGCCCTTGTCGCGCTTGCCATTAACGGAAAGAATCTCCTCGTAGCTGTAAGGGACTATCATGGGCGCGAAGATGATAGTCAGTATGACTATCGCGAGCATCACGATACTGCCCATGGCAAGGGGATTCTTGGAGAGCTTCCTCATACCATCCTTGAAGAAGGTGGTGCTCTCGCTCATGACGTCCTGCTGACGCTTCTCATCCTCAGTCGCAGCCGCAAAAGATTCCTGAGTGAACCTGCTCAAGTCGATCTGAGAGCTGAGAGGATTCTTTTTGAAAGTATCATTGCAGAAAATGTCTTTATTTTTTTCCAAAATAAACTCCTCCTCTCTCAATCATACTTGATACGCGGATCTACAAGCTTATAAAGGAGGTCGCAGATAACGTTAGCTACAACCATGAGAATGGCGAGGAAAATTGTGGTCGCCATGATAAGCGTATAATCGCGGTTATTGATGGCACTGACGAATTTGCTTCCCAGTCCGCCGACCGTAAAGATGGTCTCTATGACCATGGAACCGGTGATGATATAGGCGACCTGAGGACCCGCATAGGTGATGACCGGGATGAGCGAGTTGCGAAGCGCGTGCTTGAAGATCATCTTCGTGCGGGATACGCCCTTTGCCCTGGCAGTCCTGATATAGTCCTGGCTCAGGGCATCGAGCATACTGGTCTTGGACAGCCTGGTGATATATGCCATCGGATATGCGGACAAAGCGATGACAGGCAGCAGGTAGTTGTTGCTCTTAGGGCTCCAGACCGGCACCCATCCGAGCTTTATGCAGAAAACCAGCAGCAACAGCGTGGCCAGAACGAAGCTCGGCACGGCAGTGAGCAGTGTAGTGAAGAAGACTATGATCCTGTCAGGCAGCTTGTTCCTCATCAGGGCGGCTATGCTGCCGAAAATTGTTCCAAGTATGAGAGCGACTATCATGGCGGATATGCCGAGCCTGGCGGATATGGGGAAGGACTCTCCTATGATAGAAGAAATCTCTCTTCCGTTCTTAAGCGACACACCGAAATCACCATGCAGTATCCCTTTCATATACAGAATGAACTGTTCTCCGACTGGCTTATCCATGCCATATCTGGCGTTCAGCGCAGCTACAGTTGCCTCACTCATCGCTTTTTCTCTGTTAAATGGTCCTCCAGGCACCGCGTGCATGGAGAAAAACGTGATCGCGCAGATGATAAAAACAGTGAGCACGGCAAGAAGAATGCGTTTCAGAATATATTTAATCACATTCCTCTCTCCTTTCCTTTTTAGATTTTGCTCATAAGCGTTCCTGCCTTGAAGGTTTACATTAACTGTTCAGATATAACCGCTTTCTCCATATCCTTCACAGCTGCATTTTCCATATGATCGTTCGGTCTGTGCTTAAACGGCGGCATGTCACGAACCAGCGACAGAAAACAGATCATCTTCTCCCTCCAAAAGACAAATGATAATTTATTATACATCAGTATCGCGCATAACTCAAATGTTTTATGCAATTCCGGGATTGCGCTGTAATAACATTTGACACAAGATGCTTGATGGCTTATACTATATATAATTGAGTCTGCATTCAACAGGAGGTTTATCGAATGAAAAAGAAGAATCATCTGTTCCTTAAGCTTTTCATTTGCTTCTTTATCGTTGCCGTCATCGGAGCGGCAGTATATGTGATAGTCAAGAAGACCCGCGATGAAGAGATGCGTCCCATAGAGGAGCTTTCCGCAGCCACCAAAAAGCTGGTATCCAAGGTGAACGACCTTATAGCGCTGGCTGCCTGACACGGCTTCAGCCATAGCCGGCGGCTCCGAGGCTCCATGACTGCTCGGTGCGCCGCACTGATCACGGGTGAAGGCCTGGACAGCCTGCCTGTCCGACATTCATGCATTAGCCTTTTCAACTGCTTTAATAAAGAAAGAGCAATCCGTTGTTTCATACTTCGGATTGCTCTTTCCTTTTTCTTGTATTCTGTCGCTCATTCCTCCACGGGAAGTCCCATGTAGTAGAGCTTTCCGGTCTGTGTGTCGCGTTCAAACTTCACGAACCACTCATTCCAAATGATCCAGTTCTCAAGAGGCCTGTGGCTGTGCGCCCGACGGCCAACTACCATCTGAGCCACAAGAGGCACTCCCTGGCTGTTCTGCCATATGGTGTAATCGTTGAGTCCGTTCGAATAATACAGCTGCCTGTTGAACTCAAGACCGTAACGATCTGTGAGGTATTTGATGCGGAACCACGAATCCGATCCCTGCTGGTTCACATCATAGGTGAACATATCGAACTGCCCGATAGCCGCGAAAAACGGCACTATGCAAGACTCGTCAAGATCCTCCGGGAGGAAATATTTCCCAGGTTCAGCCGCCCACCCGTAATTGCCGGTGGTAAGAGAGGATGCGCCCGCGCTGGCTACTGCCGTCACATCGTTCGGCAGGGCGAGACCGGCATATATGGACATGCGCCCGCCATTTGACTGACCTGTCACATAGACGCGTCCGCGGTCGATGTTGTAGTCTGCGGCCATATGGTTTATGAGAAACTTCGTGAATGATATGTCATCCGCGTTGCCGTAGCCCTCAACATTCCAGCTCATCTGCGGAACCTTGCCGGCAGCGCGGACATTCTCCAGACTCGCTGACGGACAGACTGCTATGAACTTCTTCTCTTCAGCTACCTTCCACCAGTCGCCCTGTCTCTGGGCAAGCAGCCCGCTCTGTCCGGTTCCGTGGTAGAAAATGACCAGAGGCAGCTCCTGTTCATACTCATAGTCGCTGGGCACATAGATGAACCACTCTCTGTGCCAGCCGTCCACCACCGCGTCCTCGCGGATAAAAGTATCGTCCGACACCGACCGCGTAAGGCTGTTGCTGTAAGGACTGCCGGTCCCCGAACGGGCGTAGCGCCCCAGCCATTTGTACATCGACTCCGTGTTTTCCTTGTCATAAAAGTCGACGGAACGCTTAGTGTTCACCACCGTACCGACTTTCTGGTCGTAGGTAAAAATGCTGTTGCTGAATGGTTTCTGATTCGTGATGACAGAGCTTCCGGTGGCGATGACCGCGGTCTCCAGATCACAGTCATTTGCCTTAAGCCAATAGTCCACGACAGCCTGGGAAGCATCATTCGACTCGTTGAAGATCCATACCGGAACCGGGGTCTCGCCTTTCGTGATGTCAAGCCTCGTCCCTTGTACAGTATACCTCTCTTGACCGATCTCCTTCAGCTCAGCTGCGGAGATCGTATTGCTGGCGTCGACGAAGACCGCGGCGGCCGCAGTGAGCGGATTCTTCATGATGTAACGCTGCATCATCTCTCCGCCCTCTCCGTAGCCTATCCATCTCCAGTTGAAGATGTCATGGTAGACATACTCGGTGCCGCTGAACATGGAGAAGGCCATCGTGAAATATTCGTCCTCTTCCTCTATGCTTCCCCATCTCTCATTCTCAGGTTCGAAAATGCTGAGCACTACTTTGTCGCGGTTCGCTATATCGATCCAGCCCGTCTCAACTAAGAACTCCACAGTGTCGACCTTGTTCGGAACCGCTATGTAGTAGCACGACGCGTCGCGGCGGCAGCCTTCAGGTACATATATCTTGTAGGTGCGCCCATCCACGTCTATCATGCTGCCTTCCCACATGCCTGTATAGTATGTGCCGAACTGATCCAGCCTATCGATCTCGAATTCAGGATTCTTCTCAGGAAAATACTGCGTCACGATCCCTCCGGGAGGAGCGGGTTCATATCCGGAGAATAAACCGTAACCCTTGCAGAGCCTGTAAAACTCTTTGGACTGGGCGACTCCCATGACGACTTCCATGCGGTCGTACTCCTCAAGGGCGGAAACCCAGGATGCCAGGCCTTTCTCATCAGGTTCCCTGTCAAGCATAGAGCCATATATCGTCTTGACGAAGTCCTCATCGCTCAACGACCTCTCGGAGAACTCCTTGCTGCCGAAAAAGCCATAAGCGACGTCCGCGCCGGTGGCGTTCCCGTTAACCAGAGCCTCCACCCATCGGACAATGCCCTTCTTGTCAGGCCTGCGGTCCAGAACAAGGCGATACATCCTGGCGACAAATGAGGTCACTTCGTAGTTAATATCAACGGTCTCGGTGGAGATATAAGATCCGGGTTCAACCTTCATGGCTTCGCACTGTCTCTTCATCTCCTGAGAGTTCAGCAGACCTTCCATGACCTTATATCTTGTGCAGCCGCTATCAAGGACTCCGAGCCAGGCCTCTCGGCCCCGCCTGTCCACATCCCTGCCAAACACGGTGCGGTACACGATATTGATGAATTCCTCATCGCTCAAGGTCTTGCTCTGGAACTCCCTGCTCTCGTAGAACCCCAATATCACTTCGACCCCGGTCACCTGCCCATCCGCAAGAAGATTCACCCACTTAGGAAAGCCGGTCCTGTCAGGATTTCTTCCGAAGAAGTTCATGTACAGCCTCGTAACAAAATCCTCGATCGCCACCTTTGATTCGCTGTCTGCAACGGCAGCGGCAACGGCTTCATCGGGAATTTCAGCGGCTCCATAAATCGCAGCTGGCGAGACTGTACCAAGAGCCACCGCTGCCGAGACAGCAAATGCTGCCAGGCGGAACCGTAGATTATTGTTCATATTGTCAACCTCCTATATATCTCTCGTCATATCCTTTCCGAATCATCTTTTTTGGATCCGTCAGACTTGGCAGTTTTATTCCTGCCTTTTTTGCTGAAGACATCCTTCAAAGACTGAATAAGCTTAGGAATAGTCCTGTGTCCGAAAAGGATGATCACTATGACAAGGATTACTATCAGTTCCGGCATACCTATTTTCACTCTGAGTCGCCCCCTTTCATGCAGCAGCCTTTATAGAAAATATGGTATTTATCCAGCACTCCAGACTCGGGATGCTGCGCATCCCTCGCTGTGGGGCGGTCAGAGTCGCTGTGCGCCTTGTCCGCCCCAAGATAACTGTTATGATACGTCCGAAGTTCGAGCACTTCATCCTGTATTCTAACAGTTATCTTGGGGTGCTGAATAATTACAAATAAAGGCCTGCTTTATCTTCTATCGTGCTTCAAGCATCCGCATCCTGCCTGGTCGATTTGAGCAGTGAACCTGCTATCTCGTCTATAGATTTGCCCTCCATCTCACTGAGATCCGCGGCATCTTCATCAGGCGCCTCAGCGGATACATCTATCCGTATAGGTAAGCCGTCCTCTGGCTGCGCCTCCGATCCTGAACCTGCGGGTACTGAATTATCGTCCGCTGCCGCTGCCACGCCGGCTGCCGCTGCTGTAGTATCAGACACAGCAGCATTTTCTCTCTCTTCCTTGCGAAGCTCAGCTTCTTCGGCAGATGCCTGCTTCTCCCAGGTATTCGGATCAGAATAATGCTTGATAGAGCCAATGGCCTTGCCAAGCATTCTGCCAAGCTCCGGCAGCTTGCCCGGTCCAAAAACAACGAGCGCGATTATAATAACAAGAATCAGTTCAGTAGTGCCTATCCTCATATCCTTATCCCCCAAAAAGCTATTCGTTCTCTATGCTGTCATTGTCTTCCTCACTCTCCACTGCCGCCTTCTTTTTCTTCCTCTTCTCTATGAGGCTGCTGAGTAAAACGCTTCCCTCGAAAAGCACAAGCATAGGAATCGCCACCAACACCTGTGAAGTCACATCGGGAGGCGTAATGACCGCGGCGGTAAAGAAGACAATAACTATGACGAACTTGGTATTCCTCCTCAGGAACGAGGAATGGAGCACCCCGATGCTTGTCAGCATCACAACTACTATCGGCAGTTCAAAGACCACTCCAAAAGCCAATAAAATCTGCGTGACATAGTTGACAAAGCTCTCGATCGAGATCATCGGCTGTATGAGCTCGCCTTTGTTCAGGCTGTAGAAAAACTGGGTTGAGATCGGAAGTATCATGAAAAAGGCAAAAAGAGCACCTATGACGAACAAGATGATCCCAAAGCCAAAGGTCATCCTGATGGCTCTTTTCTCACCCTCCCTGAGTCCCGGCTTCATAAAAGACCAGACCTCATAGGCGATGACGGGAGCGTCTATGATCAAAGCGCCTATGAGTGCTAGCCTCATATAGACCATAAAAAGCTCGGTAGGTGATGTATAAATGAAGCGGAACATCGTAGCTCTCGATATAAGGAGTTCGGAAAAACCTCTCGCCTGGGTCATGCATATAAGAAACGCCACGACAAGAACGACGAGACAAACTATAATGCGGTTCCTGAACTCAGACAGATGCCCTCTCAAGGTCATGCTTCCGTCAGAAGAAGTATCCGCTTTATCCTTTCCTGCTCCCATCTGCTCCACCCTTTACAAACAAATAAAGTAAACATTCATAGCACGCCTGTGCTGCCACGACGTGTGAAGGTCGTGGCAGCATACATGCATGTATGTATGCATCCCTATATGGCCACCCGCTTCGCACTCCCGCCACGCTAACCGGTATCCGCGCTTTCCGCCCGCTGCGCGCCCGCACCAGGCTGTCATATATCCATGCTGTGAGCCGGCTACACCGACTCATGCATATTCAGCTCAAATCTGCACAGCCTGCTTGTCCCGACTTTCCTCCTCAAAGGCGGAATCAACTTTCTCATTCTCCGGCGCGGTATCCGCAGGAGTATCGGAATCATTATAAAAGCCCTTGACAGCCTCGATCCTCTCTTCGGCCTTCTCCTTTGCTATGCTCACTGCCGAAGAGACATTCTGCACCGCATTCTCCGCCGCCGCTGCCGCGTTGTCCTTCATCGAGCTGACAGCTTCGCCGGCTGTCTCCTTCAGCTTCTCTCCGTCGGCCTCGGTGAACAGCTCCTCACCCTTCTGAGCCTTGGACATACCATTGCGGAAAGCTCCGATAGCGTTGCCTATGGACTTCGCAATCTGCGGCATCTTATTTGTACCGAACAATACAGCCACCAAAATCAGTATAACTATTATTTCGGGGATTCCAAGCTTCATCTCTTGTCCTTTCCGTCAATACAGCTTTTTGTGCATGTATGTCTGCATACTATTTATGTATTGTAACACTTTTTACCATTTTAGGAAACAGGTTTCTTTGTAAAATAACCTCGAAAATCGCCATATTCTCTAATAATCTCTATTATCCAAAGCGGCAGCACGCGCGGTGCTATACAGGTTTACGCTGCAAGCCTGCCCCACAGCTCCCGGCTCGCAGTCTGGAACAAAAACAGCGGGATGTTGTAATTATACAAACACCCCGCAAAAATATCATCTGGTTATGCCTTCTGTACTACGGCTGTCTAAAACATAGCTTCGCCCTGTTATAGATGTCATTCACCAATACCCGGCGGCTGCTGACAGCCTCATCTCACTAAAATTCACTCCGCAGTGACGAATGTGAGCGTATAGACCTCCGTGTTTTCTCCGTCAGGTCCTACAACTGTGATGACCGCCGGAGCAGCCGTAGAGACCTTTACGGGGCACCTGCTGGACGCAGCCTTACCGTTGACGGTCATGCTCTGGATACGGTTCGACATCGCGACAGGCGTAAAAGTGACCGTCTCCTGTCCGGGACGGATCTTCACATCGTACTCATGGTGAGGCGGGAAGAATTTGTTGGGTATGGCGTAGGTATAACGGCCGTCCTCCTCGCGATAGTCCCCGTCCTTCAAGGTCGCGAAGGCCGTGTCATCACCGAATCCATACTTGTACATGAAGTCCACGCCCACAAACTCCGCGTCGCGGACGCTGATGTTGCTGAGGGCCGCGACGGTATTGCGGTCATAGTAAAGGTTAGCGCTGACATTCGACGTCCTGCCGTCGCTGTTCACATTGTCAAGCTCTATGCGGCGGAACTTCTCGCCGGTATACTGTCCGGTATATTCCGCAACCCTCATCTTGCCGGACTCGACGAAGCCCTGCCAGTTGGTATTCTCCAGGCTGTTGCCGTTGAAGGCAAGGATCGCGCCGTCGCCGCGACGGTCATCCTTGTATCCGGGAGCGCCCCAGTCTATGATATCCTGAAGCGCCTGTTCCCAGACCATCAGGTAATCTCCGCCCACGCCGGTGCGGTTATGCCCGGTGTAAAGCTCCATTACTCTCCCGCCATCCTTGCTGTACTCTTCCATAAGCTGCTGATGTATAGACATGAGCAGATCCTGCCTCACGCCCGTAGCTGAGAACTGGTCGGCAACCCAGTAACGGTTGACGCCGTATATATCAGACGAGAACAGCAGGCCATGCGCCCGGTCATACAGCAGTATCATGTCATTGGTATGCCCGGGCAGACGGTAGCACTCAAGCTTACAGTTTCCAAGGTCAAAGACATAACCCTCATCGATATGAACGAAGTCCGGCATACCCTCTGCGCCATATGTCACTGTATGCCTCTCACCTTCATTGCCCGAGATATAATCCTCGGGTCTGTAGGTAAATGAACCGCTCGATCCAAGCTTAGGACCCACCCTGTCGCAGACATAGACCGGAAGATTCCTGTCGTAACAAGGGGACATGGCTCCCACATGATCCGGATGATTGTGTCCGAGCACGAATATCTGGGGGATGCCCTCGCTCGCCACCTCGGCTACACGGTCAGGGAGGGTGATGCTCGTATTAGTAGGCATCAGGCCATCGTAGATCACACCGAGCGTAGTTCCTTCTATATAATATGCCGCGGCCTGGAAATTGTCGAAATAGCGGTACACAGCCGGATAGTCTTCGGTCTTCTCATGCAGCTGGTCAAAAGCAAAATCATGCCACGCCGGACGTTCGATACGCCACACATATTTCGAGACAGGACCGTCATCGAGACCAGGCTTCGTGGAGTATGCTTCCAGCTCAACCACATACCAGATCTTATCATAAGGAAGCCAGTTGCAGGACTGCAGGCCGAAGAAGGGATCGGTGGAATATCCGGGAATGAAATCCTTCCATTCTGTCCAATCTCCGTCATTTGCCATAGTGGCATCCTGTGACTTGAGTCCGATGAGCCTGTCATCGGAGACCTTCACCACGCGATGCCTCCAGTGAAGGGTCGCCCCTTCGGTAGGACAGTGCAGATAAGGACGGATTCGCACGAATTTGCGGTTGGAAGTGGGCATGCACCATACAGGAGCGGATACAGCGCCGTCTATCGCTTCCATAATAATACGCTGTTCGGTATCGGTTATGGGATCGGTCGGATTGATGGTCATGTTCGTCCTGCCGCGCATGTAGTTACGTCCGACCAGGGCATTGAGCGCGTCATAGCAGTCAGGAGAGATCTGATCCGCATCCTCGAAGCCTGAGATATAATCCTCCTCGCAGAAAGGTACCTGGAAAGCCTTCGCCAGAATGACAGCCGCGTCCTCTCTTGTCATAGCGGACAAAGGATAGAAGCAATCGTTCGGAGAATCAGCATGGAGCACGAACATATCAAGCGCCATTTCTATGGGCTTAACATAGTCAGCGTTTCCGGTGACATCGTAGAAATTACGGACGCGTTCACTGTCCGAATAGCTTCCGTCATCGTTGATATCAGTGCCGTCATCCATGACGTTGTTATAATGAGGCCATCCGAAATATTTCGCCAGACGTATCATAAAATCGCCCCGTGTCTGAGGAGCATCAACATCGATGGAATAACCTCCCGCGGTCTGGCCTGTGTGGAAGGTAACTTTATAGACCGTATCGTCATATGTCCAGGTAAGATCAACATCATATCCGCCGACGCCATCGCGCATACGCACGGTCCCGTTCGGATCAACGGACACAAGATGCCTGTAATTGGAGCGCCACACACCCTCACTCTGTTCTTTTCCGTCAAGAATAGCAACCAGCTGAACAGGCTGCGTGAACTCAAGGGTATAATTCTTCCCGTCCATGTTGACGCTGCCGCCATTAATATAAATACCATCGCCGGCTGCGTATGCCTTGCCTTGTTCGGCTTCGGCGCCTTCGCCCTTCGCCGCAAGAATGTTTGCGGGAAGAATCGTGGACAGACTGACCGCGGCGGTCGTGGCAGCGAACCCCTTCAAAAAGGTTCTTCTGCTGAATTGTTCTGAAAGCAGGCTCTCGTCAGGGATCAACGGGTTCTTCATTTCAGAATCATCTCTGTTGTTCATTCGTTTCCCTCCATTAGTAGGTTTTCTCTTGCAAGAAGCCGCCCGTCGACGGCAGATTTTGTTAGCTGTGTTTTCCAAAAAGAAACGTTGTGTCCATAGACGAAAATGTAGTCATTATTCAAAGCTTATGTATCTATGCAGCATGTGCTTCACAAAAAATGCACTGGCCTTCGCTTATGAAACACATCTCTTTTTTATGAAACATATACTGCATAGGCAGCAAACATTATGTCGCCGTTTCAAAAAACCGGGGCTGCCGCCGAAACGACAGCCCCAGAATACCGTTTTACGGCCATAAATATTTAAATTCACTAATCAAACAAACAGCAGATCATTCCTCAGGCACGAAGGTGAAGACATAGGGCTGCTCGGGTTCTGTTCCGTCAGGTCCAATGCAGATGATCTTCGCGGGCTCGCTGGTGGACACAGTCACAGGGCAGCGGCTTGATACAGGCTTGCCATTGACCGTGAGGCTCTGGTAACGATTGGACATCGCCACAGGAGTGAAGGTCACTGTCTCCTGGCCGGGAGCGATCTTGACCTCATAGTCATACTCGAAAGGTACGAACTTGTTGGGAACAACGAATTTAAGCCGGCCGTCCTCAAGCTCCGTGAACTCACTGTTCTGTCCTGCCTTGTACCTGAAATCATGGCCGACAAGCTTCGCGTCACGGAAGCTGACATTGCTCAGAGCCGTGACAGAATTCCTGTCAAAATACAGGTTGGTGCTGACATCTGAAGTCTTCCCATCACTGTTTACATGGTCAAGCTCAATGCGGCGGAAGGTCTCTCCGGTGTACTGTCCCTCGTACTCAGCAACCCTCATCTTGCCGTTCTCGGTGAAGCCCTGCCAGTTCATGGTCTCCAGGCTGAAGCCGTTTCTCGCCAGAATCGCGCCGTCGCCGCGGCGGTCATCCTTATAAGCCGGATCACCCCAGTCGATCATATCCTGAAGTGCCTGCTCCCACACCATCAGATAGTCAGGACCGACGCCAATGCGGTTGTGACCGGTGTAAAGCTCCTTGACCTTCGCTCCGCCCTTCGCGTACTCCTCCATCAACTGCTGATGCAGCGACAGGACGAGATCCTGCTTGACTCCCTTAGCTGAGAACTGGTCAGCGACCCAATAACGGTTGACGCCGTAAATATCGGATGAGAACAGAAGTCCATTCGCGCGGTCATAGAGGATAAGCATGGCATCCTCATGTCCTGGCAGACGATAGGTCTCGAACTTGCAGTTGCCAAGATCGAATACATGGCCCTCATCGATGTGTATAAACTGATGCTCATCGTTGTTCTCGTAGGTGCCTGTGAAGGTCTCGGTATCGGAGTCATCGTTGATATAGTCATGTGAGCGGAAACGGTAGGTCCAGCTCTTGCCTTCCTGCGAACCGACCCTGTCGCAGACATAGACAGGTATGCCCTGGGCATAGGCAGGAGGCATGGCGCCGTTATGATCTCCGTGTTCATGGCCGAGGACGAAGACAAAAGGCTTCGTCGCGCAGTGTTCCTTTACATAATCAATCAACGTAGTGCTTGTGTTCGTGGGCATAAGGCCGTCATAAAGTATGCCTGACCTTGAACCCTCGATATAATAGGCAGCAGCCTGGAAATTGTCAAAGAACCGATAGACGGTGGGATAATTACTCGTCCCCTCATGGAGCTTGTCAAAGGCGAAATCATGCCACGCCGGACGCTCGATGCGCCACACATACTTCGATACTCCGCTGTCCTGCTTGCCGGGCTTCGAGGAATACACCTCAAGCTCAACGACGTACCATATCTTGTCATAAGGAAGCCAGTTGCAGCTCTGGAAGCCGAAGAAAGGATCGATGGTGTAATCAGGAATGAAATCGATCCAGTCCGTCCATTCTCCGTCATTTGCCATGACTGCATCCTGTGACTTGAGGCCGATAAGCCTGTCATCGGAGACCTTTACTACACGGTGGCGATAATGCAGCGTCGCGTCCTTATCGGGGCACTGGAAATAAGGGCGGATGCGGACGAACTTACGGTTCGAGACCGGCATGCACCACACAGGAGCAGAGACCGCGCCATCTATGGCTTCGATGATGATGCGGGCTTCCGTGTCAGTGATATCATCCGTGGGATTGAGAGTCATGTTGGTGCGGCCGCGCATATAATTATGTCCGACCAGCGCGTTCAGCGCACTGTAGCAGTCAGGATCGATCTGATCCGCATCGGCAAAGCCCGCGATGTAATCATTGTCACATTCAGGTATCATGAAGGCCTTGCAGAGTATCACGGCGGCATCCTGACGGCTCATATATGACATCGGATAAAAGCACTCTTCGGGAGAGTCGGCATGAAGCACGAACATGTCGAGAGCCGCTTCGATGGGCTTCACGTAATCAGCATTGCCCGTGACATCATAGTAATTGCGCACCCTCTCCTTCTCGGCATAGCTTCCGTCATCGTTGATGTCGCTGCCGTCGTCCATGACGTTGTTGTAGTGGCACCAGCCAAAGTAATTCGCCAGGCGGATCATAAACTCGCCCCTGGTCATCGGCGCATCGACATCGATGGAATAACCGCCGGCAGTCTGTCCTGTGTGGAAGGTGACCTTATAGTTTATGCCGTCCTTCGTCCAGGTTACATCGACATCATAACCGCCGACTCCGTCGCGCATACGTACAGTGCCGTTGGGATCGACTGATACCAGGTGCTTATAGTTCGAGCGCCATACGCCTTCGGTCTGAACCTTGCCTCCTACGACCGCCTTAAGCTGCACGGGCTGGGTGAACTCAAGAGTGTAGCTCTTTCCGTTCATATTGACATTCCCGCCGTCAAGATAGATCCCATTGCCAGAGGCATAGACATCGGCGGCAACCGCTTCTGCTTCTTCTCCCTTGTCCGCAAGAATGGTCGCGGGAAGGATGGTTGACAGGCTTACCGCAGCAGTCGTCGCAGCGAAGCCCTTCATGAAAGTCCTTCTGCTGAATTTTTCTGAAAGCAGGCTCTCGTTGGGAAGCAACGGGTTCTTCATTTCAGAATCATCTATGTTGTTCATTCGTTTCCCTCCATAAATAGGAATTAGTATTGCTTTGAAGCCGCCCGTCGACGACCGTGTATTAGCTGTTCCATCAAGAAGCGTCCAAATAAAAGACAGTCTGTACATATTCAGCATCCCGAGCCTGGGGTGCTGAACATGTGTGACAACTTTAAATAGCTTTATCGCAATCAGCCGGCGGAATATGCTCCGCTGCATGCTGATAATATTTCTTTCCTATAATACTTTTGCCTAAATACAACCATCAGATACCGGCAGCATCCCCGGAGGGATACAGGGGTTCTCCCTCCGGGCTGCCGGGATGCCTGACAGGGTCAAAATGCTGCCTGCCAAACATCCATCCATGTAATCCATAAGTGAGCGGCATATAAATATGCAACGTCTCAAACATAATTAGGTGAGATCATGAGCCTATGGCTAGCCTTATCTTAGCAAAACAGTGCCAAGAACGATGCCGTGTTCCTTATCTCAGCTCATGATGCAAAAGACCGTCAGGGCTTAACCTTCGCTTTCTCCGCGATCTTGATAAACTCCGCGGACTTGGCTATGTTCTGAACGACCGTGCGGCGATCCATGCCATTGGCAAGTACCGCGAGCCATGCAGCTTTTCCGATAAGATCGGGAGCACGGTTCAGCATGACCTTGTAGACTATGTCAATGAAATCTTCATTGTTGACATTCTTAGCAATAAATGCCGGATTCGCAATGGCTCCCTGCATGTACTGTCCCAGAGTGTACTCGCCGGCGACGAAGGCCTTGATGTAACCCTCAAGCTCTTCCTTGGTTGCCTTCCGGCCGAACATATTAGTGTAAACTCTGTTGATAAATGCAGTCAGGTTATAATATTTGTCAACAAGCTCTTCTGAGCGATAGCTGCCGGCAGGGATGCCGAGTTCATCGCAGAGTGCCTTCATCTCAGGGGAATTCAAGAAGCCTTCCAGAACTTTCTTTCTGGTTCCGCCGTTCTCAAGCACATTGACCCAGGCCTTAAGTCCGTCTTCATCTGCCTCGCGGTTGAAGATGGTGGCATAAAGAGCCTTGACGAAATCTTCGTTGCTAAGAGGATTGTTCTGGAATTCCTGACTGAATACAAAGCCGTGAACGACCTTGGCGCCTGTCGCCGCGCCTGAAGTCAGGGCATCGACCCAGGCCTGGAGACCCTTCTCGTCAGGAGTACGTCCAAGGAAGTTCTCATAAAGCCTGGTGACCCAGGCAGCGAGCGCGTCGTTGGAGTCCTCAATGAAATTGAAGACGTAGGTCTCAGTGGTCTCATAGTCAGGTCCGGTGATCTTGACCACCGCAGGCTCGTCGGCGGAGACGGTGATCGGGCAGCGGCTGGAGGCGGGCTTATCATTGACAGTCATGCCCGCAATATGGTTGGACATGGCCACAGGCGTGAAAGTAACGGTCTCCTGTCCCCTCTTAACCTTGACGTCATACTCATAGTCCATGGGGACAAATTTATTGGGGATGACGAATTTCAGGCGGCCGTCATCGA
Organism: uncultured Lachnospiraceae bacterium; assembly: GCA_902770965.1. Lineage (GTDB taxonomy): Bacteria > Bacillota > Clostridia > Lachnospirales > Lachnospiraceae > RUG11623. The sequence goes on along the minus strand of CACXUY010000003.1, from coordinate 57,834 downwards.
GAAGGGCATCCTCGGTATTCTGTCCGGCCTTGTACTTGAAATCATGGCCGACCAGAGTCGCGTCAGCGAAACATACATCGCTCAGATGCGCGTTGGTCGCGTAGTCGAAATACAGGTTCTGCGCGACGCTGGAGTGATCAAGCTCGATGCGCTTGAAGGTCCCGCCGTCATACTTAGACTCATATTCCGCGATATACATCTTGCCGCGCTCTGACATGGCCTGCCAGTTGGTGGTCTCATACTGGTTGCCGTTGCGGGATACGATGGCTCCGTCTCCTCTCAGGTCGTCGTTATAAGCATACGGACCGAGGTCAACCATATCCTGAAGGGCCTGCTCCCAAACCATCATGTAATCAGGACCGACTCCGATACGGTTGTGGCCGGTATAGACCTCCTTGACAAGTCCTCCGTCCTTGGTATATGCATCCATCAGCTGCTGCTGCAGTGATAACACCAGATCCTGCTTCACGCCGGTGCAGCCGAACTGGTCAGCGACCCAATAACGGTTAACGCCATATATATCGGAAGCGAAGATCAAGCCGAGCTTCGGTTCATGGAGGATGATCATGCCATCCTCATGTCCGGGCAGACGGTAGATGGTGAAGACGGCGTTGCCGATGTCAAGCTTGTCACCCTCTTCCACGAGATGGATATTGTCGCCTTCATACACTCCCTCTTGCTTATCGATGACGGTGACATTGGCATCCGTGGAATCCTCACTGTAAACCGTGATATCCCATTTGGTGCCCTGAGGACCGACGCGGTCTGCCATGTAGCAGTCCAGTCCGTCCCTGAAAGCAACGGCAAGGGCGCCCTTATGGTCAACATGATTATGACCGAGCACGAAGCAGAAAGGCTTGGTAGCGACTTCCTTCACGCGGTCGACCAGCGACGTTGTAGTATGCGTAGGCATCAGACCATCGTAAAGAATACCGGACTCAGAACCTTCAATATAGTATGCGGCTGCCTGGAAGTTATCGAAATAACGATAAATGGTCGGATAATCCGCTGTACCCTCGTGCAGCTTATCAAACGCGAAATCATGCCATGCGGGGCGATCCACTCTCCAGATGAAGGTGGTGTGAGGAGAATCCATCAATCCTTCCTTCTTGGCATAGCAGTCAACTTCAACGGTAAAGAAAACCCTCTCATAAGGGAAATTATAGCAGTTGTTCAGACCGAACATGGGAACGGTGGAGTAGTTAGGGATGTACTCTCGATAATCGCTCCACTCCTCAGTCAGGGTCACGCCGTTGCCTCTGTCGCCGATGAAAAGTCCCAGCATCTCCCTGTGTGAGATATCAGAGCCGGGAAGCATCCTTGTGCGCCAGTAGACAGTGGCTCCCTCGGTAGCGGTGAACCATGTCGGACGAGCACGGACGAATTTGCGCTTGGACACAGGCATCGACCACACAGGGCATACCATACGGCCGTCGATTGCCTCGATGAGAAGCCTCTCTTCGGTGTCGGTGATAGCTTCTGTGGGGTTGAGCGTGTCGTTCGTGCGGCCGCGGAAGAAATTCATGCCGACCAGGGTGTTCAGCGCATCATAGCAGTCAGGATCTATCTGATCAGCGTCAGCGAACGCGCTGATGTAATCATCCTCAAGGGATTCCAGATGGAATGCTTTCGCGATGATCACGGCCGCGTCCTGACGGGTCATGTCTGACATAGGATAGAATAAATCCTCGGGACTTTCCGGTGCAAGCACAAAATTGTCGATGGCCGCCTCGATAGGCTTCACATAATCGGCGTTGCCGCAGACATCGTAATAGCTTCTGGGACGTTCATCAGCGTAATTTCCGAGGTCATCGATATCCGAGCCGTCATCCATGTAGTTGTTGTAATGATACCAGCCAAAATACTTCGCAAGACGGATCATGAAGTCGCCGCGCTTCTGGGGAACATCGACCTCTATCGAATGTCCACCCGCGAGCTGACCGGTGATGAATGTGACTCCGTAACTGACATCGCCCTTCTTCCAGGTCACTTCTACCTGATATCCTCCGACGCCGTCACGCATCCGTACCACGCCGTTAGGATCAACGGAGACGAGGTGTTTGTTCTCGGTTCTCCATGTACCTTCCTTCTGAACCACGCCGTTGATCTTGGCGACAAGCTGAACCGGCTGGGTGAACTCGAGCGTATAAGTCTCACCATTCATGTTGACATCGCCGCCATCGATATATATTCCGCTCCCCCCGAATACGTCAACAGGCATGTTGACGCTCTCGTCTCCGTCAGGCTCAGCCATGACGGCAGAGGGGAGGATCGTGGACAGGCTGACCGCAGCCGTCGTGGCAGCGAAGCCCTTCATGAAGCTTCTTCTGCTGAATTTTTCTGAAAGCATGTTCTCGTCGGGGAGCAACGGGTTCTTCATTTCAGAATCATCTTTGTTGTTCATTCGTGTCCCTCCATAGTGAATATAATCATTGCTTCTTTCTGGAAGTCATCCGCCCGTCGGCGGCCAGCTAACCAATCATAGTTCAAAATGTGTGGAGTATATTACCCCTCATGGGTAATATTTTATGATTTTTAAGCAATAATAGCAATATTCATTTTTTATTTTTAACCTTATATTACGGAAAATACTGTAAATCCCTCCATCAAAAATTGTTAAGATGCCCGAAGCTATAACCCCACATAGCATTTAACATCCGTAACATAAAAGGGCAGACATACGCACGTATCCCATGCATATATCTGCTTTTTTATCTAAGGAAGCACTGATTAATCAGTGTTTCCTTAGTGCCTCCGGCGGATCGCAGGAATGCGCATCGGAAAGCGGCTTCGCCGCTGCGTAAATCGCTCACCCCTGCACCCTTGCAGAATTCAGACATGCAATTTTTCTGCATCCGACAGTTTTCGTTAATCTTTTTTCTAAAAGCCTAAGGTATCAAGTATCAAAGCGGCGCCCCTTTCTCATATTCCGAACAACCTCATCTACCGGTGCTGCTTTTTCATGGCTGCTCCAGAGTCCGGCAAGTCCCAGTGCCGCATTTCTCATTTTTTCGTTCGTATTCTTTCTCGCACTCTCATCAAACTATGGTTGACTGCTCATCACTCTTAACAGTTCCAGCATGATCTGCTGATTTCTTCTTGGCATACTTTCTATGATATCGGCCACTTCCTGTACTATCATCACAACAATCACCTCCGACATCACCTTTTCTTAAAACCAAACCTGATAGGATACAACACCAAGCAAAAACTCCCACGGGCTTTTCACGAGCGTGTACGTTGGTACCGCGTACCTTTACGATTAATCATAAACTTGGCCCAAATATTGTTGATCGTATGAATCCTGACAATATCATAACGGTACAACGTGCCAGTAACATTATAGTTTGTACCAGGTCCAGAATACACTGTTGCTTTCGTGATGCCACGAGTACACCTCTGTGTTTCGAATATATCAAGAAAACGCCACTTATCACCTTAAGAATTACGTATGTACCCGTTTTTGCCTCCTCATATTACAGCAATTACACTACCTTCCACTCATCCAGTATCCTCGTCTTGCTGTCGAAATTAGCCCCTATCTTGATCAGCTTCCTGGGATCCGCGGCATATGGCAGCGCATAGCCCCTATCCTCGATCTGCGCCAATGCGGCATCGGCGGTTCCGTCCCGTTTGAATTCCATAATGTAAACGTAATCATCCGTCTCCACAACCACGTCCGACCGCCCCCTGGCGCTGTGAACCTCGGTGCGCACGAACTGGCCAAGCATAGTGAATACCAGATATGCAACGTTCTGGAAGTTCTGCTCCACAGGCCGCTCGTCCGTGGTATAGGGGAGGCTTGCGTACAGAGATACTAATATGTCCCTTAGCGCATCCGTATCCCCGTCCCGGACCGCAGCTCCTATCGAGCGGATGTCAAGAGGTCCCGGCTCTTTCTCACGGTTCAGATAAAACGGTGCCAGGCATTCCAGAAATCCGTACTTTACCTCCTCGTTAGGATATCCCATCTGGTACGCCCGGAACAGCTTGTCATAGCCTGTAATCGTCAGATAGCCGGTCTGGAACAACAGCGGCACAGGATTGGGGTTGTCAGCGCGATAGTCCACAAGCTGGGAGGAACTGGCATAAATCTCTCCATTAGTAATCTTCCTTATATCGTAATTCACGGACGCCATCTTCTCCACGAGGAAAGTGGGAGTTCCCGTCTCGAACCACCAATAGCCGAATTCTTTGCCTGCAAGCGTGTTAAGAACAGAAAACGGATTGTACACCCCCTCTGCGTCCTGATGGAAATGATATCCGTCGTACATCTTCTTCAGTTCACCATAGCACTCCTCTGTCAACATATCATTTTCCGCAGCCATATCCTTGACGTAATTATCAGCGTTGCCTCGAAGCTCCCCTTCTGTTATCCCACAGACACACGCAAATTTCTTGTTAATAGTGATGTCCTGCAGGTGGTTCAGGTCGCTGAAAATCGATACCTTGGAGAATTTCGTCACCCCCGTAAGGAACACGAACCGTAGGTACCCATCATAACTCTTGAGTGTGGAGAAAAAGCCTTTGAACACTGCCTTGTCCCGCTCCATGCGCTCGTTTGTCCCTCCGTTCTCCAATAGGGGCTTGTCATATTCGTCCACAAGGACGACCGCGCGACGGCCAGTGGCCTCGTTTGCCTTTGCAAGCAATATCCGAAACCTCTCCTCGATGGGCCTGTCCCTCGTGTCTGCGCCATACCTCTCGTCCCATCCATTCAGGTGTTCCGAAAGCACATCAACCAATGCCGATGCTTCACGGAAGTTCTTTTTATTAAAGTCAAAATAAAACACCGGGTATTCCTGCCAGGCATCCTCGTTTCCTTCTTCAAGCCTTTCTATGTCAAGGCCGCTGAAGAGTTCCCTCTTCCCCTCGAAATATGCCTTCAGGGACGACAGGAAAAGGCTCTTTCCGAAACGCCTCGGGCGACTCAGAAAATACGATGTTCCATCGCCATGCGCAAGCTCATATATGTATCTTGTCTTGTCGACATAAAGATAATCCCCGGTGATCAGTTTTTCAAATTCCTGTATGCCGATTGGCAGTTTCTTTGCTCGTCCGTCCATCGCCAGCTCCTCCGTTCTCTCCAAAACCAGATATGAAAGACAGCTGTATCTTACTTAATTCTAGCAAAAAAGAGGGCGGCGTTCCACCCTCTTTTATTCTCATTTCATTCTCTTTACTCAACACTCGGCTGGAAATATCGGGAACGTCCTTACGCTCATTTGAAAACGCGGCAGAAAGAGGCCTCCCTCAGTCATGCAGCCAGCCACTTATATTTATCCACACTGTATAGCGGAATGAAAGGAAGCAGAATCGGCACACGTTTCACATATTCCTGATATGCCGGAATTATCTCCATAATTCTTATTCTGCCGTACTTCCAACCTCCTTGCGCCGCTAAACATGATGTATATAAGCAAAATATAGCCCAAGAGCACCAGTATCCACTGCCATGCGCTCTTCAACGCAGTTGACCCGGGCATGCGGGTTTACTATGCCTCAACGCTCTGTCATACTCAGTTTTCCCTAATATAGTTGAAGGGTTGAAACCGTTATTCTTCCTCGCTGTTATGTCCAAATACAAGGCCGAAGCACAAGCCAAGACTAAGACCGATCGGCATCCACAGCCCGATATTCTGAGTGGCGGTTCCGATGGCAGTCCCGATAGAAATACCTATGCACATGCCGATTGCCATGCCATATGTACCTTTATTTTTATTGCTGTTATCCTTGTTATCGTTCTTGTTTTCATTCCCATTGTCGTTCATATAGCCGCTCCCATTATCGTTCATTCTGCTGTTCCTACTGTCGCTCCTGTTACCGTTCATATTGCCACTCTCATTGCTGTTCGTACCGTCACTCATATTGTCGCTCCCACTGTCATTCATACTGTCGCTTCTCCCATAGTTCTGACTTGTTATAAAAGTTCGCCACCGTTGAACTTCATTTTGATTTGCCTATTGCTTTCAAGCGGAATGTCGTTTAAATTGCCATATAGGACCGCTTTCTCTTGGTATTTGATTTATTTGGCACCTTGATTTTACCAAGAATCAGGTCCTTTTTCCATTCACTATTTGGATGAAAAGCAAAAGTAAGGAAATGAAAAGAAACGCAAGAAAACAGGAACTTACGCGACCTTCAGGCAAATCCACCACTAAGCGGTGAACAATTCAGGTTTATTGAACATCATTGGGATTACGCTTTTCTATTGGGTCCTGCCAATGCACGAATTGTCCAATCGGCGTCCTTTAGAAGCGCTCCGCCCACTCCAGATAGTATTCCACCAAATCCTCTCCGGGTGCTACCTTTTGTGCTTTCCCGGTTGCCATCGGCGGCATCACAATCCGGTTTCGCAATGTAAGCCCGTTGATCTGTATTGGCTCCGTAAACATGAGATAGTCCTCCTTTTGTTTACTCGCAGTCAGCTGCCTCCAGTGACTTCTTAAACTCAATCCCAGTCCTGAAAGCATCGGCTTTCCCGTCAGGATTATAGGCCGATACAATCACGGTTTCTGTCGGTGCAACAACCGCTCGCATTTTCAGTTCCTTTTTTGCCATAATCAGATTCTCCTACTCATTCGCCTTTATGATATCGTTCAACGTTACATGTTCATTGCGAAATTGCATAGTCCCTGCTTCCAGCGGCATGTGGATCGCGTGCTTCGGACAGTTATGCAGACAGGCATAACATCAATGCCATTAAGTTAAGGCATTGAGATCAAAATACATTGCATAAATTATAACACAGGTGAGTCGATTTGTGGGGGAGTGAGGAGCGTGATATTGACAGGGCTTTTGACCGCATTTATTATAGTAAATGTCAATCTCGTAAGCCAAACATTAAATAACTGTTCGGAACCTGCGAGGAGCAGAACAGTTATCCTTACACAAAAACAAGGAGTTATCATGATGAAAGATCAGAATTGCGGCTACTGCATGCGCAACGAGTTGTTGGAACAGTTCGGCATTTACATCTGCGATCTCAGCGTCAGCTCACTGATTCTGTTCAAGGAACAGAGCCATCCTGGCCGCTGCATCGTAGCGTACAAAGATCACGTCAGCGAGATTGTTAATATCAGCGATGAGGAGCGCGACGCGTTCTTCGCCGATGTCGCCCGTGCGGCCAGAGCCATCCACGCGGCTTTCCATCCTGACAAGGTAAATTACGGTGCTTACGGCGACACGGGCTGCCATCTGCACATGCACCTCGTCCCGAAGTACAAAGACGGCTATGAGTGGGGCGGCGTCTTTGAGATGAACCCCGGCAAGACCTACCTCAAGTCCGAGGAATATGATGAGATGATCCGCAAGATCAAAGCGGAGCTGTAAATCATTCTTGTGAAGAATCCATGTGAAGAATCCATATAAATAAAACCCGCTTTTGCTGACAATTCACGACAAAAGCGATTTTTGGGTTTATGCTTTTACGTATGTAAACTCTCGAAGTAACGTTCCCAGTGACCTCCTCTGTGGACGTTACTTTTAAAGACGGCCACTGCGAAGCGGGTGGCCATATAGGGATGCATTCATACACGCATGTATGCTGCAACGACTTCTATACGTCGTGGCAGCACATGCGTGCTATGAATGTTTACTTTGAGAACTTACTAGGTAAAAGGTATGAGGTAAAATTAAAAATACTTAAAAATAACACTTGCATTTCCACATCTGATGTGATAGACTATCTCTTGCGTGCGGGAATGCTGGAATTGGCAGACAGGCATGACTAAGGATCATGTGGATGGATTTCCGTGAGGGTTCAAGTCCCTTTTCCCGCATTGAGGCTGCGATAACTTCGCAGCCTTTTCTTTTTCCGGTTAACTTGGGCACACCCATTTATCTGTTATTGTAATTATTCAGCACCCCTAGATAACTGTTAGAATACAGGACGAAGTGCTTGCGCTTCGGACGTATTATAACAGTTATCCTGGGGCGGATAAGGCGCGCAGCGCCTCTGGCCGCCCCGCAACGAGGGATGCGCAGCATCCCGAGTCTGTGGTGCTGAATAGTTACCTGTATTTTGATATACATTCATCCGGGTTCACCCACCTCCACTTTTTAGGATCTTATATAATATGAAAAAATTATCTACCAGATATTTTGCGCACCGGGGACTTCACAACAGCCACACGGCCGCCCCCGAAAACTCCCTTGAAGCTTTCCGTCGCGCTGTCAATTCCGGCTACGGCATCGAGCTTGACGTCCAGAGAACAAGCGACGGCCACATCGTCGTCTTCCACGATGACACCCTCACTAGAGTATGCGGGGCAGACAAGAAACCTATAAACATGACACTTGACGAGATCCGCCAGTACCGGATCTACAACTCTGACCAGAGGATCCCTCTGCTCAGCGAGGTACTTGAGCTTGTCGATGGCAAGGTTCCCTTGCTCATAGAGTTCAAGCCCAAGCGTATCGACAACCTGTTATGCGAGAATGCCATGAAGCTTCTCGACAACTATGAGGGAGAGTACTGCATAGAGTCATTCAACCCCTTCACGCTCTGGTGGTTCAAGCGCAACCGTCCGGCAGTGCTCCGCGGCCAGCTGGTGACTGATTTTATCCAGTATAACGACATGGTTCCGATGTTCCTGCTTGTGCTGCTGCAGACACTCGCATACAACTACTTCACCAGACCCGACTTCATCAGCCTGGACATGCACTGCAAAAACTGGGCCTCCTACCGGCTCATGACAAAGAACCTCACCCAGTTCGGCTGGACCTTCAGGAGCGCCGCTGAGATAAAAGCCTACGAAGATAAATATGACTACTTTATCTTCGAGCAGCGCTTCTCTTCCTGAACCATTAAGTATACGGCAGCCTCTTTTCTATGTATTAGCAAAAGAAGCTGCCGCGTTTTATTTGTAAAACCCTCAATCATCAAGATAGCCTCTGAGGGCAACCACATCCCCATCAAGCTCAAGCAGCACGGCGCCGGACCATGCCGTGACGCGATATATCGTCCCGACATCCTCCAGCCGCGAGAGTGCTTCTTCAGATGGGTGACCGTAGCGATTGTTCCTGCCGCAGGAGATCGAGGCAAAGACCGGTCGTATTACTCTGACGAAATGCTCGCTGCTCGAATATTTCGAGCCATGATGCCCTGCTTTAAGGAAGGTTATACGAACGGTTACGCCATATGCCATAGTACCATATGATGCTGATTCATCCGCCAATACTTCATCCAAGCCTCGCGTACTTTGTCTGTTCTGCGTACTCTGTCCGTTCTGCGTACTCTGTCTGTTCTGCGTACTCTGTCCGTTCTGCGTACTCTGTCTGTTCTGCGTACTCTGTCTGTTCTGCGTACTTTGCGCGTCTTCCGCGGACAACAGCCCCGACAGGACATCCGGTTCTTCTTCTTCACCCAGATCGCCCATAAACAGCCCTCTGAAGCTCCCATAACATATCTCAAGAACCATGGAGAGCGCATTTGTGTCTTCACTATATGCTAAAGCCTCGGGGTAAAGGCATCTGACCAGCCCTTTCCCTACCTGATACTCTTCTCCGGCAGCAGCCACCGATATCCGCACCCCGTGTTCTGCCGCGGCGATTTTGAGCATATCCCATGAAGGGTCGCCGTAGGATGCCTCCGGTATCAGAAAGCGCCCCACGGTTACGCTTTCATCCAATAGCATGTCATATATCGCGTTAATATGGTCATCATCCGGATGCGTCAGCGCGACGACATCAACCCTGTCTATGGCTTCATACAGCAGGTAAGGTTTTATACGGTAAGTCCAGATACCGTCAATGCTGCTGCTTCCGGCATCTATCATCCAGACCTCATCGTCTATCCTGACGACCGAACAGTCTCCTTGGCCTATATCCAGACAGGCAATATCAAGTCCTTTATGTGCATGCGGAGTGAAAATCAGGAGCATCAGACAGTACGCAGCCGAGATAAGCAGCAGGCGTCTGCCGCTTTTATCCTTCTTTTCATCTGCTCTTGCTCTGCCCTGCTCACCTTTCGGTACTGCCCTGCCTGCGAAAAGCTCCCGTCTGCTCTCTTTTCTCATCCACAGGGCGACACACAGCAATAGCAGCTCTGATGTCACCACGAGCCACAGGGCTGGTCTGCCTGTCGTCAACGTGCTGCCGGGCAGCCTGTCGTTCATCCTGCATAAGCCCTCCAAAATGATCCTTATATAGTGGCCCGTGCCGGCAAAAAACACACCGCACGCATCCGACAAAAACGGAAGGAGCGCCGCCGCGCAGGAACTTAGCAGCAGCATCGATGTCAGCAGCGAAACGATAAGATTTACGAAGATGCCTGTCACAGAGACCTGATAATAATGCCACGCCAGCAAAGGCATGATGCCCATCGACACACAGACAGATATCAGCAGGCCTCTTGAGACATAATCCTTTGGCTTCACCCAGCTGCCGGCCTCAGCGGCAAGTACATGGATAGAGAAAGCGGAAGCAAACGAGAGCTGAAAGCCTGCCTGTGACAATAGCTCAGGATATATGAAGAGCATGATGAGGGCTGCCAGAGCAGCCGCAGACAGGGAATCATAGCTCTTGCCGGTCAATCTTGCGGCCATCATCGCCATAAACATGACCGCTGCTCTGATGGCGGAGGACGATGCGCCTGTAAGAACCACAAAGCCCAACATGAAGGCTGAAGCGCACAGCGGAGGGATCCACGCCTGAACCGGGGCTTTTCTGAGAAGCCAGAACAAGCCCGCTCCCAGTATAGAGACGTGCATACCGGACACAGCAAGAATATGCGCTATTCCCCCGCGGCGGAAAAGATCGTTGCTTTCCTCGGAGAGACCCGTCTTATCCCCCAGCAGAACCGCGCAGAACAGTCCATAGTCAGCTCCCGAGGATACCCTCTGTAGGTTGTCGGAAAGCCTCTCCCTAAGGATCCTTATCCCATCACTGACGGCGGCTTTTCTGCTGTCCGTAACATAGACTTCACTTGCATTTATGAAGAAGCCAATGCCTCTCGACCTGTACCATGAACGGCTGTCAAACTGTCCCGGATTGGTCGCTTCTTCTATCTCGGAAAGCTTCCCTGAAACCCTGACCCGGTTCCCGATGTGCAGCGCCAGCTCATCGGACAACACTCTCACACGGCAGCCCGTCCTTATATAATCCACCGTTTCCTGTAACATTCCCGACTCCGGCATCTGCATCATGTACTGCGTTTCTGCCCGCTCCCGCGGCCATACCGCAGTCCTCATCCATGGCTCTCCCTGCTCCCGCCCGTTCCGTGAATCTATTTCCGACCATTTCGGTGCGAATTTATCCTCAGAACTAAAACGGACCGAGTCAGGTATCTGGACATATACATCGTCCAGCACCAGGCTCAGTCCGTAATCTTTTTTCTGAATTTCTACAACCGTCCCTTCCGCCTCTGTTTTTATTTGTCCGAGCTCTCCGATAAGCATGTCGAGCTCTGTCTTCGGGGCAAGGCTGTATCCGAAACGTGTGGCTGCTATCTCTCCCAGTATCCAGACAGCAAGAACCCACACAAGAGGTCTTTTTATCATCCAGAGTATCGCTCCATCCACATAGACGCAGTCATGTTAACAGGTACATAAACCGATGATATCATTCAGCGCATCGCTCCTTCCGCATAGACGCAGTCATGTTAACAGGTACGTACACTAATGATATCATTCAGCGCATCGCTCCTTCCACATAGCCGTAATCAGGATCCATGGGGGTAGATACCGATACCCGATCTCCGATATCTGTCGTCAGTACACTGCCGTTGATCAGGATCTGAACCTTGTCCACAGTCTGAAGGGACGCGAGCGAATCAACGATCGAATATATGGGTATGTAGTTAAATACTCCCAGCGACTCATACTGCAGATCCTGGCTGAGGTTCACGTAACATATCCTGTCGGTCACGGCTATGGACAGCACACTCTCTGTCGAGGGCAGCGTCCTTTTGACGTTGCTGCTTCCGATCTGAGGTCCTCTGATAAGCTGCTCAACGACAGTCCTCTCCAAAGATGTACCCCGCCTGTAGATGACGGATAAATCCTCGCGTACCAAAGCGTCACCGGCCAGATTGGAATAATACAGCGTCATATTTGAGTTGATGAAATTATTCGGATCGTCAGCAGCGACATCCACAAAAAGAGCCGAGCGGAGTATCCCGTACTCATCCCCGCCAGCATCCTTTGCCATCTCACCGTTGACCTTCAGCAGCAAATATGTGACACTGCTAAGCTGAGTCATCGTCTTGGTCAGCGCGGCAGCCATGAGCAGCTTCGAATTACTCGACATGTCATCATATGAACCCTTCAGCTCCAACGTGAGAGTATTCTGGCTGATATCCGCGTAGGTTAATTGAAATGAAGCAGGAACGGCAGCTATGATATCCGTGCGCACCGCGTTCTGCATATAGTCAAAAAGCTCCCAGACAATATCCAGGTCCTCGGCAGCAGCAGGGTGGTAATCGACAGTCACAAGCTTTGTGGCGCTCGTGTTCTCGAAATAGACCTTTATCCTTTCAGCCTCTTTCCCGCTCTCGCAGCCGCACAAAACAGAGACCAGCACAAGCATGGCAGCGCACAATACTGCCTTGGCGCGTACTCGCTGCCGACAATGACGCAGGGCTTCTGAAAGCCGGGGCTTATTATCCCTTTTATCAGCATCTGTATTCATGTTTCAAGCATCTCTCCAATAATAAACCTCTGCATCTCTCATCACTTGCAGCTAAACCACAGCACATATGACTAAGATGCCGCTGCCTATAGCACTTTACCCGTATCCCGTATAAAACCATTTATCCGGCTATTAATCATCAAACACATATGGTAAACATCCATAGCACGCCTGTGCTGCCACAACGTATGAAAGATGTGGCAGCATACAGGCGGTGTATGTATGCATCCCTGTATGGCCACCCGCTTCGCGGGGGCCGACTTCTAAAGTAACTGTTCAGCAACCCTGGCTCGGGATGCCGGGAATCCCTCTTTGCGGAACGGCCAGAGGCGCTGCGTGTGTCACTCTGATGTGCAAACACCGCCTGCCGCTGTACTGATCATCAATTCTCAAGATAATTGAGCGGCGTCCTGACGATAAATGTCGAACCCTCGCCCGCTTTGGAATACACGCGTATAGCCCCGTGATGCATCGTGACTATCGATTTGGTTATAGAAAGCCCAAGGCCTGTTCCTCCCGTCTCCCTGGAACGCGCCTTATCGACTCGATAGAAACGGTCGAATACCTTCTCCGTCTCGTCCTCAGGTATGCCGACTCCGCTGTCCGAGATCTTAATGAAGAAATATTGATAGTCAGCGTTCAGCGAGAGCTTTACCCAGCCGCCTTCAACATTGTACTTGATCGCGTTCTCAACGATGTTAGTTATGGCCAGCGAGAATTTCACATCATCAATCTCCGCGACTACGGGGCGGAAGCTCTCGAAAAGCAGCTCAACATTCCGCTGTTTAGCTATAGGGCTCAGTCTCTTGAGTATGAGTTCCATAGAATCGTTCACGTTCACCTTAGAAATGTCAAGCGCATCTGCGGATTTCTCCAGCTTTGTGAGGGAGAGCAGGTCGTCTATGATCTTCGCCTCCCGGTCTATCTCGCCCGAAATATCCGCCATAAACTCCCGATAAAGCTCTATAGGAACGTTGTCCATGCCCATCAAAGAATCAGCCAGAACACGTATCGAAGTGATAGGCGTCTTCAGCTCATGAGAAACGTTCGACACGAATTCCTGCCTGGATTGGCTGAGGGCGGCAAGCCTGCCGTATGATTCGTTAAAAGAATCGCTGAGCTGCGCAGTCTCCTTATACGTCCGCTCATTCACGATATCATTGATATCGCTCTCCTGCGTCCTTGCGATCTGTCTTTGCAGCTCATTGAAGGGCCGCACGAGATACCAGGTGACGATGAGCAGCAGCGGTACCATAATGACAGCCAGCAAAAGCAGCAGGAGCACTGATAGCTCTGTGAGTGCCCCCACCATCTGAACCATATTCTTCTTGTCCGCGGACACTGTCAGCACTCCGACTATCTTGCCGGAACGGCTGTTGGCATCCGCTTTTATTATCGGCTGTGATATCTCCACGAAATCCGTCGTTTCAAAGCTGGTCTCTCCGCCATTCCCCACCATGCACTTGATGACGTTCTCGGAATAGTTAAACCTATTGATATCTGTCACATAAGTGTCGTCAACCACGCGGTATGAATCATTTATTACCTGAATCCTGCCATTGATGATGTCAGCCTGCTGACGTATTATGTCGGACAACGTGCTATCCGACAGATTATTGAAATAATCCTCGGATGCCAGCTTCGTCGCAAGTATCATCGCCTGGCTTTTCATCTCGTTGATCGAATTCTGCAGTTCAACGCGCCTGACACTCCTGATCAATGTCACTGATAAAATAAAGGTAGGAAGAGCCACGACAGTCAGGATGATAAAAAACAGCCACAGGCGGAGACTGAATATCCTGCGTGTTCTTTTCTTGCTCTGCTTCTCCCCGCCATTCGTATCCTTGGCCCTGCCGACTGAAGAAGGCGAGCCAAAAATATCCTTCATGTTCTGCAAAGAACCACTCTCTTCGATCTCCTTGATCTGTGAAGCAGTATCCCGGGATTGAGTGGCAGCATCTCTATTCCGTAAAACAGCATCTCTGGCCTGAGGAGCGGCTTCCTCGGTCCGGGGAGCGGCTTCTTCGGTCCGGGGAGCGGCTTCTTCAGTCTTGATAATAGCTTCTTCAGTCCGGGGAGCAGCTTCTCTTTCCTGTGGGACAGACTCCTGGGACCATGAATCATCGTATAAATCCCCGGACTCCGACATATCGTCTTCATCCCATTCTCTTATACTGTCTTCATCCCATTCTCTTATACTGTCTTCATAGCCGGAAGCCAGGTCATCTATCTCACCATCGTAATCGTTGTTGTTCTGCATCATTTAAACCTTATAGTAGTATCCTACTCCCCATTTTGTACAGACATATCTGGGATCGCTTGGATTCTTCTCAACCTTCTCTCTCAGACGGCGGATATGTACGTCAACCGTCCTCAGATCTCCGGGGAAATCAGCCCCCCACACTATATTCAGCAGCTGTTCCCTTGAATATACTGTGCCGGGATTGCTGATCAAAAGCTCTATCAAGTCATATTCCTTGGCTGTCAGGTTTATCTCCTTGCCATCACGGAAAAGCCTGCGGCTCTCAGCCATGAGTTCGAACTCTCCCTTTGTGACATTCTTGTCCCCGGCAGACTTCGCTTTTTTCTGATTGCGGCGGATGATGGCCTTGATCCTGGCTTTTAGTTCAAGGATGTTGAACGGCTTCGTGACGTAATCATCCGCGCCGAATTCCAACCCCAGTATCTTGTCCATGTCGTCGTTTTTTGCGGTCAGCATGATGATAGGCATGTCAGAGAAATCCCTGATCTGCTGGCAAACCTGAATGCCATCAAGCTTCGGAAGCATCAGATCCAGGAGAACGACATCGTACTCCGTCTTCTTCGCCATCTCAATGGCTTCTTCACCGTCATATGCGCAGTCCACCTCATATGCGTCTTGCAAAAGGCTGAAGCGTATCCCCTTCACGATACTCTTCTCATCATCGACAACAAGAACCCGTGCCATCTCTAACCTCCTGTTTTGATCCTTGACTCAAGCTTTTTATAAATCCCGTCGCCTATACCGGATACCTTCTTGATCTCTTCGGGCGAACTGAAAAAGCCATGCTCCTCCCTGTATGAAAAAATAGCCTCCGCCTTCGCCCGGCCTATGCCGGGGAGCGACATCAGCTCCTGAACCGATGCCTTGTTGATATCGACCTTAGTCTCAGCCGCGCCGTTACCGGCAGGTTGAGACGCGATAATAATTTCCTGAGATGCAGAAGATCCGCTTCCATATAACAGATCAGAAGCAGTAGCTTCGCCCTCAGCCGGCACATAGACCTTCGTGGCATCAGCAACAATGGCTGCAAGATTGAGATAGCTTCGGTCAGCGTCCTCGGCAAATCCTCCTGCCGCGTCTATGGCGTCCTTGACCCTGCTCCCTTCCGGCAAGCTGTACACGCCCTCTGAGCGCACGCTGCCGCACACATGCACCCATATCACAGACGCGGACGCCGTCTCCAAGGCAGGATCCGCCTCTAAGGCAGAAGCCGCCTCGCCGGACGCCTGCTCTTGGCCGCCGCTAAAACCGGCGGATGCTTCCCCTCCAGACGCATGCTCTTCACTATCAACAGAAACAGCCGCGTCCTGCCCGTCAGCCGTTTCTTCTGAGATTTCAGAGACCGGCAGCCTATACGCCTGAGCCTCATCGGAGCCTGCGTGAAATGAACAGCTGTAACCTATGCCCGCCGCAAGAATCAAAGCCGCGGCCGGCAGCCACATCAGGTGCTTCTTATAATTAAATAACATATCCGGCCTCCTTCCGGAAGCCGGACCCCCTTTTATAGTCCACTATAAGTTTACTAGAGATATTTGCCTTTTTCAAGTGCAATTGTGGTTCACGCGTTCAAATCTTTCATCACTTCTTCCATGATCGCGGCCATCTCATCCACATTTTCCTTTGTGCAGATGAGCGGAGGCACAAAACGAAGAATATTGCTCCCCGCGTTTATCAGTATGAGTCCCTTTGCCTGAGCAGACTTTATGATGTCACTCACCGGCATGGAAAATTCCAGTCCCTGCATGAGGCCTATGCCGCGGTGTCCTATGACCTCTTTGTTTTCCTTCGCGAACCTCTCGAGAGTCTCATACAGGTAATCGCCTGTCGAACGCACATTTTCAAGGATTCCAAGCTCCTCATAAAGGTCAAATATCTTCGACGCGGCGGCGCAGACCAAAGGATTGCCGCCGTAGGTACTGCCGTGATCTCCGGGGACAAGTGAAGCGGCCTTGTCATTTGTCAAGAACGCTCCGATAGGAAGACCGCAGCCCAAGGCTTTCGCGACGGTCATGATGTCGGGCTTCACCCCATAGCGCTGGCAGGCGAACATAGTTCCCGTCCTTCCCATGCCGCACTGTATCTCATCAAATATAAGCAGGATGTCCTTCTCATCGCAGAGACCGCGCAGGCCCTTGAGGAACCCCTCTTCCGCAGGATAGATGCCGCCCTCGCCCTGTACAGGTTCAAGGATGATGGCACAGGTCTTGTCCGTGACCGCGGCCTTGACGCTTTCAAGGTCGTTGAAGGTCGCTTCTTTGATTCCTGCAAGCAGCGGCCTGAAGGGATCCTGGTAATGGTCGTTCATCGTCACGGACAGAGCGCCCAGGCTGCGCCCATGAAATGAATGCCGCATGGCGATGATCTCATGGCCTCCCTGTCCGTCGCGGTCATACGCGTATCTTAAGGCCGACTTCAGAGCCCCCTCCACCGCCTCTGTTCCGCTGTTCGTAAAGAAAACGCGCTTCATCCCCGCAGCGGTGACGAGCTTTCTTGCGGCCTCGCAGGCGGCCTCATTGTAGAAATAGTTTGAGGTATGGACTATCTTTCCAAGCTGTGCCGTGATCGCGTCATTCAGCTCTTTGTTGTTGTAACCAAGCGCGAATACGGCTATTCCCGCGCAAAAATCCAGATACTTCCTGCCATCGGTGTCATAAAGATACATGCCATCGCCATGGTCGAGGACGATCTGATAGCGATTATATGTATGAAGCAGATACTGTTCGCCTTCCGCAATTATCTCCTGTGTATTCATCTTCTTCTCCTTGCTCTTTGATCATATATCTACATCTCATCGTTTATGATGGCAGTTCCGATTCCTTTGTTTGTGAAGAATTCAAGCAGGAGGCAGTGAGCAATGCGTCCGTCAAGAATATGGACGCGGGACACGCCGTTGTTCAGAGCGGCGATACAATTCTCAAGCTTGGGAAGCATGCCGCCCGTCGCGTAACCACCCTTGATGAATTCCTCTGCTTCCTGGACCGTCATCCTGGGGATAAAGGAGTCCTTGTCCGAAAAATCACGGAACACGCCCTCTGTGTCGGTCAAAAAGGCAAGCTTGTTCGCGTTCACCGCGCTCGCTATGGCACAGGCGGCCTCATCGGCATTTACATTATAGGAATGATAATTCTCATCATAGCCTATGGGGCAAATGATCGGGAGATAATCGTTATTGAGCATATCCATGATTATCTTGGTGTCGACTGACTCCACCTCTCCGACAAAACCTATGTCCTGACCGTTCGAGTAGCGGCGGCGCACCTTCAGCATGCCCCCGTCCTTCCCGCTTATTCCGACGGCACGGACGCCGAGCTCCTCAACAAGCTGTACCAGGCTCTTGTTTACCCGGTTGAGCACCATCTCAGCTATCTCAAGCGTGTTCTCATCGGTGACCCTGAGACCATTGATAAACCTCGGCTCCATCCCGGAACGCTGAACCCATTTGCTTATATCCTTACCGCCGCCATGTACTATGATTGGCTTGAACCCGACGAGCTTGAGAAGCACCACGTCTTTGATGACGCTCTTCTTAAGCGAATCGTCCATCATGGCCGAACCGCCGTACTTTACTACGATTATTTTCCTGTTGAATTTCTGTATATAAGGAAGCGCCTCGACCAACACCTCAGCCTTGTGCATCACTTCTTCATCAGTATATAAACCCATACCAGAATTCTCCATTTCTCTCGTGCTTTGTAATTATTCAGCACCCCAAGTCCGGGGTGCTGAACTGCTGCCTTATTTGTCCCATCAGCTGTCTAAGTCTCAGCTCCTGTAATCCGCATTGATGTTCACGTATTCGTGGGTGAGGTCACAGCCCCAGGCAGCGGCTGATTCCGTGCCCTGCTTCACATCTGCTGTCGCGGTGACTATGGACTCCGAGAGAATCTTCGTCGCGAACTCCTCACTGTAATCGGTCGCCCTGCCGTCCTCGGCTATCTTAACCTTGCCTGCCGCGCTCTCGAACCAGAGGTCAACTTTTTCGGGATCAAAATCCACTCCCGAATAACCCATGGCGCAGAGAATCCTGCCCCAGTTCGCGTCCGAACCATATATAGCTGCCTTCGTGAGCAGGGACGAGACCACTGACTTTGCCAGCGTCCTCGCCGCCTCCTTAGTGGCGCAGTTCATCATCTTCACCTCAAAAAGGCAGGTGCATCCCTCACCGTCTCCGGCGATCTTCTTGGCGAGTTCTTCCATAACTACGCGAAGAGCTTCCTTGAAGGTCTCATAAACCTCAGTTCCGGCCTTTATCTCGCTGCATCCGGAGAGCCCATTCGCGAAGACCAGCACAGTGTCATTTGTAGAGGTATCGCCGTCCACAGAGACCATGTTAAATGTATCCACAACATTTTCAGAAAGCGCGGCCTGCAGCAGCTCGTGCGAAATGCATGCGTCGGTGGCGATGAAGCAAAGCATAGTTCCCATGTTCGGATGGATCATGCCGGAACCTTTGCACATCCCGCCTATAGCCACAGTAACTCCATCCACATCGAAGCTCACGGAAACCTCTTTCGGCTTCGTATCAGTGGTCATTATTGCCCTCGCCGCTGAATGCGCGTCCTCCCTTGAGCATCCCGCGGCCTTATGAAGCTTCGGGATGCCGCCGAGGATCTTGTCCATAGGAAGCTGCCGGCCTATAACTCCGGTTGAAGCGACGCAGAAGCTGCCGGCAGGAGTCCCGAATTCTCTCTCCGCTGCTTCGGCAGTCCTGAGGCAGGCATCCATACCGTCCTTGCCGGTGCAGGCATTCGCCACGCCGGCGTTGACTACCACGCCCCTGAGGCCGCTGCCGATATTGGTCCGCTCCCTGTCAAAGACCACAGGAGCTGCCTTTACGATATTCTTCGTGTAAACTCCCGCAGCTTCACAAGGGCTGTCGCTGAAGAGTACCGCCATATCAGCCCTGTCCTTCTTTATGCCGGCTTCCACTCCGGCTGCGAAAAATCCCTTTGCAGCGGTCACGCCGCAATCCGTCATAGTGATCTTGCCCATATTTTTATCTCCAAAAATTGTATCTTCTCAGTACCCCTGACTGGGGATGCCGCGCATCCCTCGCTGTGGGGCGGTATCATTTGTCCATACAGGACGATTTCATCCTTGATGAGCTTCCTCCTTATGGAGAAGGTCAAGGGAACATCGGCGCCTGCATGAGGCCTGCGCGCTCATCGATCCCAAAAAGTATGTTCATGTTCTGCACCGCCTGGCCGGCCGCGCCCTTGACCAGGTTGTCGATAGCTGCCATGACTATCACCCTTCCGGTGCGTTCGTCGACCTTGAAGCTTATGTCCTCGAAATTGCTTCCCTCAACGAAACGAGTCTCCGCGGGGCTTCCGTAAGGAAGAAGGCGGATGAAATACTCATCCTTATAATACCTCTCATACGCTGCGGCTATATCGTCCTTGCCGACCCCTTTTTTCAGGTCAGCGTAAGCTGTGACAAGTATGCCCCTGTTCATAGGCACCAGGTGAGGTGTAAAATTCAGCAGCACCGGTCTGCCGGCGGCAATCCCAAGCTGCTCCTCTATCTCAGGAGTATGGCGATGGTTCGCCACCCCGTATGCCTTGATGTTTTCATTCACCTCGCAATATAGATTCGCGGTTTTCGCGCCGCGCCCGGCTCCGGAGGTTCCCGACTTCGCGTCTATAATTATGGAACGAAGCTCGATAAGCCCCTCCGCCGCCAACGGATAGAGCGACAAGATAGAGCAGGTGGTGTAGCAGCCGGGATTCGCCACGATGCGAGCCTTCGGAATATCCTTCCTGTATATCTCACAAAGACCATATACCGCCTCCGGCAGATACTGAGGGCTCTTATGCTGAAGCTTGTACCACTGCTCATAGACGTTCATGTCCTTCAGGCGAAAATCAGCTGACAGATCAATGATCTTCGTCTTCTTCAGCATATCCTCGTTAACTATTCCCGCGCAGTATCCCTGAGGGGTAGCAGTGAAAATGACGTCGGCTTCATCCGCGAGACGATCCATGTCCTCCTCAAGGCAGCTCTCATCGACGAGCCTGAACATATTTCCATATATGGAGGAGAAACGTTCTCCGGCATAGGATCTGGAACCCACCCATACTATCTCAACATCAGGATGCTGCCAAAGCAGCCTGATAAGCTCCGCTCCCGCATAGCCCGTGGCACCAATCACACCAGCTTTTATCATCTCGCACCTCTTTCTGCTATTCGACATGCTATTCGACATTCGAATTATTACATGCAATGAATATTTATCCATTAATTAGCCGCCATTATACATCCGTTCATGTATTTATGCAAGTTTTTTTCATAAAATACTTGAATAATATGCTGTACTGATGTATACTCTCGATTGCAGTCTACAGCCAGCTCCTGTTTTGCGGCATATGCTTACCTGCATATTTCCTGCTTTCTATTTCTTTTTTAAGGCTCTATTCTGCGCCCATCATCGTCCATGACGGACGAAGGTTCAAGGAGGGACATACAATCATGAAGGAGAAGGTTATTCTTGCCTACTCAGGCGGGCTTGATACTACAGCGATCATTCCTTGGCTCAAGGAACACTACGACTACGAAGTCATATGCGTGTGCATAGACGTAGGCCAGGAAAGCGAGCTGGAAGGACTTGAAGAACGCGCCAGGTATTCAGGCGCTTCAAAGCTTTACATACTCGACGTGGTCGATGAATTCTGCGACGAGTACATCGCCCCCTGCGTCCAGGCGAATGCCGTATATGAGAACAAATATCTGCTCGGCACGTCCATGGCGCGCCCGCTGATCGCCAAGAAGCTTGTCGAGATCGCCCGCAAGGAAGGCGCGTCCGCTATCTGCCACGGCGCTACCGGCAAGGGCAACGATCAGGTTCGCTTCGAGCTTGGCATCAAAGCCTTGGCTCCCGACCTGAAGATAATCGCCGCGTGGCGCTCCCCTGAGTGGACATTCCAGTCAAGAGAGGATGAGATGGCGTACTGCAAATCGAAGGGCATAGACCTTCCCTTCAGCGCGGACTCCAGTTACAGCCGTGACCGCAATCTATGGCACATCAGCCACGAGGGACTCGAGCTCGAAGAGCCTGAGAACGCTCCCGACTATGACCATCTTCTCGTGCTCTCCGTAACTCCCCAGAAGGCCCCCGACAAGGAGACGACCGTGAAGATCGGCTTCGAGAAGGGCATACCCGTAAGCGTCGACGGTGAGAAGATGAAGTATTCCGACATCGTGCGCAAGCTTAACAAGCTCGGAGGGGAAAACGGAGTCGGCATCATCGACATAGTCGAGAACCGCGTCGTCGGCATGAAGTCGCGCGGTGTCTATGAGACTCCGGGCGGGACCATCCTCCTTGAGGCACACCAGCAGCTTGAAGAGCTGATACTCGACCGCGCGACCATGGACACAAAAAAGGACATGGCCAACCTCTTTGCCCAGATCGTATATGAAGGCAAATGGTTCACGCCTCTGCGCGAAGCCTGCCAGGCCTTCATCGAGAAGACACAGGAAGATGTCACCGGCGAAGTGACTGTCAAGCTCTATAAGGGCAACATCATCAAGGCCGGAACCAAGGCTCCGTTCTCGCTGTACAGCGAGTCGCTCGCGTCCTTCACCACCGGCGACCTTTACGATCACAAGGATGCGCAGGGCTTCATAACCCTCTTCGGCCTGCCTCTCAAGGTACGCGCCATGAAAAAAGCCGCGCTTGAAAAAAACGCAGACTGATAACGCTTGATCTGTAACCGTAACTGCTCAGCATATCGATCCCGGACGTGGAGCAATTACCTCGATTGTAGGTTGTTGCCTCGTAAAGCGGACGTAGCTCAGAAAAAGCAGGATTTTTACAAAGCGTACACGAACCGAGGTTCATACTACAGGTTCATGTACGCTTTTTGTTTTTTAGTAATCATTCATCACCCCAAGATAACTGCTCAAATACAGGACGAAGTGCTTGCGCTTCAGACGCATTCTGACAGTAATCCTGGGGCGGACAAGGTTTATTTTGCTGCGTTCTTCAAGCGGATCATCTCCCGCTTGCGCTGCGTGGGGTCAAGTATCCTCTTGCGGATGCGAAGGTTGAGAGGAGTGACCTCAAGGAGCTCATCGGTATCGATGAACTCCAGACACTGCTCCAGGCTCATTACCACGGGAGGCGTCAGCTTCAGCGCGTCGTCCGAACCTGAGGCGCGGGTATTGGTCAGCTGCTTCCTCTTGCAGACATTCACTTCGATGTCCTCAGCCTTAGGATTACTGCCCACAACCATACCCGAATAAACCCTCACTCCAGGTCCGATAAAGAGCGCCCCTCTTCCCTGCGCGTTGAAAAGGCCGTAAGTGACCGACTCGCCTGTCTCAAAAGCTATGAGAGAACCCTGCGGCCTGTACTGGATCTCACCTCGATAGGTATCATATCCGTCGAGCATCTGGTTAATGACACCGGTACCCTTGGTATCTGTTAGGAACTCGTCCCTGTATCCGATAAGGCCGCGCGAAGGTATGGAGAATTCAAGCCTGGTGTCCCCGCCGTTATCTGAAGGAGTCATGTTGAGAAGCTCGCCCTTTCTTGATGAGAGCTTCTGAATTACCGCGCCTGAATACTCTTCCGGAACATCCACATAAACTCGCTCCATGGGCTCAAGCTTGCGGCCATTCTCATCCTCTTTATAGATTACCTCGGCCTTGCTCACGGCAAACTCATAGCCTTCCCGGCGCATATTTTCAATCAAAACCGAAAGATGCAGCTCGCCCCTGCCCATAACCTTGTATCTGTCAGGAGTGATCTCCTCGATCCTCAGGCTCACGTCTGTGTTGAGCTCACGGAAAAGCCTCTCCCTGAGATGGCGTGAGGTGACAAATTTCCCTTCCTGTCCGGCAAATGGACTGTCATTAACCATAAAATCCATCGAAAGCGTGGGTTCGGAGATCCTCTGGAAAGGAATCGGGTCAGGATGGCTGGCTGAACAGATCGTATCTCCTATCCTGATATCCGAAATGCCCGAGATCGCCACTATATCTCCGACCGCTGCTTCACTGACTTCGACCTTCTTGAGTCCGTCAAATATATATAGCTTGCTTATCTTCTCTCTCTTGCTGAAATCAGGGTTGTGGTGGTTGACAAGGACGACATCCTGATTTAGGAAAAGCCTGCCATTGTCGACCTTTCCCACGCCGATCCTTCCGACGTACTCATTATAATCTATGGTGCTGACCAGAACCTGTGTGGGAGCCTCGGGATCGCCCTCCGGGGCGGGAATATGCTTCACGATGGTCTCAAAAAGCGGAACCATGTTGACCTGTTCTTCACCAAGCTCATAGACCGCCCAGCCGTCACGCGCCGAGGCGAAGACAAAGGGGCAGTCGAGCTGCTTGTCATTGGCATTCAGATCCATCATGAGCTCCAGAACTTCATCTACAACCTCTTCAGGCCTCGCGTCGGGGCGATCGACCTTGTTCACGCAGCAGATGACGTCCAGGTCGAGCTCCAACGCCTTCTGGAGGACAAATTTCGTCTGCGGCATCGGACCTTCGTAGGCATCAACGACCAGTATGACGCCATTGACCATCTTAAGCACGCGTTCCACCTCGCCGCCGAAATCCGCGTGTCCTGGCGTATCAACTATATTTATGCGTATGCCGTTGTAATTAACAGCCGTGTTTTTTGAGAGGATGGTGATGCCTCTCTCCCGCTCGATATCATTCGAATCCATGACACGGTCCACCAATTCCTGATTCGCGCGGAACACACCGCTTTGCCGAAGCAGATCATCGACCAGCGTCGTCTTGCCATGATCGACGTGCGCGATTATGGCTACATTTCTGATGTCCTCTCTCTTCTCAATCATTTTCTCTTCCTCCACTCTGCTATCCGACGCTGTCCTCTCTGACGCTGTCTTCTGTGGCAACTGCCTGTAAATTATTACTTTGAAAGTCGGCCCCCGCGAAGCGGGTGGCCATACAGGGATGCATACATACACCGCCTGTATGCTGCCACAACTTTCATACGTTGTGGCAGCACAGGCGTGCTATGGATGTTTGCTTTATGAGATTATACTAATGCTGTCTCATGGTCGTCTGCGTCTGCCTCACGCATTTATGGTCTGACTCACATGTGCGTCAGGCTCACGCATTTATGGTCTGACTCACATGTGCGTCAGGCTTCATGTGTACGTCAAGCTGAGGATAGGGGATATGCAGTCCCGCTGCTTCAAGCTCCGTCTTGAGCCGACCCATGATACCGTGCCTCAGGATGATAAAATCCTTTGCCTTGACCCAATACCAGGCCTGAAGCTCCACTCCGCTCTCTCCAAGGTTGTCGACAAATACCTCCAGAGGCTCATCCTGAAGAACCTCCGGAAACGAGCGGACTACCCTCTCGAACACCTCCAAGCCCTTCTGATGATCGTCTTCATACGAGATCGAAACGCTCGTGATAAGGCGGCGCTTCCCCTTCTTTGTGAAATTCGCTATCTTCCCGCTGCTCAGCTGGCTGTTCGGCACAACCAGGTGCTTGCCTTCTATCGTCTCAAAGGTTGTATAGGCCAGACCTATATTGATCACTGAACCCTCAAATGTTGTGCCTGCGTCTTTTCCGCCGTCTCCCACCCAGTCTCCAATCGCGAAAGGCTTGGCGAACATGAGAAGAACTCCGCCCGCAAGGTTACTGAGCGTACCTTGAAAAGCCAGGCCTACTGACAGACCGGCAGAAGCGATGAGGGCAGCGACCGATGTCGCCTCGTAACCGATGGCGCTTAGCATGGTCAGTCCGAGGAATATGAACAGGGCTACCTGTATGACATTGCCCAGCACTACCTCGACAGTCTTGTCCAGCCTCGCCAGTGACAGCATCTTTTTGACTCGCTTCATGATGAAGGAGATGATGCGCTTGCCCACGAGGAAGACCAGCACAAGAATAAGAATATTCTTTAGAATCCCCAGAAAATAGATCGGAAGGTTTTTGACCCAGTTGATGAATACATCTGCTTGTTCATTCTGCATTTATCTTCTCCTCGAATTGTTTTTAACCTGCGGGCTTACGCCGCAGACACCGCCACGCGTATATAATCCTGCTAATTACTCCATCTGACCCTGATAGTCCATGGTACTACAGCGCACTGTGTAACGTTATATCACCATATGCCAATGATGGCAAGCTAATTTTTGAGTAATTGCTCTTGGCACACCCGGTATCTTTTCCGCGGAGCCTGTATCGGGGACTGTATGGTCAAAAATCACACGCTTCCTCGCTGTGTTTACGCGTGAATATAAGAGTAATCCACACAAGCCATGCCGCAGCTGAGACAACGATCCCTGGCATCAGCCCCGGAGTCCGATAAACGAACTCAATCTCGTCGGAGCCCTCCGGCAGCTGAATAGCCATAAGCCCACAAATATCATATATCTTCGCCCTTTCTCCGTTAACAAAGGCGCTCCACCCTCTGTCGTCAGGGACACTGAAGAACGCGAAGGTCTCGGAAGGAGCTTTAATGCTGCATGAAAAACCGTCGCGATTCCATCGGAAATCCTTGCTTGTCACAGAATGCCCAGGTCCTTTCTCATACTGCACGTCTGCAATAAGCTCCTGTGCTGTTGATCCCTGTTCATCTTCGACGGCTTCTTGTGATGAGCTTCGCCGGCCGTCATCAACAGGCTCTCCTGAAAGTCCATACTGAAACAAGCGATGTTCTAATATCCCGTCAATCTCCGCCGCGTCTTCATCGTGGACTGCCAAAGCTGTGAGCATGGCTTTGACACGAAGCCCGGCCGTCTCATTCTCATCTTTTCCAACAATGGCAGCAAGCTCTGACTCCGTAATATATCCGTCATAGGTAAAGCCTATTGGGTAGGTATCGGCGGTTTTAGCGAGCCTGTATTCCATATGTCCATCTGCGCCCTCAATCCTTTGGATAGAATAAGCTTCGGAAAGAAGATACTCCTCCCCGGCGACATTTGGCGACTCCACAGCCCGTTCAAGCCCCAATGCCTCATAAAATCTTAGCACCGATCCGCTGACAGTGCTGCAAAAGCTTCCGGCAGACGGCAGTCCCGCTGTCATAGTCAAGAGATTGTTGTTCTTCTCGCCAACCCTGAACCCTGCCCCCTCTCCATCTATAAGCTCTTGCGCCCCGCTGCTTAATTGGCCGTATCCGGCAAGCATCGCGGCTACTGCGTCAGCGTCCTTGTCATATGTGCCCTGATACAGACCTATGGTAGATGCGGTAGTGACGATGGAGACAAGACTGACCAGAGCATAGAGCATCCTCAATTTCTGGTTCGCGGATTCCCTGACGAAAACATAAGTGCAGATTACCCCGATCAGAGAAATCGCAAGCTGTCCCAGGAAAACAAGCTTTCTTGACACCAACATTTCCCGGTCTCTGACCATCGGCCATACAGTCACTGCGAGGACGAAGGCAATGGTCGCGGCGCCGACCAGAATGGCAGCCTTTCGTACAGGATATTTCGAGGGTTCATCAATGACCGCCGCCGATGCCAGCGCGGCAAAGAGCAGTGGCATATAGTACCAACGGCAGTACCAGCCGGAGTACAGGCAAAATATGCCGTTCAGCCATGGGATCAAGGCAATCACGGCACTGGCGACGAGCAGGCTGCTTAACCAATGCTTCTTTCTTCCTATTATAAAGGCGCAGACAAGGACCAGCCCCACCCCGGGCAGGTAGGCCGAGCACGATGTCCACTCTCCAAGAGGATAAAGACTTGCCTGAGCGGACATCATTTCCCCCGGGAAAAGGACGCTTCGGATCACCGCGAGATAACGTATGAGGTTATATGCCTTCAGTCCCTCTGCCATAGAAGATGTCGCCCGTGAATTTTGAAGCACCGAAAGCACCGAGGGGAGCAGCAGCGCCATTCCCATGGCTCCCCCGAGAATACCCTCAGCCATGCACTTAGCCACGCCTGCAAGACAATCTGCCGCGCGCGAACCTGCATCCTTTATCGATGGCAGCAGAAAACGCACGACATAATACAGTATTAAGAAAAATACCTCTCCGATAAAGAAGAAGTAATTCACCAATACATTCAGAAAAACGAAAAAAGCGAAACGCCCCCTCTTCTTATCTACTGCCAATTCGTCAAGCCCTATGAGCAGCAAGGGAAACAGAGCTGTTACATCATGGAAATGATAGAAAAGCAGATTTGAACATTGGAAGCCGCTGAATGCGTAAAGCATGGATGCCAGAACAGCGCTGTGTCCGTTCCTGACATATCGGCTGATAAAGAGAAATGACGTCATGCCTGCCACGGCGTATTTTGTCACGTAAAGCAGGCCGACAATATACGGGAAGGTCTGCGGAGGTAAGACTGACGAGCACCAGAACCACGGGCTTCCCAGATTATAGAAGCTCATAGCTCCGATAAAGCCGCTGCCGATATCTACCTGCGGCGACCATGACGTCATCCCTTCGCGCACCATTTGACTTGAAAAGATCGAAAACGCGAGCTGCTGCTCGTTGAAATCTCTTCCAATTACAAGCAGCCCTCCGTCTCGAATGATAAAGAAGCTGAATGCGAAAAGCGCGCAGGCAGTGTTGACAAGCAGGCATAACACCGCATACCTGACGTCCGCCTTCTCCCATCTTTCATCAATACTGTCACGATATAGCATCTATCTTCCTCCGCGCCAGGCAATATCAGCCAGCGCTCTTTCTTCGGACGCAGCTCCCCTTATCATGCCCCCGCGCTCTTCCTTCTCCAGGCAAGCATCAGATCGACCATTTTCCCATAGCTTTTGACCCCGTCGGACTGCCCATTTGCCTTAAGATACGCATTATTGACCCTCTCGTGAGTCTCCGCCGCCTTCCCTTCAAAGCGCTTCCAGTAATCATTGCTGCTCTGGATATCCGCTTTAGCCGAGGGGCAAAGCTGCGTCCATACCTGGCTCCATGCCTCAGAGTCTGCCTCATAAAGCGCGTTTCCCACCGTGATAAATGCTGTCAGGTTACCGCTGTAGCGAAGCCAGGCTTCATCCGACGACGCGCACGAAAGCCATCCTATGAAATTCGCCTCGTCCTCACGCATATAACCCTTAAGGTGTGAAAGCTCATGGCAGATGGTGAAGGGCAATGTAAAAGCCGGTATGTTCCCGTTATAATTTGCCTCGACCGTGAACGGAGAATACACACCGGTGACGTTCTGGTAAGACAGAAGCTGCCACGCCATCACTGATTTGGGCTGCGGATAAAAGCCTCCAAGAGAGTTCATCTGCTGTCCCAGTTCCTTCATGGCTGTCACACAGGCTTTATTGCATTCTTTCAAGGACATGCCGATATCAAATATTCCCTCTCCGTCCCTGACAACCGAGTTCGCGTCCTCGTTTATGTCCTCAGCGAGCGAAACGTACAGCGCCGCAAGCTCATCAACCGAGGAAGGCGCGGCAGTAAGACCGGCGTTCCTGGCAAATGTATTTCGATGATAATTGATGCCGCAAAATACGGTAAATACCAAGGCGATGATCCCTGTCGCCGCGGCCAGCCTGACTATAAAAACGACTGCGGCATCAAACGCGAATCTGCCAAGAAATAAACGGGATACGCATCTGATGATCAGGTCTATAACGTATATGACCAGGATATAGAGCAGCACCTCTGCTACAGAAAAGGGCAGCAGGCCGATGATACGACCCACTGTCCTTATAAACAGAGGATATATAACGGAAGCATAGCTTTCCGCAAAACCCGGGACAGTCCTGGCAAGAAATGAGAGCAGTACAGCCGCAGCCCACGTTGAAGCCGCGATTATGACAAGCTTAAGATATCCTCCCACGCGGTCCCTTTTATCAGAACCTATATCCGGAGGATTGCTTCCCTCACCGAAGCTGCCGCCTGGTATGGCATCCCGCCCTTCCATGAGATTGCTGTCTGCCATAGTGCTGTCTCTCCTTCCGGACTTCGTCAGATCCAATCATCTCTGTGATAAAAGCGCCATCTGCTTCACGCGAAATTCATTACGGCCTTAAGCGAAAGCATTATTCTCCGAAGTACTCGCGGGCAAGCTCCTTGAAGCCCGGAAGAGATCCCTTGATCGTCTCATAAGACACACAGTACGCAAGGCGCACATAGCCCGGGCAGGCAAAGGACGAACCCGGCACGACCAGTATGTTGTGGCTCTTCGCCGCCGCGACAAAAGCCTTGTCATCCTCAGTAGGAGTCTTGACCCACAGATAGAAAGCACCCTGAGGCTCCGTACAGCTGAACCCATATTCCTTCAGCGCTCCGTACAGAGTGTCGCGGTTCCTCTTATAATAGGATATGTCCGCTTTCAGGTCTAAACAGCGCCCAACTACCAGCTGGATAAGGGACGGCGCGTTCACAGAGCCACTCACCCTTATCGCGATTCCGGCTGCCGCGATCATCTCGGAGCTGTCGACCGCCTCATCGGGAATCAGCAAATACCCTATGCGCTCTCCGGGAAGCGAGAGAGTCTTGCTGAAGGAATAAGCAACGAGCGTGTTGGCGTAATACCTGGTCACATATGGAACCTCGACGTCATCATAGACCAGCTCACGATAAGGTTCGTCCGAGAGCAGGAAGATCTCTGTACCAAACTCCATCTGCTTGTCATAGAGTATATCGGTCAGCTTCCTGATCGTCTCTTCTGTGTAGATGACGCCAGTGGGGTTGTGAGGGGTGTTGATGACGACCATCTTGGTCTTAGGACTGACCATCTTTTTAAAAGCCTCAAGGTCAGGCTGGAAGTTCTCTGTATTTGCAGGTACGACGCTGAGCTTCCCACCATAATTTGACACATAGTTGCCGTACTCGACAAAATACGGAGCGAAGGTGAGGACCTCATCGCCGGGGTTGAGCAGTATCCTGAAGGCAACGTTCAGGGCGCTGCCTGCTCCTACTGTCATGAGAATGTTGTGCATGCCGAAGTCAGTCTTGAATCTCTTGTTCAGCGATTCCGCTATGGCGTGCCTCACCTCAGGGAAGCCAGCGTTGCTCATATATCCATGAACCTTGATCGGATCTTCATTCTCCAATATGTCCAGAAAAGCTTCCTTAACCTCAGCAGGAGCAGGCACATTCGGATTTCCAAGGCTGAAATCGAAGACCTTATCCGCTCCATAGATGGCGCGAAGACGGTCGCCTTCTTCAAACATCTGCCGTATCACTGAATTATTCTTAACGAGAGGTTTCATATTCTCAGCAATCATTCTGTCCTTTCCTCCTTCGAGCAATCCGTCTCGGATCTATCGCATTCAGTCGTACTGTATCATATTTATTGCATTCCGTCGTACTATATCATATTTATTGCATTATGTCGTACCGTATCGTATTCATGGCATTATGTCGTTCTCTGTCATATCTGGTCTGACTGTATAATATCTGGTCTGACTGTATCATGTTTGGTCTGACTGTATCATGTTTGGTCTGACTGTATAAAATCTGGTCTGACTGTATAATATCTGCCTGACTGCATCATGTTTGGTCTTACTGTAGCATGTTTGGTCTTACTGTACCATATTGGGTCTTACCATATCATATTTTGCCGTGTTTTGTCAGACCTTGATATCTGCCTTGATCCCCAGCACATCCTCGTACTTCTCAAGGACAGGGCGTACATACTCATTGACGAAATCCTCCGTCTGCTGAGGAGCGCGGCCCACGTACCTCGAAGGATCCATGGAACGCTTCAACTCATCGATGGTAAGATTGAAGGACGGATCAGAAGCGATGAGCTCTAGCAGATTATTGTCAAGACCCTCTTCTTTTACCCTCGCGCCGGCCTGCATGGACAGCTGCCTGATCTTCTCATGAAGCTCCTGTCTGTCCCCTCCGGCCTTCACCGCGTCCATCATGATATTCTCGGTCGCCATGAAGGGAAGCTCCGCCATCAAGTGCTTCTCGATCACCTTCGGATATACCTTCAGTCCGTCGACAACGTTCATATACAGATCGAGTATCCCGTCTATGGCGAGGAATGTCTCAGGAACGCTGAGGCGCTTGTTCGCAGAGTCGTCAAGCGTGCGCTCAAACCACTGGGTCGACGAGACGAGCATAGGGTTCATAAGAGCGGACATGACGTAATTCGACAGCGACGCGATGCGCTCGCTCCTCATGGGATTGCGCTTATAAGCCATGGCGGATGAACCGATCTGCTTCTTCTCAAACGGCTCCTCGACTTCCTTCAGATGCTGAAGCAGACGCAGGTCATTCGTAAATTTGTGGGCGCTCTGCGCTATCCCCGCAAGCACCGACAAAACCCTGCTGTCCACCTTGCGGCTGTACGTCTGTCCTGAGACCGGATAACAGCCGGGAAAACCCATCTTGTCGGCGATCAGCTGATCAAGGCGGCGGCATTTCTCATGGTCTCCCTCAAAAAGCTCCAGAAAACTCGCCTGAGTCCCGGTTGTGCCCTTCGATCCCAGAAGCCTCAGTGAATCCAGGACATAGTTCAGGTCGTCCAGGTCCATCAGCAGGTCCTGTATCCACAACGTCGCCCTTTTGCCGACCGTTGTTGGCTGTGCGGGCTGGAAATGCGTGAAGCCGAGGGTCGGAAGCGACCTGTACTCCATAGCGAAAGCTGACAGCTCTGATATGACATTGACAAGCTTGCTGCGCACCAGCCGCAGCGCGTCCGCCATAAGGATGATGTCAGTGTTGTCGCCTACATAACAAGAGGTGGCTCCCAGATGGATGATCCCCTTCGCCTTCGGGCAGAGCAGACCATAGGCGTATACGTGAGCCATGACATCGTGGCGTACTTCCCTCTCCCTGCGTATAGCGTCTTCATAATTGATATCATCCTTATGTGCTTCAAGCTCCTCTATCTGTTCATCCGTGATATCAAGACCCAGCTCCTGCTCGCTCCGAGCCAAAGCTATCCACAGCCTGCGCCAGGTACGGAATTTACGGTCAGGTGAAAATATCTCCTGCATGGCGCGGCTGGCGTATCTTTCTGACAGCGGACTCGTGTAACGATCATTCATCTCTTTTTCCTCCTGAATATAGACCTTCTCTAAAACGAAAGAAACACTGAGGGCTCAGTGTTTCTTTCACATAGGTCACAGACCAAGCCTGCTAAATACCTCTTGGTATGCCTGTTCGACATTGCCCATATCCCTGCGGAAACGGTCTTTGTCAAGCTTTTCATGTGTTTTTGAATCCCAAAGCCTGCAGGTATCCGGCGACATCTCATCAGCAAGGATTATCTGACCCTTATACCTCCCAAACTCCAGTTTGAAATCAATCAGGTCGATGCCGCAGCTCTTGAAGAAATCAGTCGCGATCTCATTGACCTTGAAGGCGAGTTCCTTGATCCTGTCGATCTCATCCTGCGTGGCAAGGCCAAGGGCGAGCGCGTAATATCCATTGATGAAGGGATCACCCAGCTCATCATTTTTGTAGCTGAATTCGATAGTGGGCGTGATGAGCTTACGTCCCTCCTCGATTCCAAGCCTCTTCGAGAAGCTTCCCGCAGCGACATTGCGGATGATGACCTCCAGCGGAACGATCTTGACATTCTTTACTGCAGTCTCACGGTCCGACAGTTCCTGCACGAGATGGGTAGGGATACCGGCCTTCTCGAAAAGAGTGAACATATAGTTCGACATCTTATTGTTGATCACGCCTTTGCCGGCTATCGTGCCTCTCTTCTCGCCGTTAAAAGCTGTGGCGTCATCCTTGTAGTCTACAATAAGGACATCGGGGTCATCCGTCGCGAAAACCTTCTTGGCTTTTCCCTCATAGAGCTGTTCAAGTTTTTTCATAACTTCTCCTGAAGTACAATATGTACCATAATGTATGTTTTTTAACTGTACAGAGCATATTATCTTACAGTCGAAAAACACATGATCAATAATAGAGCCCAAAGCTTGGCTGATTATCTCGTTTCTGATTGCCGCGCTTCTTTGCAGCGAAATATGCGAGCACTATCCGCATATCAGTTAAGTCCGATAAAACGGTTCCCACTCCGTACGGAGCATCGCCATCAGCCTATGACGTCCTGCATATCGTACATCCCCGCGGGCTTTCCGACAAGAAACTTCGCCGCGGCTATCGCGCCCTCCGCGAAAACGGATCTGGAATAGCATGTGTGGCTGAGCTTTATGACTTCGTCTTTGCCGGCAAAATAAACCTCGTGAATGCCTGGAACCGTGCCGCCTCTGAGCGCCTGGATGCCGATCTCATTCTTACCGCGCCTCTTTCTCTCGGCGCTCCTGTCGAGCTTGAACTCATAGCTGCTGCCCACGGATTCATTCATGGCCTCTGCCAGAGCAAGAGCGGTGCCGCTGGGAGCATCAACCTTGCGGTTGTGATGCATCTCCATTATCTCCATGTCAAAGCCCGCCGCCGCCAGGACCGGCGTGATCTCCTTCAGGACCTTGGTCAAGGTATTGATGCCAAGGGACATATTCGCGGACCGAAGAACCGCTGTATGCTTTGAGAGCTCCTTCACGTCCGAAAGCTGGGCCTCGGAAAGACCAGTGGTACACATGACGACAGGCAGCTTCCGCTCCTTCAGCGCAGCTATCAGTCCATCCATAGCGGGCGCCGCGGCAAAATCTATCACCACGTCAGCCTCCTCAAGACATTCGGAGAGAGACGGGTAAACAGGAAAATCATTCTTCCTGTCAGTTACAATATCAATACCGGCCACAATCCCGACATGGGGGTCATCGGCAGCGGATCTTGCGACATTCTGCCCCATGACGCCGTTGCAGCCATGAAGAATAATCCTTATCATTGCCTCCTCCTATGGAATACCGATCTTTACTGAACACAGATCCTTCTTACAGAAGCCCGACTGCCTCAAGATCAGCCTTGAGCCTCTCGATATTCTTAGGCTCCATCTCGCACATAGGACGGCGGAATGGACCGACCTCCATGCCCATGAGGTTCATCGCCGTCTTCACGGGCATAGGGTTGACCTCACAGAACAGGGAGTCAACCAGAGGCGTATATTTCAGCTGAAGCTCGCAGGCTTTCTTATAATCGCCCTCAAGACATGCCATCGCCATGTCGTGCGTCTCCTCAGGAGCGACATTCGACAGCACAGAGATGACGCCCAGGCCGCCAACGGACATGATAGGCACTATCAGACCGTCTTCTCCGGAGTAGATATCAAGACATCCATCGCTCATCGCGAGCCTGGCCATCCTCGTAGTCTGTGCAAGGTTGCCTGTCGCGTCCTTTATAGCCACCACGTTCTTGCATGTTCTGGCTATGGTAACCGCTGTCTCAGGCTGAATGTTGCAGCCGGTGCGGCTGGGAACGTTGTACATAATGATAGGAATATTCACCGAATCAGAAATCAGCTTATAATGCTCTATCAATCCTTTCTGAGTGGCCTTGTTATAGTAAGGCGTGACGATAAGGAGGGCATCAGCGCCGTCCTTTTCAGCCTGTACAGAAAGCTCGATGGCCGCTGACGTATCATTCGATCCGGTTCCGGCAACGACAGGGACTCTTCCCGCAGTGCGGTCGACGCAGTACTTGATAACCTGCTTGTGCTCCTCCATAGTAAGCGTGGCACTTTCTCCGGTAGTACCGCAGATGATGATTGCGTCCGTCTTGCGCGCTATCTGATCATCGATTAGTTCGCCAAGCTTATCGTAATTCACCTCAAGGTTCTCATGAAACGGAGTGACGATAGCGACCCCGGCGCCCTTAAAGATCGACATAAAAATCCTCCTTAGATTATCTTCTCTTTATCCGTACTACTCACATATCCGCGAACAGCAGGCAAATGCGCTGTCCTTCGAAAAAAACGGCTTCTTGCATTGTTCGCCGATTGTTTATTATAACACAGAGTATCAATGGCGTAAAGAAAACTTTTATATTGAGTCTGCGATCCTGAAGCTTCCTGAATGTCGTAGTGCATCGGATGCCTTTGAATAGACAGACCAACATGTGTCATATGATATCCGGCATATATTGACAACTGTCTTTAGTTTTACTTATAAACCGTATTCATCCCTTCATAACCAGAGTATACAGTCACATGCCTGACGCATACCACCTCCGACTGTAAATATGCTCATTCTGTTTTTGTTTCTTGTAATAAAATACATTATGTTGTATTATATTTATTAGGATTTTATGAAACAGGTGTTCTTTTCGATATCTATTATTATCGTGAAGATGCCAAAACCACACATCACATTATAAAAGGAAGGGATCGGAACATGGTTAACACATTAGCCTGGACTGCGCCGGTTTTTGCTGTCTGCGCGATTTTATTCGCGCTGTACAAGGCGTCAGTCGTCAACAAACAGAGTCCTGGTACGCAGCGTATGCAAGAGATCGCGGGCGCCATTTCTGAAGGCGCTCACGCTTTCCTGTTCTCGGAGTACAGGATTCTGGTCATCTTCGTAGCCGTCCTGTTCTTGCTTATCGGCATTGGCATAGGCTGGGGAACCGCGCTCTGTTATCTTATGGGCTCGGTGCTCTCCGTTCTCGCCGGATACTGGGGCATGTCAACAGCCGTCAAGGCGAATGTACGCACCGCTAACGCTGCCAGAGAGTCAGGCATGAACAAGGCTCTAAGCATCGCGTTCTCCGGCGGTAATGTCATGGGTATGGCCGTAGTTGGACTGGGACTCGGCGGAGCCAGCATTATCTACATTCTCACAGGCAACTACGACATCCTCTTCGGCTTCAGCCTTGGCGCTTCCTCCATCGCGCTCTTCGCCCGTGTCGGCGGCGGCATCTACACGAAGGCTGCCGACGTCGGCGCTGACCTCGTGGGCAAAGTCGAGGCAGGCATCCCCGAAGACGACCCCCGTAACCCTGCTGTTATAGCCGACAACGTCGGCGATAATGTCGGCGACGTGGCCGGCATGGGCGCTGACCTCTTCGAGTCCTACGTCGGAGCAGTTGTCTCCGCCATGACGCTCGGCGCAGTCACATGGGCCGATGGCGGAAAGGGCATAGCCTTCCCTCTGGTTCTGGCAGCTTTCGGCATCATCGCCTCTATCGCGGCTTCCTTCTGCGTCCGCGGCGGCGAGAACGCTAATCCTCAAAAGTCCCTTGAGATCGGATCTTATGTCTCTGCCGGCATCGTACTCGTCATCTCCATCATTTTCAGCAACGTCTTCTTCGGACGCATGAACGAAGCAGCCGCCATCATTTCCGGCCTTATTGTCGGACTCATCATAGGCAAGGTCACCGAGATCTACACCTCCGGCGACTATCGCTTCGTGAAAAGGATCGCGAGAGAATCCGAGACCGGTTCCGCCACCACGATCATCAGCGGCATGTCCGTAGGCATGATGTCCTGCGTCATCCCGATCCTGTTGATCTGCGTCGGCATCTTCATCTCCTTCAACACCGCGGGTATGTACGGCATCGCCCTTGCGGCAGTCGGCATGCTTTCCACTACAGGCATAACGGTTTCCGTCGACTCATATGGTCCCATCTCTGACAACGCCGGAGGCATCGCCGAGATGTCCGGGCTTGACGAGAGCGTCCGCAACATCACCGACAAGCTTGACGCAGTCGGCAACACCACCGCGGCCATGGGCAAGGGCTTTGCCATCGGCTCCGCGGCGCTCACTGCCCTGTCGCTCTTCGTCTCCTTCGCTCAGGCGGTCAAGACCGCCGGCAGCCTGGATTCATTCCCGATCGATATTCAGGAATCTATGGTCGTCATCGGCCTTCTCATCGGCGGTATGCTGCCCTTCGTCTTCTCCGCTCTTACCATGTCCTCGGTTTCCAAAGCCGCGAACAAGATGATCGAAGAAGTCCGCCGCCAGTTCCATTCTGACCCCGGCATCCTCAAGGGCACCTCGAGGCCTGATTACAAGACCTGTGTCGGAATTTCTACCACCGCAGCCCTCAAAGAGATGCTCGTACCCGGTATCATGGCAGTTTTTGCTCCTCTGGCAGTCGGTCTCCTGCTTGGCGTTTCGGCTCTCGGCGGTATGCTTGCCGGCTCACTTGTCACCGGCGTGCTGCTTGCCATCTTCATGAGCAACTCCGGCGGCGCATGGGATAACGCGAAGAAGTACATCGAGGAAGGCCATCACGGCGGAAAAGGAAGCGAAGCTCACAAAGCTGCTGTCGTGGGCGACACCGTAGGCGATCCGTTCAAGGATACCGCCGGACCCTCCATCAACATCCTCATCAAGCTCATGACTGTAGTCGCGGTCGTGTTCGCGCCTTTCCTGTATCAGTATGGCGGGCTGCTCATCGGCTGACGGGCATCCATACAACTGGTCGGTACTTGCTTTTACGCACCTCTTGCTGAACCAAGTCTGACAACCGACTGAAAAGCACAGACTGAAAAGCACAGCTATAAAAAAGAACAGCCGACAGCATTGTCACATTGAAGCAATGCTGTCGGCTGTTCTTTCTTTATAATGTCGGTCCCTCGAAGCGGGTAGACCTAATCATCTGAATCCGCGAAACATAGGCAATCACTCATCGCTGCTGTAGTTCGGAGCTTCCTTCGTTATCTGTACATCATGAGGATGGCTCTCCTTCAGGGACGCGGCGCTTATCTTGATGAAGCGGCCGTTCGCCTTCAGCTCAGGGATAGTCCTGGTGCCGCAGTAGCCCATACCGGCCCTCAGACCGCCGATGAGCTGGAACACCGTGTCCTCGACCGTGCCCTTGTACGCAACTCTGCCTTCCACTCCTTCGGGGACGAGCTTCTTCGCATCGTTCTGGAAATACCGGTCACGCGAACCCTTCTCCATGGCTCCGATAGATCCCATGCCCCTGTAGACCTTGTACTTACGGCCCTGATAAAGCTCAAAGGTTCCGGGACTCTCATCGCAGCCCGCGAACATGGAACCCATCATGCAGACATCTCCGCCGGCAGCTATGGCTTTTGTGATATCGCCTGAGAACTTGATGCCGCCGTCCGCGATGAGCGGGATGCCGTACTCCTTCGTGACATTATAGACATCCATGATAGCTGTGACCTGTGGAACGCCGATACCTGCCACGACTCTTGTAGTGCATATTGAACCGGGACCGATGCCCACCTTCACGCAGTCCGCGCCGGCCTCGATCAGATCCTTCGCGGCCTCCCCCGTCGCGATATTGCCCGCTATGACCTGTAGGTCGGGATACTTCTGCTTTATCCTGCGCACACAGTCGATGACATTGTGAGAATGGCCGTGCGCCGAGTCGAGCACCACGCAGTCGACATGAGCCTTTACAAGCTCATCCACCCTGTCCATCATATTTGAAGTAATACCGACGGCCGCGCCGCAAATAAGCCTGCCCTGAGAGTCCTTCGCAGAATTCGGATACTTGATCTGCTTCTCTATATCCTTGATCGTGATAAGGCCCTTGAGGTTAAAATTCTCATCGACGATGGGGAGCTTCTCTTTGCGGGCTCTGGCAAGAACCTTCTTGGCATCCTCAAGAGTGACATTCTCCCTGGCAGTGACAAGACCGTCCTCCGCGCTCGTCATGGATTCAGATATCTTCTTGCTGAAATCCTCTTCGAATTTCAGGTCACGGTTAGTGATGATGCCGACAAGCCTGTGTCCGACAGTGACCGGTACGCCTGAGATGCGGTACTTGGACATCAGGTTGTTAGCGTCTTCAAGAGTGTTGTCAGGCGACAGATAGAAAGGATCGGTGATAACGCCGTTCTCGGAACGCTTCACCATGTCAACCTCCTCCGCCTGAGTCTCGATACTCATGTTCTTGTGGATGATACCTATGCCGCCCTGCCTGGCCATGGCAATGGCCATGCGATGCTCGGTGACGGTGTCCATGCCGGCGCTCATCATAGGGATATTGAGCCTGATCTTCTTCGTGAGCCAGGTTGATACGTCAACCAGATTCGGGGTCACCTCCGAATACGAGGGCACCAGCAGAACATCATCAAAAGTAATTCCGTCTCCGATTATCTTACCCATGTTTTACCTCCTGACAAAAGCTCTCCTATAAGTATTTTAAGAAATATATCAAACTCAGTTGACCTTGTCAATTATGATTTTCGATTACCGATCAGAACATGCTTCCTGTCAATTTAAAATAAACGTAACTATTCAGCACGCCTGTATGCATCCCTTTATGGCTGCCAGCTTCGTGGGGACCGACTTTTAAAGAAAGAAGACGGCTGAAGTGTTGAACTTCAAGCCGTCCGTATATTCTCATTTTTTGTTACTCAATCAATGCAAAGCTCGTATTTTTCAACGTTTAAAAGCACTGCGCCATCAGATGAGAAGCTGATGGAACCTGCCTCGACAGGTGTATAAAGGACAAATGAAGCCGCCTGCTCACCGTCATTCACAAATATCTCCAGACTGTAACGATCCATGATAATACGGAGCTTCAGGATGCCATTTCTGGAATTGATAGGGAACTCGCGGACATTCACGATATCATGAGGGAATCCGCTGTGAGTCCTGTCAACCTTGATCGTTCCTGTTTCAGGCCTGAAACGGATAAAAGTAAAATGCTCGCCGTCCTTGGCCACGTACAGCCGGAACCATTTGTAAATATTGTTTTCGTTACCAGGACGCACTGTCACTGTCATGTCGAGATAACGTCCGTTAATACTGCGAAGACTTGTCTCTCCATTGATGAGGACGTTATGATACTCGTTCTTTATCCCGCGGTATTTCTCAAGCTCGCGTACGGGATTCTGTATCAGCCGTCCCTCTTTAAGCGACAGTTCTCTTGGCAGGGTCATCTGTCCAAAGAAACGCAGCTCCTGTACCTTGCTGAAGGAGGTCTCCCAATTCTGCATCCAGGCGATCATCACACGGCGGCCGTCTTCCGTGAGCAGCGTCTGCGGCGCGTAAAAATCAAGGCCGTAGTCTATCGCCTGCACGCTCTCGCGAACCAGATGGTTGATCCTCTTATCCAATGATCCGATGAGGCACACATTGGCGTTGCCGGGATGGAACTCCAGACCGATAGCCTCCATCTCCTGAGGACTCACCAACAGGACGTCCTTGCCATCAAGAGCAAAGAGATCCGGACACTCCCACATCCTTCCATACTGATTATGGCAGGACGAGACTATGCTCACATACTTCCAGGAAACTGCATCCTCGCTCTCATAAAGAAGGATCGTCCCGCTGCCATCCTTGCAGCGGTTTCCGATGACGGCATAATAGCGATCATTCTCGCGCCAGATCTTGGGGTCGCGAAAATCGTGGACGCTGCCGCCCTCCGGAAGGGATGAGGCATCGATGACAGGATTGTTCGCATGCTTTTCATAATCAACGCCGTCTCCTACAGCAATACACTGTGTCTGAAAGGATTCAATCATTCCGTTACGGCGCCGAACAGTCCTCACTCCCGTATACATCAAGAGCTGGCGCCCATCGGGCAGCTCTACTGAACTGCCCGAGAAGCAACCATCCTGATCATATTCTGCGTCCGGAGCCAAGGCGGCAGGCAAACGTTCCCAACGTATAAAATCCGTCGTTTTTACATGGCCCCAATGCATGGGACCCCATTTCGTGTCATAGGGGTAATACTGGAAAAACAGATGGTACTCACCCTTATACGGCGCGAAGCCGTTCGGATCGTTTATCCAGCCAATGCCGCCAGTCACGTGAAATTTAGGCAATTCCGACACCGTATAGGGCAGATATTTGTTCTCAAAATCACGGGCACGTCGCAGCATCTTACTGATCATTGAGAAAACCTCCGTTGATAGCGTTACTCGCTATATGCGTCATAATACTTCTGGTAGATTGCCATAAGGTCATCGAGCTTATAAGCCTTGAGGTCGCTCTGCAGCTTCTCCCACTCGGCATCTCCAAAACCATTCATGATCCAATCAGCTCTCGCGGTGTTGATGCACTTGTTGATGTCGGCATTGAGATTGGATACGGTCTTGGTATCATCAGTGGTCATGAAGACGTTAGGGAAAACATTCTTCGTATTCATGTCCGGGGTATAGATATCCTTGATCCAGTCAAGACGATACTGTGCGTCATCGGGGCAGGTTACATACACACCGTAGTAGCTGTCGAGTATTGCAAGAGGGCCGCCGACGCACTCCGCCTCGCGGACTTCGACCGGTGAAGCATCGCCTAAAGGAGCGTGCTTAAGCATCTGTTCGCCGTTAGCGTTAGTGCTAAGTTCAAAGATATCGAAATCATCATCCTCGCCGTAGGTACCCCAGTTGTTCTGAGGAGACTGGAAAGGATCATACATCTGATCAAGCCATGCGCAGATAAGCGCGGGGTTCTTCGCGTTAGCGGTGATCACGCAGCGGCCGCGGTCAAAACCAGAGGTGAAGGAGCCGTTTGCGGGGGTGATGTTACGCACATCGGCCTCAAGCGCGGGAAGAGGCGCCCAGCCTTCAAGCGAAGGAGCGATGTTAGCGACGTCCCAGGTAAAGCAGACGCCATAGCGGCCTGATTTGCCCTTGGCAACATAAGTTGACCACTCCTGAGTAAATGCGTCAGGGTCGATCAGGTTCTCGGTGTACAGCTTGTTAAGCCACTCTATGCCCTTGCGGAAGCCTTCTGTTGTAGCAGTGCAGACAACCTTGCCGTCGTCACTGACCACAATGTGCCTGCCGGGATCAGGATCGCCGTAACCTTCGCCAAAGCCGTTGCAAAGAATCGTGCAGTCTTCATTGCCGCCGCTTATGATGCAGGAAAGAGGAATGATGTCACCCTCGATGTTGAACTGCGCTTTCAGAGAAGCCGCGTTGTCGCGGAACGCGATCAGAACCTTCTCGAACTCGTCCACAGTCTTAGGCATCTCGAGATTAAGGAAGTTAAGCCATGCAGTATTGATGAAAGGCATATTTCCGACGGTCTGGATAGCGGTCTTATTGCTTCCCAGCTGCTCTATCCAAGGAAAAGCCCAGATATGTCCGTTCTCATCCGTGCACATCGTGCGGTACTCCGGAACCTCTTCAAATACCTTCTTCAGGTTCGGCATATACTTGTCAATGTATTCCTCAACATTGATGATAACGCCCTGCTTCGCGTACTTGAGAAGGTCAGTATCTCCGAACTGTGCATTGAAAACCAATTCGGGAAGAGTTTTGATGTTGGACATCTCAAGCTGGATCTTGTCGCCCCACTGATCGCTCTGGATAGCTTTCCAGTTAACATGGACGTTGGTCTTCTCTTCAAGACGCTTGAAGATGGTGCGGTTGTTGGGCTCGGACTCGCTGCCGGCCGGATAGTTGGTCAGAGCGGATATCTCCGCAGTCTCGGCAAGAGGGAACTCAAGGGACGCGGGATCGATCTCCGTAGTCTGCGCGGAATCACCCTTGCTCTGATTGCCGGAGCTGTTGCCCTGGTTGCCTGAATCGGTACTGTTACCGCAGCCAGCGATAAGACCCATTGACAAGGCAACCATCATGACAAGCGCAATGGATTTGCAAAGTCTTCTCATTTTTCTTTCTCCTTTTGTGTTTTGCTTTTACATATTGTTTCGGTGCTTTTATCGCCCGGAGGCAATCCTTCTCAACCTGCGTTCAGGGTCATACCCGGCTGCTGCAGCAGCTTATCCCCGGACGCGGTCATGCCA
The DNA here is from genome assembly GCA_902770965.1 of uncultured Lachnospiraceae bacterium. Lineage (GTDB taxonomy): Bacteria > Bacillota > Clostridia > Lachnospirales > Lachnospiraceae > RUG11623. The sequence goes on along the minus strand of CACXUY010000003.1, from coordinate 14,538 downwards.
GGCAATCAACCCTTTACAGCTCCGGCCATGATGCCATTATCAAAGTACTTCTGGAAGAAGGGATACATGATCATCAAAGGCAGACTGGAAATGATGATTGTCGCGTACTTCAGAAGCTCGGCAAGCTGAGCGCGTTCCGCGGTACTCTGCATGTCAGAGACCATGCCGGGTTCGGGCTGGTTCTGAACCAGGATGGAACGGAGCACCAGCTGCAAAGGCTGCTTGGAAGCACTGTTCAGGTAGATCATCGCGTCGAAGTAGCTGTTCCACATGCCGACGAACTGCCACATCGCTATAGTCGCGATGATCGGAGTGCAGACGGGAAGCAGGATCTTGAAGAAGTAAACCATCTCGTTTGCTCCGTCTATCTCGGCCGCCTCCTGCAGGTCGCGGGGTATGCCCATATAATAGGTGCGGGCAATGATCATATTCCATACGCTGAACGCGCCAGGGAGCAGTATCGCCCATATGGTATCCAGCATGTGGAGATTGCTTATCAGCAGGTAGGTGGGGATAAGGCCGCCTCCGAAGAACATCGTTATGACGTAAATAGTGTTGAAGAAACCGCGTCCTTTAAAATCCGTCCGCGACATAGGATAAGCTGCCAGCAGCGTAACGACTACAGAAAGGATCGTGAACAAAACCGAATAAATCAGCGCGTTCTTGAAACCGATCCAAATCTGTGAGTTGCCCAGGACTCGTTCATATGCGGTCAAAGTCCATTTGCTGAAATCAAAGGTCAGGCCTTTATTCTGGAGCGTGATCGGGTCTATGAATGACGCAAGGATGATATATACCACCGGAAAGATGATTGCCGCTATGAAAAGACCAAGGATCACGTATCCTATGATAAGCACAGTCTTATCGCCGGCGGGATATTTGGCAAACTCGCTTTTCTTTTTTGGTTTCATGATTCATCCCCCTTTCCTTAGATTCCCTTGCCTTCGTTCATCTTCTTGACGAGGGCGTTCATGGATATCAGAAGGATGACGTTGATGACCGTGTTGAACAAGCCGACCGCTGTAGAGAACCCATAATCACCGTCGAGAAGACCCTTCTTGTAAACATAAGTTGAAATAATCTCGGAGGTATTCAGGTTCAGGTCTGTCTGCAGCGCGTAGGCTTTCTCGAAACCAACGGACATGATGTTTCCGACGGACATGATGAACTGAATCAGGACAGTGTCCTTGATGGCAGGCCACTCGACCGCTTTGATCTGCTGGATGATATTGGCGCCGTCAATGACTGCTGCTTCCTTCAGCTCCTTGCTCGCGTTTGAAAGAGCCGCGGTATAGATTATAGAAGCCCAGCCTGCGCCCTGCCATATACCCGAAGCAATGTATATCGTTCGGAATGCTTCAGGCATAGTCATGAAATTCGTGCCCGTTCCCAGCAGTGAATTGATCATTCCTGTAGGGGAAAGCAAAATGCGGACGATACCGCAAAGCACGATAACCGAAATAAAATTCGGCATGTACAAGATTAGCTGCAGATTCTGCTTGGTCTTGGTGCTCAGTATACGGTTAAGCAGGAATGCCAGCAGAATCGGCGCGGGAAATCCCCAAAGCAGGCCGAATACGCTCAGCTTAAGGGTGTTGACAAGATATCTCATGAAATCAGGGGACGAGAGAAAACGTTTAAAGTTGTCCAGACCGACCCACTCGCTCGCAAAGAAACCACGTATAGGGTTATACTCTGTGAACGCGATCATGATACCGCCCATGGGAAGATAGCGGAATATCACTGTCAGCAAAAATGCCGGCAACATGAAGATCACATACAGCTGCCAGTGCTGCCTGACATACACCAGTGTGTTGTGGATCTTCGAGCCTCCGCCGCTCTTCTCAATTGACGGCGATGAAGCATTTTTCATAGTGCTCCTCCTCCTTTACTATTCCGTCATGTGCATGTGTTTCATACAATACATATACATCTATACTGACGGTTAATTTTGCTTATATGTTAGCATTTGCACCTTTACGTGTCAATAGAATGTTTTCAATTGCACATATTTCGTTCCCATATTTAACTACAACAATCATTTTGTTTTTTATAATGAGCGATATATCTGTTTCCCTTTGGCAATTCTTTTGCAATTGACGACGTATCTGTTTTCCTTTGACAGCTTATAAACTTTTATGCTAATATTTGAGTAAACTTATAAATGATGTAATTATCGGTCTTAACAGATCTTTGAGAAAGGTTTCCTGATATGAAAAAAGTAACTATTCAAGATATTGCGGACGCTATGGGTATTTCCCGTAATACCGTTTCCAAGGCGATCAACAATTCTGATGGTCTGGCTGATAGCACTCGCGAAAAGATCCTTCAGAAGGCAATAGAGATGGGCTATAAGCAGTTCTCCTACTTCAGGACCATCTCTTCTGTCTCCGACTCTGTAGTGAGACCACATCTCCCCAACCGTTTTCAAGGAGAGATCGCGATACTCACTGCTGCCTTTCTCACCCAGTCACACTTTGCCTCCACAATGCTTGATAAATTGCAGCAGGAACTTTCTCAGCTAGGCTATACTATGACCTTACACCGCGTCACTGAAGAAAACCTTCAGCACATGGCTCTGCCCTTCAGCTTCCAGAGAGACCGGGTTAAGGCAGTGATCTGCATCGAGATGTTCAATTATGCCTATGATGAGATGGTATGCGGCCTTGGCTTACCGGTTCTGTTCGTTGACTGCCCCCCTAAGCTTGACGGTAGATCACTGCCTGCCGACCAGCTCTTCATGGACAACACCACTGAGATCATGCGTTTTGTTCACGACATGATACGTCTGGGAAAGCGGCGCATCGGTTTCATCGGCGATTATAAGCACTGCCATTCATTTTTCGAACGCTATTGTGCCTTCATCAACGCTATGACCATAGCCAATGCTCCCGTAGAGGAAGATTTCTGTATCTTACGCAGCACCATCGACGAGGAGGTCGTTGAGCATCTGGCCAATCTCAAGGAGCTGCCGGATGTTTTCATCTGCGCGAATGATTTTATAGCTTTTGATACCATCAGAGCTTTAATAGCCATCGACAAACGGGTTCCCGAAGACGTGCTCATCCTGGGTTTTGACGACTCACCCGAATCACGTATCACGCCCGCGCCGCTGAGTACTATTCATATCCACACTCAGGCCATGGCTTTTTCGGCAGTGCAGCTTCTGATGACACGCATCAACGAGCCTTCTTTGGACTACCGTATCGTACACACCCATACGGATATCGTTTTGCGCGAATCCACTGCTATCTGTGATGAAAGGAGCAACTGATGAGATTATTCTCATATGAGAGCAGATTCAGTCAGTTCATACTGAAGCTCTGTTATGCCTGTATGCTCAATCTTCTTTGGCTCGTCTGCTCTCTTCCGATCTTTACGGTCGGAGCTTCGACCACAGCGCTCTACTACGCAAGCCTTAAGATCGTCCGCGGCGAGGATTCCCATGTGACAGCCCATTTCTTCAAGGCGTTCAAAGAGAATTTCAAGCAGGCTACGCAGCTATGGATGCTCCTCCTTGGAATCGGGCTGTTCCTCGGCCTCGACTGTTATATACTCTTCCACCTTCGCCAAAGCTCACACGGAACCGCTGCCGTCGCATGGACCCTGCTTCTCGCACTGGTGATCGCCGTGATCGTTGTGTACTTCATCGTGCTGGAATACGTGTTCCCGCTGCTTGCGAGCGTCAGCAATACCAACCTCGCCATGCTGCGGAACTCCTTCCTTATAGGCACTCATTATCTTTTCGCCACCCTGCTGGTATTTGCCATACATTTTGCGATGTTTTACGCTGTTATAGCCGTATTTACCCCCCTTATCATTTTCGGTGAGGGACTGTGCGCCCTGATAAGCTCCTGGCTGCTTGACCGCATTCTTATCGCGTGCTCCGGCACGCCGAAGGAGGATGAAGAAGATGATACTCTCTGAGCAAGAAAAAGCCGCCCATCTGGCGGCTTTTAAAAACATGAGTCCATCAAAGAAGCTGGAGCATGTTTTTACCTATTATAAACTGCCCATTTTTCTGATCCTGCTCGCCTGCATGGTTCTCGGCTCCGTAATTCATCGGAGCCTGACCCATAAGCAGCCTCTGCTGCATCTTGCCCTGGTCAACGTTTCCGTCAGCGATGATACGGAAAAACTGCTGACCTCCGATTTTCTGACATATGCAGATGCAGATCCGAAAAAGAACGAGGTCTACCTTTATCAGAATTTATACCTGTCAGAAAATGCTGACACGCTTAATCACGAATATGCCTATGCTTCAAAGATGAAGGTAACGGGAGCCATAAGCGCAAAACAGATGGACCTGGTACTTATGAATCGTGAAGGTTATGATATCTTCTCTAACAACGGTTACCTTCTTGATCTTTCCGAATCATTATCCAGATATGACGGGGAGTTTTCCACCGCAATGGAACAGCTTCTGACAGAGAACAAGGTAGTCATCTCCGACAATTCACTTGAGGTAATGCTTGGTGTGGCTGACGAAGAACAGATCATCACCGAATCTGTCCAAAACGCCATCAATGTATCAGCGCTTCCCATTTTCAAAACCGCTGCATTTGACGGCGACGTTTATCTTGGGATAATCGCAAACAGCGAAAGAACAGATACCGCCCTGCAGTATATCGGATACTTGTTCTCAAGCTGATAATAAACCCGCAATTGCAACGCACGTGCTGCCCTATATGGCCACCCGCTTCACGGGGACCGTCTTTTAAAGAAAGCCCGCGTGCGTGTAAACGCTTGTGACTGGAAAAGGGTTTGGCAACCCCCCTACGCGGAAATAATATATAATCCGCTTCAGGTTTTGCCAAACCCTTTTTGCATTTACCTTTTTGCTTTTCGATCAACTTCTAGATCATGTATTTTCCAAGGGAGTCTTATCAGTACATCCCGCCCATTCCCGCGCCGCCTGCGGGCATCGGAGGCTGGGGCTCCTTCTTGGTAGCGACCACTGACTCGGTGGTGAGCAGCGAGGAAGCCACGCTGGTGGCGTTCTGCAGTGCGGAACGTGTGACCTTTACGGGGTCAAGAATACCTGCCTCAACCATATCGACATACTTCTCAGTCATCGCGTCAAAGCCCACTCCTGCCTTTGAGGCCTCGACCTTGTCAACAATGACCGCGCCCTCAAGACCCGCGTTGGACGCGATGATGAACAGAGGAGCCTTCAGTGCCTTCGCGATTATCATCGCGCCTGTCTTCTCATCTCCGACGAGGGTATCAGCAAGCTTCTCAACCTCGGCCGCCGCATGTACATACGCGGAGCCGCCGCCTGCTATGATGCCTTCCTCGACAGCAGCGCGCGTCGCGTTCAGGGCATCCTCCATGCGCATCTTGGCTTCCTTCATCTCAGTCTCGGTAGCGGCGCCTACACGGATGACGCCTACGCCGCCTGACAGCTTCGCGAGACGCTCCTGAAGCTTCTCCTTATCGAAGTCAGAAGTGGTGTTGGCGAGCTGGCCCTTGATCTGGCCGATGCGGTCCTGTATAGCCTTCTTGTCACCGTCGCCATCGACGATGATCGTATTCTCCTTGCTGACCTTGACGGACTTAGCCTTGCCAAGCTGGTCAAGTGTCGCGTCCTTAAGCTCCAGTCCGAGCTCAGAAGAGATGACCTGGCCGCCGGTAAGGATTGCGATATCCTGAAGCATCTCTTTGCGGCGATCACCGTATCCGGGAGCCTTTACGCCCACAACCGAGAAGGTGCCGCGAAGCTTGTTGACGATGAGAGTGGTAAGAGCCTCACCCTCAATGTCCTCAGCAATGATGAGCAGCTTCCTGCCGGACTGCACGACCTGCTCGAGCAGGGGAAGGATCTCCTGAATATTCGAAATCTTCTTGTCTGTGATAAGGATAAGAGGCTCATCAAGGATGGCTTCCATCTTCTCCATATCAGTGCACATATAAGCGGACAGATAGCCGCGGTCAAACTGCATGCCCTCAACCATGTCAAGCTCGGTCTGCATGGTCTTGGACTCTTCGATCGTGATGACCCCGTTGCCCGAAACCTTCTCCATAGCCTCAGAGATCAGCTCTCCAACTGTGTCATCGCTGGCGGAAATAGCAGCGACGCGGGCGATCTGCTCCTTGCCGGAAATGGGCTGGCTCATGGCCTTGATAGTCTCAACAGCCTTCTCAGTGGCCTTCTTCATGCCCTTCCTGACGATGATAGCGTTGGCGCCTGCGGCTATGTTCTTCATTCCCTCAGAGATCATCGCCTGGGCAAGAACAGTAGCTGTGGTAGTGCCGTCACCGGCGACATCGTTCGTCTTGGCTGAGACTTCCTTGATGAGCTGAGCGCCCATGTTCTCAAAAGGATCCTCAAGCTCGATCTCCTTGGCGATGGTCACGCCGTCATTTATGATAAGGGGAGCGCCGTAAGACTTGTCCAGAACGACGTTGCGGCCCTTCGGTCCCAAAGTAACTCCAACTGTATTCGCAACCTGATCCACACCTGCCTGAAGGGCAGCGCGGGCATCAGCACCGTATTTAATTAACTTTGCCATGATTTTCCTCCTAAATCTTTCTTACATGTTTAAGAATAAGGTGATTGGCAGATCGACCCCGATCACCTGAAAACTGAGCTGTATGCTCTTCATACCGAACGTATCGTAATGCTTCAGTAGCTATCTTCCAAACCGACCGTTCTATGACGGCGAGGATATCTCATATCTCCATCACGTCCGTGTCAGCCTTGTAAGCTCATTCCATGATGGTGAGAATATCTCATATCTCCATCACGTCCGTGTCAGCCTTGTACACTCATTCCATGATGGCGAGGATATCGCTCTGCTTAACGATGACATAAGGCACATCCTCGATCTTGATCTCGGTTCCGGCATACTTGGAGTAGATGACCTTGTCGCCGACCTTGACCTGCATCTTGACTTCCTTGCCGTCTACGACTCCGCCAGGACCAACAGCGACAACTTCTGCCTGCTGAGGCTTCTCTTTTGCTTCACCGGGAAGGATGATGCCGGATTTAGTAGTTTCTTCCTGAATCTCCTGCTTTAAAACGACCTTGTCAAATAAAGGCTTCAACTGCATGACCTGTACCTCCTGATTAATCTGTCTTTGTTAGCACTCATTATGGTTGAGTGCTAACCTACGCTATATAGTATTCAAAAAGGGCAAAAAAAGCAATACTGAAAATGTGGGCATACATGCCGATAATCACTGTATATCTCGTAAATCCTCATGTTTTCTCTTATTTATGCGCTATTTCGCGTATTTTCATTGTCAGACATCAAAATAAAGGAAAATGGTGCTTTGAAAGCCGGTCTGCCGCGAAGTGATGCACGTTTTATTTTCGATTCGGGCAAAAAAAGACTTCCAAATAGTAGGTTTATATAATAGAATGAAGATGATTATTGTTGTCCGTTACTCTTTTAGAAAGGATAAGATGATAACTATGAAGAACATCAACAAGCTGATAGGTTTTTCAACTGTTGCCGCCGCAATAGCTTTTGCCGCTGCCTACCTGTACCGCAAAAAGCAGGAAAAGGAAGAGGCTCTCGTTTTTGCCGATGAAGAAGCCGACGTAGATGCCGACGAGGACCTGAGAGATCTTTTCCGTGAGTACAAGGAAGACGCCTCCAACAAGGAAGCTGATGCTGAGGAAGAGGCTGATGCCGGGGAAGATGCCGGTGAGGACATCGATGTCGTGGAAGTCAAGGTCGAGGGCATCTTCGATGATGTCGAAAAAGGTAACGATGACGAGGATGACGACTCCGAGGACAAGGACGACTCTGAGGACGATGACAAGGACGACGAGGACGATTCCGAGGACGATGACAAGGACGACGAGGACGATTCCGAGGACGATGACAAGGACGACGAGGACGATTCCGAGGACGATGACAAGGACAACGAGGACGATGAAAACTCCGATAAGGAGGCATAGGCTGAGTCCGGCGCTGAGCAGTTTTCTCGTTACAATGAAAAAGACAGTGGTGGGTATTTCACCTGCCGCTGTCTTTATCTTTTCTTTAGAAATCTGCCCCCGCGAAGCGGGTGGCCATATAGGTATGCATTCATACACGCATGTATGCTGCAACGACTTCTACACGTCGTGGCAGCACATGCGTGCTATGGAGGTTTGCCAACCGTGCGGGAGCAAGATACTATTTCACTTCGGGCTTATATGAACTCTTCATCTCAACTATACGGTTAAAGACCGGCTTACCTTCCTTGCTGTCCTTCGTATCCACACAATAGTACCCATTGCGTACAAACTGGAAGCGGTCGCCGGGCTTTGCCAAGGCGAGATCAGGCTCCACGAAGCAGCCGGTCAAGACCGTGCATGAGTTCGGATTCAGGTTCAGGTTTCCCTCCGCGTCATATACTCCCTTCTCCTCATCGATGATGTTCTCATACAGCCTGACAGTGACCTTCTTGCCCTCCGTGGCGCTGACCCAGTGGATGGTACCCTTGACCTTGCGCCCCTCGAAGCCTGAGCCGCTGCGGGTCTCCGGATCATAGGTGGCATGGATCACGGTCACAGCTCCGTCCTCATCCTTCTCGAAGCCCGTGCACGTCACGAAGTAAGCGTTCATCAGGCGAACCTCGTTGCCAGGGAAAAGGCGGAAATACTTCTTAGGAGGATTCTCCATGAAATCTTCTCTCTCTATCCAGAGCTCCTTGGTAAAAGGCACCTTCCTCGTGCCCATCGCTGCGTTCTCCTTGTTGTTGTCCACGTCCATGTACTCTATAAGATCTTCGGGATAGTTGTCGATGACCAGCTTCACGGGATCTGTTATCGCCATCATACGGGGAGCCTTCATCTTCAGATCCTCACGGACACAGTACTCAAGCATAGGCATCTCGGCCGTGCTCTGGCTCTTTGACACGCCGGCAAGCTCAACAAACATCTTGATGGACTCAGGAGTGTAGCCCCTGCGTCTGAGTCCGCTGATAGACACCAGCCTGGGATCATCCCAGCCGTCCACAATGCCCTGCTCGACGAGCTTCTTGATATAGCGCTTGCCGGTGACGACATTTTTCAAATAAAGCTTCGCAAATTCTATCTGGCGCGGCGGGTGCTCAAAGCCGCACTCCCTGACGACCCAGTCGTAAAGCGGACGATGATCCTCGAACTCAAGGGTACAGCAGGAATGCGTTATGCCCTCGAAGGCATCCTCCAGCGGATGCGCGAAATCATACATCGGATAAATGCACCAGGCATCGCCGGTCCTCTGATGCGACATATGGGCTATGCGGTATATGATGGGATCGCGCATATTGATATTCGGTGAAGCCATGTCTATCTTCGCGCGCAGGACCTTCGCGCCGTCCTCGTACTTTCCTTCGCGCATCTCCTCAAAAAGCCTGCGGTTCTCCTCTATGCCGCGGCTGCGGTAAGGGCTGTCCTTGCCGGGTTCTGTCAGGGTGCCGCGGTATTCACGGATCTCCTCGGCATTCAAGTCACAGACATATGCCTTGCCCTTATCGATCAGCATCAGCGCGCACTCGTACATCCTCTCAAAATAGTCCGACGCGTAAAAAAGCCTGTCCTCATAGTCCGCGCCCAGCCAGTTCACGTCTTCCTTTATAGACTCCACAAACTCCGCCTTCTCCTTCGTAGGGTTCGTGTCGTCGAAACGGAGATTGAACTCACCGCCATATTTCTTCGCGAGGCCATAGTTCAGCAGCACGGCCTTCGCGTGTCCGATATGAAGATATCCGTTCGGTTCCGGAGGAAAGCGCGTATGAACCTCGGTGTACACGCCCTCCGCCAAATCCTTGTCGATAAACTGCTCTATAAAATTCCTTGATGTATTATCTTCCATAATTAATTCTCAAACTCCTCTATATCATTATCCTTGTGTTGTAAATGTATCTGCGACACGTGCATGAAAACGGACTGCCTGGCCAGACTGACGAGCTGCCGGCTCAGTATCAGCTGCCGTTTTCAGACACTCAGAATTTATTTTATCACCTTTGCAGTTCACTGGCAAGAAAAACGTTGCTTGAAATACTTCCGCCGATATCGTATACTCACGGTATACTCATAAAGAGAATGAAACATCACCCAGACACGGAGGTTTCCAGATGAGAGAAAGATTCAGCCGCTTCATGCAGGGACGTTACGGGTCGGACCAGTTCGGCAGGTTCTTGATGGTCGTCGGCATGATAAGCATTCTGCTGCACATTGTCATCGACTTTAGTCCGCTTTACTACATCGCGATCGCGTCTCTTCTTTTCGGATATTATCGGATGCTGTCAAGGAATTTTTACAAGCGCAGGCGCGAAAACTCGAAATACCTGGAGCTAAAGTCGAAAGTGCTCAGTCGGCTTCCTGAGAGGAAAGCACGTGACCCTTACCATCGCATTTTCAAGTGTCCCGGCTGCGGGCAGAAGGTGCGGGTGCCGAAAGGACGCGGAAAAGTGGCGATCAGATGCCCCAAGTGCAGCCGTGAATTTATCAGGAAAACGTGAGATACGAGGTGACACGATGTTTGGATATATAGCCGCCAACAAGCCGGAACTCAAGATAAGGGAATACGAACGCTACCACGCCTATTACTGCGGCCTTTGCAAAGCTCTGAAACAAAGATGCGGCCGCATGGGGCAGCTCACCCTATCTTATGACATGACCTTCCTGGGCATACTGCTGACGAGCCTTTATGAACCTCACACACTATCGCGTAAGGAGAGGTGCATCGTTCACCCCGGAGTCCGGCATGTCACTGCCATGAATGACTGCGTCAGATACGCCGCGGATATGAACCTCCTGCTCGCGTACTATGACCTGCTCGACGACTGGAAGGACGACCACAGCTTCAAGGGAATGTTCCATGCCAGAACCCTGCACCCCTCGGTTATAAAAATACGCGCCGAGTACCCCCGCCAGGCGGCGGCCGTGGACGAATACGTCAAGAGACTGTCCGAGTGCGAGTCACAGGCCAATCTGGACATCGATCACGCCGCGGGCCTCACAGGTGCCATGCTTGGGCAGCTCTTCGTATGGAAGGAAGACGAGTGGGAGCAGCTGCTCTACAGCATAGGCTTCTTCATGGGCAAATTCATTTATCTCATGGATGCCTATGACGATATCGAAGAGGACAGAAAGTACGGTCATTACAATCCTTGGCTTGGTATGACGGGGGACGAGGATTTCGAGAGTAAGGCGGAGAACATCCTCAACATGATGATGAGCGAATGCTCGTTGGCATTTGAGAAGCTGCCCCTCATCAGGGACAGGGAGCTTCTTCGCAACGTGATCTATGCCGGCGTATGGGCAAAATATACTGAGAAAAAGAAGCAGCGCAGCACTGAAGGGAGACAAGGAAATGTCTGATCCTTATTCCGTCCTCGGCATCTCTCCCGATGCCTCGGACGATGACGTAAAGAAAGCCTATAGAAAGCTCAGCCGCAGGTTCCATCCGGACGCGAACGTCAATAACCCGAACAAGGAACAGGCAGAGGAGAAATTCAAGCAAATACAGGAAGCCTATGACATCATAATGAAGATGCGCGAACAAGGCTACCGCGATTACAGCAGCTATTCCTCCGGCTCAAACAGCGGGGCATATGGCAGCAGCGGCTACAACGGCTACGGCAGCCCCTTCGGAGGCTACCAAGGACAGCAGCAGTCAGGCTATGGCAGCTCAAGCGGCTATGGCTATCAGGACAGCTACAGTCAGGGCGGCAGCCCCTTCGGAAGAGGCTGGTACTGGACTCCCTTTGGGGGCTTTTACAGCTGGGGGACAGGAAACGGACAGACGCAGTCTCAGGGCAGCCAAAAATGGACCCGTTACTCGGGTGAGACCGAACAGTACCTCAAGGCCGCGGCTAATTATATTACCAACAGAAGCTACCGCGAGGCACTCAATGTGCTTAACAGCATGGCTGACCGCCCCGCCCTGTGGTATTATTACGCAGCCATCGCCAACAACGGCTGCGGCAACAACATAAATGCCCTTGAGTTTGCGAAGCGGGCAGCCGAGATGGAGCCGGGAGACCCCGATTACCAGAACCTGGTCGACCAGATCCAGAACGGAGGAAGGTGGTACGCTTCCCAGGGCGTCAATTACGGAAGGATGTCCCAAAACGCCGGCAGCCTGGCCTGCGCCCTCCTCGCGTGGGGGCTGTGCTGCCCCTACAGATGGTACTTCTGCTGCCTGTAAGGCGGACCCTGTGTAAGGCGGACCCTGACCGAAGAAAATAACCGGAGCTTCTAACCGTAGATTACAGCCGGACACCTGACCGGTAATCATGGCCATATATCTGACCAGGGTTAATAACCGGACTTCTGACCAGCGATATATTATATCCAAAGATCGTAGCCGGTGATTGCAGCCGGAGATCCCAGCCTTGACATAAAGGTTCACTACAACAAAACACCCGCTGACATTATGCCGCCTTATGGGCCATGGCATTAACTACAGCGGGTGTTTTATTTTTAAAAACATCATTATTAAGAACATCATTATTAAGAACATCATTATTAAGAACATCATTATCAAAGAAAAGCCTGTAGCTTCGGAGTCAAAACCGCGAAGAACGAGCTTCCTAGCCGTCACCGGTTTAATTTTTCTGAGAACGACTTCTCAGAATACCTTCCAGTTCCATCGGTATGTAAGCCGTTACATGGATTCCCTCATCGGTGTACTCCTCTGAGATAAGCTGTCCCTGTCTGCGTACCATCGCTACGAGTCCTCCCTCGGAGTACTCAAAGACACAGTCGATGAAAATACGGCGCGCGCGGATAATATTTGAAAGAACGATAAGAAGCTCGTCCAGCCCCTCCTTTGTACGCGCGGAGATCTCCAGCGAGTCATAGGCTCTGCGGTCGCGGTTCACCAGCCTGGGTCCCGACAGCTTATCGATCTTGTTGAACACAGTGACCACCGTCCTGTTCTCCGCCCCCAGCTCCTTCAGCGTCTCATACACCGTCTCCATCTGGCTCTCTTTCGCGTCATTAGAGGCATCCACGACATGGACGATGATATCCGCCCTTGCAGCTTCCTCAAGCGTGCTGCGGAAGGCATCGATCAGCTGATGCGGCAGCTTTTTTATAAAACCGACAGTATCAGTGAGAAGGACCTCCTGATCCTGAGGGAGCTTCAGCAGCCTGACAGTGGGATCAAGGGTCGCGAAAAGCTTGTTCTCTGAGAGGACCTCCGAACCCGTGAGAGCATTCAGCAAGGTGGATTTACCGGTATTGGTGTAACCGACCAGAGCGACCACCATGATGCCCCTGCGCTCACGCTGCCGCCTTGTCACGTCCCTGTGAAGCTCAATCTCCCTGAGCTCCTTCTTCAGCCTGGAGATCCGCTCCCTTATGACACGCCTGTCAGTCTCAAGCTTCGTCTCGCCCGGTCCGCGGGTGCCTATGCCGCCGCCAAGCCTTGACAAGGACTCACGAAGCCCTACCAGACGGCTTGACCTGTAGCGAAGCTGCGCAAGCTCCACCTGGATACGCCCTTCGCGGCTTCTGGCGTGTCTTGCGAATATATCCAGGATGACCAGAGTCCTGTCCATGATCTTAAGCTCCAGTTCATGCTCAAGGTTTCTCAGCTGCACTGAGCTTAATTCATCATCGCAAATGATGCCGGTTGCTCCCAGTGTCTCAGCTACCGCCTTTATCTCCTGAAGCTTTCCGGAACCGACGTAGGTGGCCGGATGGATCTCATCCCTCGCCTGGATCATGCTCGACAACACCTCAGCCCCGGCTGTCCGGGCAAGCTCGGCAAGCTCCTTCAAGGATTCCTCCGCCATGCTCGATGAGCCGTAAGCCCTCGATGAGCCTGACTGTCCCCTGACGGCGGTGTCCACCCCTACCAGTATGACCCGTTCCTGATCTTCTTCTACTTTATGTAAGGGACGCGTGCTCATATCCCGGTGCTCCCAAAACCGCCGTTCCTGTCAGCGACAGCGTCATCATCAAAGGTTATCCCAAAATTCACTAAAATGCCCTGCATAAATGCAGTACCATGACTGAGCGCCAGAACCTTGCCGCTTCGCGAATCATTTGTCAGCCTTGCCATGATGTGCCCCTCGTTGTCAGAGCCGTAGTAGTCGCTGTCTATGATCCCGACCGTATTATCCAGCTGAAGCCTGTATTTAAAACCCAATCCGCTGCGTGGAAAGAGCAGCAGAGCCCAGCCCTCCTCCATGCGGCATCGCATGCCAGTAGGCACCAGACAGCTCTCGCCCGGCTTAAGGGTGATATCGCAGGGCAGATAAAAATCATAGCCCGCGGACCCTTTCGTCGCCCTGCGGGGGAGGCTAAGCGTCTCAAGCACAGATTCCTGCGGCTTATTCCCAAAAATATTCTGCCAGTCCGTTGAGAACTGCTCAAGGCTGACCTTCTCAAAAGCTGCTATCCTTATCATGATCCCTCTTCGCCTGTTATTATTCTTTCTTGCAAAGCAGCTATAAGGCCGTCGCAGCTGGCTTTGCGGCTTCTCCGTCACTGATTTTTATTGACTATCCTGGTCTCGTATTTACCTGTCTCGATCTCTATGAAACGCACGAACAGAGACACCTTGTTGTCCTCATTGAGTCCTTCCCAAACAGCCGCGGTAA
>CACXUY010000002.1 GCA_902770965.1 uncultured Lachnospiraceae bacterium | reverse complement strand
AGGGAGGGTGAGCGAACAGGTGCCATCAAAAAAGCATGGGTGATACCCATGCTTTCAAGTATATGTATTTCGATTCTGGCTAAGGTGTGACGTGTAACTATTATCATACCGCATTTTGGAGAAATTTAAAATTCGTTTCGGAAATATATTTTTGATTCAAGAAATTTCTTTAATCGCTATTTGATTATTCCCTTCACATGTTCGAGATCGCAGTCCGTATCACTCTAGTTCAGGAATCAAGCGGCCGGCTACCAGGTCCGCGGCTGTATTCTTCTTCCTTCTCCATTGCGGATTCTTCGTTCGATACATCTAGCAGTCCTTCCACGCTGGTCAACCTGATTTTCTGAACCGAAGCATCTCACGGCAAAGCCTTTCGATGTACGTTAGTCGTTAAATGGTCGTTCAAGCAAGCTTGAGGGCCGCTCTCCGGCTTTATCGCACAAAATATGCCCTCTCAGACCAGATTTACTTATGTTTCTGGTCCAAGCGGGCATTCTTCTGGAATGTCTACTGATTAGCTGACTAATCAAATCCGCTCCATTTTCGAGGCATCCACGAGAGGATTCGAACCACCGACCTACCGCTTAGGAGCTTAGGAGATTAATATTGTTTCATTTTTTCCCACATATTCTCGGCTTTTTCCATAAGAAGCGAGACAGTATCCTGATTCTCGCCAACCAAATCATTGTACTCCGATTGATTTGATTTGAGATTTTCATTCAGTTCTATGCTGTATATTTCGCCATCCTTTTCAATCTGTATGCCATAACTATAGCCCCTGAATATCTTAGGCCATATGATCAAAGCTACCCTCCCATCAGGTGTAGCAACGCATAGATTACCAGTGAAAGAAAGGTAGTCAGGGAGCTTGACATTATAAAGGTATCCATCCTCAGCGGTTAAAACGTAGCTGTAATGTTCCCTGAAGGTCTCAAGATTATCTGTGTAACCGTTGTAACGGGCATTTCTCCAACAAAACCAAAAAACATTGTACATGATAAAGGAAAATACTATTATGATAATAACAAGCAACCATTTTTTGTTTTTTACTATTGCTCTCATAGTGTAATCAGCCTTTCTCCACAGTTTTTGTACTTTTCATCATGAGTAACCATAACAATAGTTTTCCCATTGCGATGCATTCCTTTTATAATATCAATCACCGCATCTCCGTTTGCTCGGTCAAGCGACCCAGTGGGTTCATCGCAAAGAACAATGCTGCATCGTTTCATTAAGACACGAGCAAGAGCAACACGCTGCTGCTCGCCACCAGATAAAGAGTAAACTTTTGTGTTGATTTTGCTCAATAAGCCAACCTTTTCTAATGCTTCCTCCATTTCCATACCGGAACCATTTTTTCTATTGATAAGTTTCAAATTCTCTTTTACCGTCTTCTCTTCAACAAGAGCAAAATTCTGAAACACGAAACCAACTTCTTCCCGAAGATATTTTCTCTGGTTGCGCTTAATACCTATATCAAGTCCGTTTACAGTGATTTTCCCTGAATCATAAGATTCCAGAGAACCAATCATGTTCAGAAGAGTAGTCTTTCCACAACCGCTTATTCCTGAAAAAACTACAAAATCACCATCTTTGATTTCAAGATTAAAATCCTTAAACAAGACCACATCAGAGAAGCTCTTATTTAAATGTTCAATTTTTATCATAGCATTGCTCCCTTCAGTGTCTTAACTGTACTGCGTTTCTCCCATATACAAGTAGAAAACAAAGTCACGATCCAGTCGAACAGCAAAACTAAAATGATTCCGAAAAGCATGTATGCCCATACGCTTGAGAATAAGGAAATACCAAGACACATGCACAGCGTACCATTGATAATAATCGTAGACATATTCAACAGGAAAAGCGGCTTGAATTTTTCAACTACGCTATATCCGAGGGTGGTTTTTATTGCTAATTCCATGGCATTAGCCGTACAGATAAACCGAACAACCGTCCATGTAATTACAATGTTTAGGATGAGAAGAGCCAAGAGAACCGCAACCGCCATTAATGCTGTTCTCTTGTACCCCAACAACAGCCTCTCGTAATGCGACAGAGCATTCGTCTTGTTACTTGTCCTCTTTGACAAATCATAATCAGATACAAAGCTGCTCCATTCTTGATCCGTTACCCTGACATGTGCAGATTGCAGAATATACATACCGTTATAATAGTCCGTAATACATGCTTTATTCAAGATGATCAGTGGATTTTTATAGTAACTTCCGGTTATGTTACTGGTATTTGTCATCCCGATAACGGATAAGTCTCTAACATATGTTATGACCTCATACTCAATATCATGCATAAGATACATTTGTGCAAGAAACTCCAAATCTTGCGTTCCTTCTTCTCGCAGCGATTTGGGGACAATAAAGTACATCTTGTCGTTCATAATTTGTCCATCAAGTTCCGGACACTTCTCTTTAAGATAGTCCTCAGAGCCTGAATTGAACATGAGGCATGGTTTTCCCGTATATATCCCATTGTCCAGATAAACATTCAAAAAAACATCGCCCTTTTCTTCCTGGTCTGAGAAAAAAGATTCCATCGCCATTTCTGTAGATTCGAGTGTTTTGTCAGCTGCATCTGCTGAGATATAAGAATAATCGCGTAATTTTGTAAAGAAATCCCTTTCACTTTCATATATGATATACTCAGATATCATCGAAATAAATGCTGTCATGCTGAAAACAATAACAGCAGATATTATAATGCGGAAACAATATCCCACTACAATAATAAGTTTGCCTGCTGATGCCCTGCTTAGACTCATTTTGTAATTGGTACGGCTAAGAGACAAGAATATACATGCATCCAAAATACACAATGCAATAAGGGCGCATCTTGAAATCACGCCGTAAAAATCGGAATTAATTCCAAATTGCCGCTGAATGATGCTATATTCTGCGAAATATACTCCAACAAAAAAAACAATATCCCAAAAGATATTTTTCAGGATAACGGAATATGGGGAAAAACCTAGGATAACCTTCAGCGAAGTCTCTTTCTTCACAACGGATACCTCAAAAATGCTAATAAGCACAAAGAAAAGTAATCCTATCGCCCATATGGCAATTATGTTCCTTGCAGCATGCAAATATGTGTAACCCTCATCTGGAAAATTACCACTGTACTTATCTATGAGCGCGGATTTAAAATTTCTAGCATCTATAAGATTTCCTACAATATAGAAACTGTCAATCCCCACCATATCATGGATATTACTGAAATCATCAAATCGGAGTGTGGTATCGCCTGTAAGAATGCTGTGATATTCTCCTTCGGATAGATTACTGTTTTTCTCCAACGTTCTGAATACGTCTTCCATACCATAGACAGTGATTGCCGTCTGATAAGATGATTTTAGTTCTCTAACAACAGTGAAGATTTTTAAGTTATTCTGTGCGGCTTCCTGTTCTATATCCCATATCATTTCTTCTGATGGAACATCAGACGGCAAATACATGGTTGTCCGAATATATTCTGTTTCAAAGCTATCCATATTCAGCAGATACATTTCGCAGGTAAAAAACACGACAACCGCAAGAAACAGGATGTAAATAATATATTTTAATGCTTTCAAGTTTGTCACCAACTCTAATGATTTAGCAAATACAAGGAGAGCCCAATTAATTCTGGGCTCTCTTTGCTCATTCTATCAATAGTTTAAACTGTATGTTACATACGTGCCTTTATGTGTAACATCTACCCTTGAAGTTGCTCCGGCTTTTTTCCCGGATCCTGTATGCCACCCGCTGCCATTTTTAAGCACAGCATAATGGGATCTTGTGTTGTGCCTCGCCCATGCATAATCTTCATTAACTAACCATGTGTTAAAACCATAAGTCAAACTACCTTGCCCGTCAGAGGTTGCAGCATAGCGTTCCCAAGCAGTACTGAATGTGCTTGCACTTCTTGAAATGCCTGCGGCTGATGCACTAACACTGGCTGATACCATCATAGAGCATGCTAAACCAATACTTACTGCGAATTTGGCAGTACGATGTACATACTTTTTCAGATTCATGTTTTGCTTCTTTTGTGATAATTTGTTTGTAGCTTCATCAATAATCATGTAGAACTACATGCCGCTAGCGGAAGGATCATTGATAAAGCATGTGCGGCATCCTAGGTTTGCCGCACGATTTTGGAATGAAAGATATTATATAATATAATGTCAATAATGTCAATGGAAACGTATATGTCAAGTAATCGTTGGCTCTCCTTGTGGTCGAGTAGATTTGGGGATTGCTCCCCAAACCCCTCTACAGAACTTATCCCGACTTTCTGGTTATCCAGAAACTTATAATATACCTCATTGTACTATAGCTTCTTTCTCCAGAAAGTCGGGATAACTTTACTACCGCTACTTCAATCCATAAAGCTTCTTCAAGAGTTCTTCATCATTATCCCAATCAAAAACCGTTTTACCAGCTATTAGCGGGTTGAGTTTTGAAGTGGCTTTTTCAATAGCTTCCTGTTTCATAGTTGTATCTGCATTCGCATAATACTGACGTGTGGTATCCATCTTTGAATGACCAAGCCATTCTGCGACTAAAGCCAAGGGCATGCCATTCCGATAAAGATGCATTGCACGTGAGTGTCTGAACATATGAGGATATAAGTGTTCTGGAACCTCTGATGATTCTGTATGCCCCTGTTTACCATATTTTGCAACAAATTTTCCTACATTATCCGCTGACATTTGCGACCGTGTTCCTTTACGATCGGTGTAAAACAGATAATCATCTGGTTGGGCGGACGGATGGAACTTTCGGCAATACTGTATTAGGTGATCACGAGTCTTTTCCATGATTGGGATGGTTCTCATTTTCCGACCTTTTCCTGTCACAGTGATAAAAGGGCTGTTTCCATCTAAACAGATATCCCTTATCTGAAGATCGAGGATCTCCTGTACTCTGGCTCCGGTATCATACAAAAGAATAATAAAAACCAGGTCACGTTGGCCATTACGTTTACTTTGGTCGGGCTGCGCAAGTATCGTTTTCAAGGCCGCTTCACTAAAGAATTCAATCTCATGAGGGCTACCGTTTTTCTTCTTTGCAATAGCGGCCACGTCAAGGTTTAAGACCATAAGTGTTTTGTCACGTTCCGAAACGTATTTTATAAATGACTTTATAGCTGCCAGCCTTTGGTTCCTGCTACTGATACTATATCCTTTTTCTTGTTCGAGCCAGTCCAGGAAACCTTCTACAGCATCCCTGGAAATGCAGGCGAAGGAAATCTTCTTCAGGGGCATCTCCGGAGAAACGATATGGTCAATAAATGCGTTAATGGCTTCTCTGTATGCTTTAATAGTGTTTTTGCTCGCTCCTCTTTGATTTGGAAGATATACATTTAAGTAATCTCGTACTTTCTGGTAAAAGTATAATGCATCATTCGTCATCATCTTCCACCTCCGGGATCAGACTGCTGAACCTGGACCAATCCACTGTAGAGGAGGAGAGGAGCTTTTCAGGTAATAAATGTATATAGTAAGCCGTATCCTCGAAATGGCTATGTCCCATATATGCACTCAGGTAAGGCATCTTTGCATAGAGATCCTCTTTTTCATCAAGCCATTTCATAAAGACAGCAGTAGCAAACCTGTGCCGAAGAAGATATACACGAACTTTCTTTGCTTTGCTGTCCGGGTTTGATGCATTCCAAAGACGGCGAAATGTTGCAGAAAGCCATTTGCGATTATAGCTGTCTCCGTCTGGAGATGGAAACATGTATTCCGTGCCGGGAAAAAGCCTTCGGGTTTCATTCAGATAATTCCGACACATGGTAGCTACATCATCCGAAAGGGGAAGGACTCTTTCCTTGTGTGCTTTGTTTTTTCTTACAAATATAGTACCTTCCTTCTCATTAAAGTCAGACCTCAGCAATTCTCGGCCCTCATTTGGGCGTAAACCGCAGCAGTATATCAGCCTAAAAATCACGCGAATGATCAGATGGCGGCAGGGGCTTTGAACGCAGAACGACTCCTTATCGCATTCTGCAAAGAGATTTCGAAGTTCCTGATCTGTAAAAATATATGGGATTTCCCTGTGTATGATCGGAAAAACAGATGTTGGTACCACATAGTCCGTTTCACCTATAGCACACAGATATTTGGAAAACTCGCGTAATGGAGTGATCCTGCGACGGAATCCTTCCGGCATTTCGGTCGGTCGCCTGACGCACCATGGGAGAACTGTCTCTTCTGTAAACTGGGAATAATCGTTCTGTGAAAAATAATCGCAGAAATCCCTGAGGTAGTAATCATATGAATTTCTAGAAAAACCAAGGCTTTCTTTGTACGAAAGCATTCCTTCGGCATGTTCGGAGATGTTCACTACAGATCACCTCCTAATGACATAAGGTCAAGAGCGCATTCACGAAGCCGTTCCACATCTGCAGAAATATAGCGTTTTGTGGCCTTTGTCCCATTATGTCCCAGAACCTGGGCAATCAAATCAACCGAAACTCCGTTGACTGCCATACTGGTTCCAAGACCTCGCCGCATGCCATGCAAAGTCTTCCCATCTCCTACAGCGTGTTCTATACCTGCTTTTTTCAGGTATTCCGGAAAATACATGCAACAGAGACACCATCATGATACCCCTGATATGGTGCACAGTGGCGCACAAAAATATGTCTGTCAGCTGTTTCTGGGCGTCCATTTAGGATGTAATCAGCCAGAGCATCCAACATACTTTTTGATACCGGGAGACAAAGCGGTTCGGATGTTTTTCCCTGGACTATTCGGATTTCATACCGCCGCCAGTCAACGTCACCAAGCTCAAGCGCTGCAATATCTCCCGCACGCAAACCACTGACCGCTGCAAGAGACATCGCTGCAAAATCCCTTTTCCCGCTGGGGCTATCACGGGGAATGCATCCAAGCAGGGAAACCACGTCATCGACTTTCACGCAATCACGAACCCTGTAATCCCTGCACTTTGGAGCAGAAAGCAACAGCCAATGGCGTTTGTCATACATTCCAGACTTGCAGAGATAATCAAAAAAGCCCCTGAGTGAAGTAATAACATCGTCCATACTTTTTGGACGGTCTTCAGAAATATGAGCAATAAAAGCACTGACATGATGCGGAAGAATAGAAGCCACATTCAAAATCCCTTCTTCGGAGATGAAGTGAAGAAATCTCCGACAGATAGATTGCTTAATGGCTTTTCGCTTGTCACCGCATTTCTGGGTTTCGATAAACTGGTCGAGTACTATTTCATAATCTTTAGGAATGGATATTTGCTCTTTCTTGCCAAAAACCTTCCATTGAAAACAACCAGTATCAAAAACTTCGGAGAGTATACGGATTCCCCGTATTCGCCAGTTCAGAGTCTGCCTGCTAATGATCCCGTCATCAAATAGATTCAAAAAGTACGTTTCTTCATCTATAATAGTTTTTGCATCAGCAATATATGGATTACCAAGCCTCCTTTCAAGTGGTCGAAACGCAGAACATTGGTAATCGTCTATTGATCCTGATGATAACCCAATGCTCTTCAAACATTCATTTGCCTGTTCGATGAGTTCAGATAAATACATTCCCATATGCACCTCTCATAGTGGATCAGATAATAGTTCCACTACTTATGGTACATAAGTTATCCTGAAATATCACCAAGAATGGAATGAATGCATAAGGAGAAAATTTGTTTTTTCAGGATAACCCGAATTTCGGGATAAGTTCTGTAGAGGGGGGGTGGGGAGCAATCCCCAAATCTACTCGACCTTGTATTTATTCAGCGCCTGTGGCCGCCCGGCTGAGTATAGGCTGAGCATAAGTCATATCGAGCTGTTACAGGATGTTGTTGATTGCCGGCCTTTTTGACTGTATACTGTAAACGTCCTTGAAGCTGGAGGGAGAAGCCGGCTTCACCGACACAAATAATATATGAGGTGACAGAAAAATGAGGATATCCGATAAACTATTGAATAAATATGCCGAGCTTATCGTGCGTACCGGCGCGAATGTCCAGCCGGGGCAGATAGTGCAGCTGATCATCGCCGTGGAGCAGCACGAGTTTGCCTCGATGGTCATGGAAAAATGCTATGAAGCCGGAGCCAAAAAAGTAAATGTGGACTGGCTCAGTGATGTTAAGCGGCGCCTTGATTTTCAATATGCCGATCAGGAGGTTCTATCCGAGGTCCTGCCCTGGGAAGAAGCCAAGATGAAGCAGATGACAGAAGACCTGCCCTGCCGTATCTACATCGAATCCGAGGATCCTGACGCGATGAGCGGCATAGACACACAGAAGCTGTCATCTGTCACGCAGAGCCGGTCAAGGGTGCTGAAGCCCTACAGGGATGCCATAGAAGGTAAGCATCAGTGGGTGATCGCGGCTTATCCATCTGAAAAATGGGCGAGGAAATGCTTCCCTGACGCTGATGATGCCGTTGAGAGGCTGTGGGAGGCCATTCTGAGGACCGTCCGCGTCGATGAGGACAATGATCCTGTATCGGATTGGAAGGCTCACGTGGACTTTATCGAGAAGAAGGCGTCCTGGCTGAACGAACAGGGCTTCACATCACTGCGTTACAGGAGCTCTAATGGCACTGATTTCACCGTGGACCTTATCCCGGAGGCCAGATGGGAGGGCGCGGGCGTAACGAATTCGATGAACGGCGTCTTCTACATCCCGAATATGCCGACGGAGGAAATCTTCAGCACCCCCGCCGCGGGAAGGTGCGAGGGCACCCTGGTCTCAGTCAAGCCTCTCTCGTGGAACAGCCAGCTCATAGAGGATTTCTCCATAACCTTCAGGGATGGCAGGGCTGTCTCCTGCAGGGCTGCCAAGGGACAGGAACTTCTGGAACAGATGCTGAAGATGGATGAAGGCGCGTCGATGCTTGGCGAAGTGGCACTGGTTCCCAAAGAAAGCCCGGTGAATAAATGCGGTTTCCTTTTCTATTCGACGCTATTTGATGAGAACGCGAGCTGCCATTGCGCCTTGGGCATGGGCTTCAAGGAGGTTCTGCCGGGCGGCAATGACATGACCATGCGGCAGGCACGTGAGCGAGGAGTAAATGATTCCATAATCCATGTTGATTTCATGGTCGGCGCGGATGATCTGGCTATCGACGGCGTGCGCCCGGATGGGAGCATGATTCCTGTATTCCGGGATGGTACGTGGGCCTGAACGACTGTTTGTCGGCATAGACAGGGGCATGAGTGACGGGCATGTTTTCATGATCGCCGTGTACTTTTTCATGATCGCTGATGTTGTATAAAGCGCTAATCGTCTGTTTCGCAATGTACGCCGGACAGACGATTTTTTTTTGTTGTAATCTGATGTTTATCTGGTATTATTCTGAAAATTAAACGATTAATAAACGAAACTTATCTTGAAATAAGATAAACTATGAGTTACAATAATAACATAAGTGTCCGTTTTAGGGGGGAACACCTGAAAAGCCGTATGCTCAGGCTGCCAGCAGAGATATTATAGTTTGCCGTATTTCAGGAGATCCCACATGTTTCAAAAGTTTAACTATTATGGCATTTCAAAAGAAGAATATAAGGGCTGCGAGGATTCCATCGGCATGTCGAACCGCCAGCATGCGGAGATCATTGACTGGTGGTTTCTGCTCGTAAATATTTTATGCTTTGTATGCGCGAAGTTCGACTGGCTGAATGTTGACAGGCGCAATAAGTGGATATACGCGGTTTATATTGCTGCAGCTCTGGCCTATATACTTATCACCAGATTCATCCCGATAGTACATCGGCTCAAGGTGATCCCGATACTGCTGAACATTGGGATTCTCGTGTCGTACGGTATCGTCACATCAAACGCGTCTCCTTACATGATAGCCTTTATGTTCTTTATTATAATGCTCGTCATCGCCATGTCTTTTATCGAGACGATGTTCCGTATGATCTGTATCCAGCTCATATGCGCGATAGTCTTTATCTATTTTTCGCATGTGAATAAGCCCAGTTCCGTTTCTTATCAGGATATCTGCAATACCATCATAATACTCGGACTGTCACTTGTACTGCATTATCAATTTCAAAGCGTAAGACTCCATCAGTTCATAATCAATAATCAGAACATCCAGTTTTATCGTGAGCTTGAAGTCAAATCCAGTTTTGATTCATTGACGTCACTGTTGGAAAGAAAGACCTTTTTCAATCTCAGCGGCATCGCTATGGAAGAGCGTGCTCCATATATGGCACTATGCTTAGTTGACCTGGATGGATTCAAGCAGATCAACGACCAGCTGGGACATCAGGTCGGCGACAGGGCGATCCGGATCGCGGGAGGGATCATCAATGATGTCCTGCAGACTGACCTTTCAGAGAAATGGGGATACAAAGAGAAGGTCATAAGAGAGAGGGGGTCTTTTGCAGGTCGCCTGGGCGGTGATGAGTTCATTGTCTTTGTCCGTGACAAGAGCAGCGAAGAAGAGGTCCGGATGATGATGGCCGATCTGCTAAGCCGCCTCAACCGTGTGGAAGACGGAGAGATCCATGGGTTGAAGGCCTCGATCGGCATAACCGAGATATTGCCTGAGGACAAGGTGGTCGACAATGCTTATAAACGCGCCGACGATGCGCTCTATGAATCTAAGAGGAAAGGCAAAAACCGGATCACCTTCATTTACGGAACCGGACCGGGTGCTCCGGCCACTGAAGTGACCTGACGCATCGATTTATAAGGAAAATAATATGATGAATGGAAGAAAACGAAGACGACTTTGTGTGGCGGTAGCTGTGGGCTTCCTGCTTGCAGCGGCTGCTCTGGGCATTGCCGGGTGCAGGCAAAAGGATAAAAGTAGCGAGGATGGAGCTGTTAAGCTGGATATCGGAATTTCTTTCACCAAGGACGACTGGCGGTCTGCCTATTTTCGGGATTTTGCAGAAGAGCTGATGGTGAATTCAAAAGGAGAGATGCAGCCGCAGATCCACTACATAGATGAGTATCCTGACATGGTTAACCTGCTCAAGGAGATCGGAAAGAATTCCGATAAGCTGGACATCGTGCTCTGCGCCAACGCGTACCTGGCGGATGTGTCGGTTCCGGACTTCTATGTGACAGGCCTGCCTTACATCTTTAAGGACTACGATGACGCATGGGCTTTTGCGGAAAGTGACATCAACGCCAGGATCGAGGCGAAGCTTCCGGATTATGGCATGCGTGTCCTATCGCATTTTTGCGGAGGCTTTAGAAACCTGGCTTCCTCAAGACAGATCAATACTCCTTCAGATATGTCCGGCATGGTCATAGCTACTGTAAAGAGTCCTCTGATGATGGATATGCTTTCTGAGCTTGGCGCGGAGCCGCAGGTTTCAATAGTAGGCGAGCTGTATGATTCATTAAAAAAAGGAATCTATACGGGGGCGGAGCTTACGCTTGCGACATTTTTGCGGGACAAGGATTACCAGGTCATGCCATATGTAGCGGTCACAAAACACGCGTATAATCTCTGGTCATTGCTTATCGATGAGGATACGTGGCAAAGCTTATCCGAGGACAACAAAAAGATCATCAAAGAAGCTGCGGAAAAGTACGCCGCCGAGGAAAGACTGGCAAGCAAGAAGAATGAGGATATGATAATAGAACAGCTCAAGGAACTGGGGACGATAGTGAATTACCCGGAACATGATCTGTTCAAAAACGCGACGAAAAGGGTAAGAGAGCACTATTCGGCTGATTACGCTGATATCTACAGGGAAGCGGTAAAGCTCCTGGAGAGCTTATCCTAAGGTTTCTGGAGAGTTTATCCTAAGGTTTCTGGAGAGCTTATCCTAAGGTTCCGAATGCTTGGCATTCTTCTTATGTCGATGTATCTATTATCAGGAAGGAATTATCGTAAGGATGGGTTTTGATAGAGTGGGTATACCAAACGCGATAAAAAAAGGTGTCGACCAAGCTGACGTGCGTCCGGCTTTCACGCCTCTTGGAATGTGGGCTTTTTCAGTCGGAACCAGTATCGGATGGGGTTCTTTTATTGTGACCTGCAATACCTATCTGAAGCAATCGGGAATACTTGGCACGGTTTATGGCCTTCTGATCGGGATGGCGGTGATCCTGGTGATCACCTGGAATCTACAGTATATGATACGCTCGTCACCGAACGCGGGCGGCCTATATACCTTTGAAAAGCACATAGGGGGCAAGGACATGGGCTTCCTTGCTTTCTGGTTCGTGCTTTTGACTTATATGGCGATATTGTGGGCAAATATAACATCTGTCCCGCTATTCGCGAGGTTTTTTCTGGGCGATATATTTCGGTTCGGTTTTCATTATCATATATTCGGATATGAGGTATGGTTCGGCGAGGCGCTGCTATCGATCTGCTCTATCGTTGTAATCTGCCTCTTGTGTTCCAGAAGCTCGCGCATTCCAAACGTAATAATGGTGATCGCGGCCTTTGCTTTTTCCATAGGCTTTACGGTGTGCGCTTTGTTTGCCATGCTCCGGCATGAGGGTGCTTTCAGCTATGAGCCGATGTACACGGAAAATGCCGGTGATTTTGCCCAGATAATCCGCATAGCTACCATTTCTCCGTGGGCATTCATCGGTTTTGAAAATATATCTCATTTTGCTGAGGAGTACACGTTCCCGGTAAAAAAAGTCAGAGGGATACTGTTATCCTCTGTTCTGGTGACTACGTTCATGTACATAGCGGTCTGCATGCTCTCTGTTTCCGCTTATCCTCCGGAATATGACAGCTGGCTTTCTTATATCCGTGATATGAGAAATCTTGAGGGCATTAAAGCCGTGCCTGCTTTTTACGCTGCTGATCACTATCTTGGCCGGATGGGCATCGCGGTGCTGATGTTTGCCTTGTTCGGAGTTATACTGACCAGCCTTATTGGAAATATGCTGGCTTTGAGCCGCCTCATTTTCGCGGCGGGAAGAGAAGGGGAGGCTTCGCCCATATTCTCAAAGCTCAGTGAAAGAGGCATTCCCCGCAATTCCATATACGTTATCACCCTTATATCAGTTTTCATCCCATTCCTCGGAAGGACTGCCATAGGCTGGATCGTGGATGTCACGACACTTGGCGCGACAATGATCTATGGACTTATCTCCCACTCGGTCTATCTTCATGCGAAGGAAAGAGGCAGAAAACTGGAACAGTATACAGGCATCGCGGGCATCGGACTGATGATTTTCTTCATGGTGATGCTCCTGGTGCCAGGCCTGCTTTCATTTGAGGCAATGGCGACGGAATCCTATGCTCTGTTCATAGTGTGGTCACTGCTGGGACTGGCGTATTTCAGGTACCTTATCCTGCATGATAAGAGCCGCGGATACAGAGACCGCAGGGTCGTATGGATAATTCTTCTTGTAATGGTGCTTTTCGCCTCAATGATGTGGGTGTCAAGAGCTACGCAAAACGCCGCGAATGATGCCGTGGAGAGAATATTCCAATATCATCAGGAGCATGCGTTTTCTGTTACCAATGAAGACGTGGAGGATGCAAGGGTGGCTTTCCTGCATGAACAGGCGAATCAGATCAGCAGGACAAATATGCTGCATACCATGGTTTCCCTGGGGCTGTTTATGCTGTCAACCATCATCATGCTGAACAATTACAAGGAAACAAGGATGCTGGGTGAGCAGCTTGATGAGGCTGAGGAGGTTGTCAAGGCCGCGAAGGAGATAGCTGAACTGAAGGAATCCATCTCTGTCCTGATGGATAATATGCCGGCGATGTGCGCTTCAAAGGACGCGATGACAGGAACCTATATTGCCTGCAATCAGGCATTTGCTGAGTTTGCCAACAAGAAGACTCCGGCAGACGTAGTCGGCCTGACGGATCATGAGCTCTTTGGCCCGGACACTGCCGCATACTTTATGGGCGAAGCCGAGAAGGTCAAGGTCATGGATGAGCCGTATATCGTAAATGAGGACATCTCTGACGCCCTCGGAAATCAACGTCAGCTCCAGACAACTAAGCTTAGGTACTATGACGCGAACGGACGTCTATGCATATTGAAGATGTCCATGGATATCACCGAGATGGAGTCAGCTAAGAGGGCGAACGAACAGACCTTTGCCGCCTATCAGGAGGCTCTTAACACGACGGCTATATATGAAAACATGGTCCATGCCCTGTCAGAAGATTATTTTGACCTGTATTATGTGGACCTTCTGACAGATGAGTACATAGAATATGGCTCCAGGACGGAGAGGGGGCATAAGATGAGGCAGGAGCGAGGGGTGGATTTCTTTGAAAACAGTAAAAAGAATGCGTTTAACCTTATTTATAAGGCCGACCTTGGAGGCTTCCTAAACGTACTTAACAAGAATTCCCTCCTTGAAGCCATCAAGAAGCACGGGGCTTTCGTATATTATTATAGGCTGATGATCAACGGCGTCCCTACATACGTCAGCATGAAAGCCACCCGGATTTCAGGAGACAACCGCCATATCATCATCGGCATCAATAACGTAGATACGCAGCTCAAGGACAGAAAGGCAGCAGAACGTTCACGGGAGGACAGGAAGACCTATATGCGTCTCAAGACGCTGAACAACAACCTGATCGTCATGTATATAGTTGACCTTGAAGATGATAATTATATGGAATTCAGTGCCATTAAATCTTATGAGGGGCTTGGCATAGCAAAGCAAGGAAACGATTTCTTTGCCACAACAATTAAAAACGGCCTTCGTGTAGTATACCCTGATGATCTCAATCTGTTCTGTTCTAAGGTTAACAAGGAGAACATCCTTAAGGTGATCGATCAGAACGGAGTTTTCATATTGGATTATCGGCTGGTGATGGAAAGCCGCCCTATATATGTGAGCTTTAAAGCCGCCAAGATAGAGGAGGAAGGAAGGACAAAGCTTATAGTGGGCCTGCTTGATATAGACGCTCAGGTACGTCACGAGAAGGAATACGCGAACAACCTGTCGGCCGCGCAGACAATGGCGATCAAGGATGAACTTACAGGGGTTAAGAACAAGCATGCTTATGTGGACGTTGAGACTAAGCTGAATGAGCAGATCGAGACGGACGAAAGCCTGCAGTTTGCCGTAGTGATCTGTGACATAAATGACTTGAAGACCGTCAATGATACTTTGGGGCACAGGGCGGGGGATGCTTATATCCGTAAAGCCTGTTCCATCATCTGCAATGTCTTCAAGCACAGTCCGGTCTTCAGGATAGGCGGAGATGAGTTCGTGGTGATATGCCAGGGCTTTGATTATCAGCGTATAGATGAGCTGCTGGAGTCGATGAATTCGATAAATGCGGCCAATAAGCTAAAGGGCGAGGTCCAGATAGCCTGCGGCATGTCAAAATTCGACAAGGACCGCAGTGTGGAGACGGTTTTTGAGCGGGCAGACCATATGATGTATGAACACAAAGCCCGGTTGAAAAACAGCAGGCCTGCGTAGCACCGCAGGTGCTGCCGCAATGCACAAAAACCGTGGCTGCCTGAGTTCGTGTATGCGCGCATCCATTTATTGCCTCGCCGTTTCGAGGTGGGCCGCCTATGAAAGCATAGATGCCAAAGGCTGACACTTTTTCGAATGAACGTGAATTAATGTCCGGGGAGGTCTGTGGCTTATGCCCCATATCTCCCCGGGTTAAATTATATGTTGATTAGAGTTACAGTATTATTTGTTTCACGGAAATCAAAACAAAGGAGTGATTTTTCCTCCGATAAATGATACTATGTAAACATCCATAGCACGCCTGTGCTGCCACAACGAGGGGCGCGTGGCATCCTGAGACCGGGGCGCTGAACAGCTGCGATATCGCGTTGAGAATGGAAGTGTACGCGGTCCGTCTTTTGACTAAGCAGCGCTGGAGTCTGAACCATAGTATGAAAGGAGTATACGAATGATCACAGTCAATCTGTATTACAAGGGCATGAACGGTAATGCCAGGAAATTCGCGCAGGAGATGGAGAGCAGCGGCATCGCGGAGCGTATCCGGGCTGAGGCGGGCAATCTTCGCTATCAGTATTTTCAGCCCATAGACGACCCGGAGACGGTCCTGCTCATCGATTCCTGGACAGACCAAAGGGCGATAGATGCTCATCATGAGTCCCCCATGATGGCTCAGCTTGCCGCCTTGCGCGAAAAATATGACCTGCATATGACAGCGGAGAGGTTTGTCAGCGAAGACATAGGCAGTGACGAGAGATTTATAAGAGCTTAGAACGCGTTGACATATGTATGGATATGTATTATACTGCAAAAGCAAATAATTACACCTGTTGATTTGACTGTTATTTTTTCTGGAATCGTTTTTTTCATGTTGCCTCATTTCTGACGTTGCCGCAATGTCTCAGTTCCCTATGCAGCTTTCGTCAGGTCTCAGAAGGAAAGCTACGGGCATGTGGAGGGATGTTAGTGATGCGTTATATAAGACACATAATAAGCTTGCTTGTATTGGTTCTGACGTTCGGAACGGCTATACCTGCCTATGCATATCGTTCGACTGGAGAGGGGAAGGTCGTGCGCGTAGGCTGGTACGAATCAGCTTTCCACCAGACGGATGAGTTCGGCAGAAAATCAGGATATGGTTACGAATATCAGCAGGAGGTCGCTACCTATACCGGGTGGTCTTACGAATATGTGGAGGGGAGCTGGTCCGAGCTTTTTGATATGCTTGTCGCCGGCGATATAGATCTGTTAAGCGACGTGTCTTATACGCCTGAGAGAGCCGAAAAGATTCTGTATTCTTCTGAAGAGATGGGATCTGAGGATTATCATGCTTTTATCTTCAGAGGGAATAAGGAGATAGATCCGAGGGATTTTTCCACATTCAACGGCAAGCGTGTAGGAGTAAACAAGAACAGCATACAGGAGCAGCTGTTTATAGACTGGACCAGGAATCACGATGTTGAACCTCAGATCGTGGAACTCACCGAGAAGTCGCCGGAGCTTTTTGACATGCTCAGGCGGGGAGAGATCGACATGCTGGTTACTCTCGATGCTTATGGTGGCGCTGAGGACATAGTACCTGTCTGTAAAATCGGATCATCGGATTTTTATTTTGGGGTCAACAAAAAACGCCCGGATCTTAAAAAGGAACTGGATGCCGCTATGAACCGCATCCTGGAGGACAATCGTTTCTTCAATCAGCAGATGAACGAGAAATATATTGGAATCCAGGGGATCAACTCCTTCTTGACAGAAGATGAAGCTGAATGGCTCCAGGGACATGGCGTGGTCCGCGTCGGG
This sequence comes from uncultured Lachnospiraceae bacterium, assembly GCA_902770965.1. Lineage (GTDB taxonomy): Bacteria > Bacillota > Clostridia > Lachnospirales > Lachnospiraceae > RUG11623. The sequence continues at coordinate 117,718 of CACXUY010000002.1, read as the reverse complement.
TACAGAAAAGATTTCATGCCTTTCTGTGACCTGGACGATGGGACGGGCAGCCTCGTCGGAGCTCTGTCCGATTTTCTGAAATTCGCCGAGACCAGTGAGATAAGCGCGAATATCGCATTCGAGCCTCATGCTTATGATACCACCGACAGCGCCATCGAAGCGCTTCGGAACGGAGAGATCGACTGTGTTTATCCTGTCAATATGAGCTCATATGACGGCGAGACCCTTGGAATCGTCAGCACGAATCCTGTCGTCAGCACTGAGATGTACGCGGCAGTCAGGGCTTCGGATCATCAGGGAGTGTCGCCGGAGAGAGAGATGACGGTGTCCATCATAGAGGGCAATCCCAATTACGTGACCTTTGTGAAGGACTATTTCCCAAAATGGAACATATTATTTGCCGATGATGTAAGAGGCGGCTTTCAGGCTATCAGTGACGGCGAGGCAGACTGCGGTTTAGTCAGCAGTTACCGCCTCAACAGGATGACCGAGTTCTGTTCGAAATACAAGCTCTTGACGGTGACCACCGGCAAAGCCATGGAGATGTCGTTCGCCTTGAGGCGGAAAGATGACTGTCTGTATTCTATCCTTAACAAGGTAATACGTCTCATCCCCGATTCCGCTGTCAGCGCTGCTCTTACCAGGTATGCGTTCGTGGAAGAAAGGGTTACATTCGCGGATTACCTAAAAGACAACCTGCCCATGGTGCTTGCGGCCTTAGCCATAGTTGTGAGTTCGATCATGTTCCTGCTTCTGCTGAATGTTCGTGAGAAGACAAGATCGAATGAAAGGCGTCAGATAATATCCGAGGCGGAACGTGATCAGCTGACGAACCTTTATAACTGGAACTTCTTCCTGGTATATGCCAACAGGCTTTATCGGGAGAAGCCGGAGAGCCACATGGACGCGGTGGTCATGAATATAGACCGCTTTCATTCCGTGAACGCGATACATGGGCGTGACTTCGGGGACAGAGTGCTCAAGGCTCTGGGAGCTGAGGTTCAGCGTTTTGTTGATGAGAATGGCGGTATAGCCAGCCGTGTTGAAGCGGATCGTTTCGACATTTATTGCCCTCCCAGAGAGGACTGGCCGAAGGTGGCAGAACGTTTTCAGGCGAGTCTCGACAGCCTTTCACATAATGCCAGCATACGACTTCGGGTGGGCATCAAGCCCTGGGAGCCGGGCAAAGACCCTGTGCAGCAGTTCGACTGCGCAAGGACCGCCTGCGGCATGATAAAGGGCGACTATACATCCAGGGTCATAATCTATGACAGGGAGATGGGACGGCGCGAGATGAGAAGCCAGCAGCTCCTTAACGATCTGCGGAAGGCCCTGGAGGAAAAACAGTTTCAGGTATGGTACCAGCCGAAGTATAAGATACAGTGCGATCCTCCAAGGCTGACAAGTGCCGAAGCGTTGGTGCGGTGGAATCATCCTGAGCTAGGAATGATATCACCGGGTGAATTTATCCCACTGCTCGAAGCTAATGGGCAGATAAGCCTTCTGGATCATTATGTATGGGCAGAGGCAGCCGGTCAGATAGCTAGATGGCGTGACGAGCTTGGCATAACCCTTCCGGTTTCGATCAATCTCTCCAGAGTGGATATTTTTGATTCAGGTCTTGAGGAACGCCTGCGTTCATTGGTCGAAGAAAATGGTTTAAGCCCGGAGTGCCTGAAGCTTGAAGTGACCGAATCAGCCTATACCGAGAACGCGGACCAGCTCATTCAGGTTATCGAACGCCTGAGAAAGAAGGGCTATGAGTTCGAGATGGATGACTTCGGCTCAGGCTACTCGTCCTTGAACATGCTTTCGTCCATGCCGGTCGATGTTCTGAAGATGGATATAGCTTTTATAAGGAATATTGAAAGGGATGATAAGGATCTGCGCCTCGTGGAGCTCATATTGGATATTGCCCGCTATCTGAAGGTTCCGGTCGTGGCAGAAGGCGTTGAGACTGAGAACCAGATGATGCTTCTCAGGGAAGCAGGCTGTGATGTCGTGCAGGGGTATTATTTTTCACGGCCGCTCCCCGCGGATGTATTTAAACAGAATATACTCCTGGCGAACGCTTGATGGTTGAATATAAGCTGCGGAATACGCAGCGGCGCACCTGCTTGCAGCCGCTTACCGATGCTCATTTTTGCGATCCGCCGGAGGCTCTAAAGCTGTGAATGATGAGGATTATCGCCTGGTCGTTCACAGCTTTTTTGATGTTAATTGCCCGTCTCTGAGGGACAGGATATCTCAGCAAGCTGCTCTATGATGAGGTGCAGCGCGTTTACCAGCCTTGTGTCGGCAGCCCGGTACAGCATTTCTTTTCCGTCCCTTCTGGATATTATGAGTCCTGAGGATTTTAAGAGGCGGAGATGGTGGGACACGGCAGGGCTTGACATTTCGACCAGGGCAGCAATATTCGCGACGCACTCCTCAGTGTGACATAGGAGCCAGAATATACGAAGCCTCGACGCGTCTCCGAGCTGTTTCATGGCATCCGCGACGAATCCGATGGTATCGGTATCCGGAACATCAGGAATGAAGTGGCTGTGCGTGCCGTTGTTATGATGATGGGGGAGGTCGGGTAAATGCTTCATGGAGACACCTCTTTCGCAGAGCTTGGGTTGATTGGCAATCTGTGGGACTCTTTGCCTGTTCTTAAGCAAGTCGATCATATTATACCATAAGGAGCCGCAGCTTAAAACGACTATAATAAAACCCGGAGGAGGGGAGTTGACAGGTGAGGGCTCACAGGAGTATAATATGCTTAAATGATTAAGCAATTATTTAATCGTTTCGCTCTGCATCGTTACAAGCATGGCTTATTATGGAGGATAATACAATGAAGAAAACCTATAAGATCGATGTTGACTGTGCGGCATGTGCTGATAAGATGGAGCGGGCTGCGTCGGCGACAGAAGGGGTCAAGGCCTGCACCGTGAACTTTATGACGCTGAAGATGAAGGTTGAGTTTGAGGACGGGGCTGATCCGCAGGAAGTCATGACTAAGGTCAGGCAGAATTGTAAGAAGGTCGAGGACGACTGCGAAGTGTTCATTTGACTTCAGGATTTGCGGAAAGAAGTGATTGTCATGAGTAAGAAGCAGATAAAGAACCTTGTCAGGATTTTGGTGACGGCATTAATCATAGCCGTGCTTTTTGCCGCGCCCGTGACAGGCGTGATACGGCTCATCATGTGGATGGCCGCTTACCTTATCATAGGCTATGACATATTGATCAAAGCGTTCAAGGGCATCAAGAACAGGCAGCCGCTTGATGAGAATCTTCTCATGTCCATCGCTACTGTCGGAGCCATAGCACTTGCCATCTACGATAAGAGCGGCGATTACTCGGAAGCTGTCGCTGTCATGCTTTTCTATCAGATCGGTGAATGGTTTCAGGGCTATGCGGTCGGCAAGAGCAGGAAGAATATCTCTGAACTTATGGATATAGTACCTGACTATGCCAATATTGAGGCTGAGGACGGCGGGATCGAACAGGTCGACCCTGATGAAGTTGAGATCGGGACGGTTATTCTGGTCAAGCCCGGAGAGAAGATACCTATCGATGGAATCGTGGTTGATGGAAATTCTTCCCTGGACACCGCCGCCCTGACCGGAGAGTCTGTCCCTGTGGATGTTAAGCCCGGCTCTGAGGCGGTCAGCGGCTGCATCAACCTGAACGGTTTGCTGCGGATCAAGACAACCAAGGAGTTCGGCGAGTCTACGGCTTCGAAGGTTCTCGAACTGATTGAGGACGCGAGTTCAAGGAAGTCGAAGTCCGAGAATTTCATCACCAGGTTTGCCCGGGTCTACACTCCCGCGGTCGTGCTGGCGGCACTTGCCTTGGCAGTCCTGCCGCCGCTTGTTCTCATGCTGTCAGGAGCCGCGCCTGTATGGGGGACATGGCTCTACAGGGCTTTGACATTTCTGGTCATAAGCTGCCCTTGCGCCCTTGTTGTCAGCATCCCGCTCTCGTTCTTCGCCGGGCTGGGCGGAGCCAGCAAGCGCGGAGTCCTCGTGAAGGGCTCAAGCTATCTCGAGATCCTCTCTGAAGCGAAGACGGTCGTCTTTGACAAGACAGGGACCTTGACACATGGGGTCTTCGAGGTCGTCGCTATTCATCCGCATGAGGACATGGATAAGGATCTGCTGCTGCATTTGGCGGCTCATGTCGAGAGGCATTCGACGCATCCGATAGCGAATTCTATCAAAAAGGCGTATAAGAACGAGCATGACAGCTGCCGGATCGAGGACGTGACGGAGATCGCCGGCCGCGGCATAACCGCGAAGGTGAACGGAGATGTGGTTGCCGTGGGGAACGGACGGCTGATGGAGCAGATGGGCGTCGCCTGGCATGACTGCCATAAGGAAGGCACCATAATACATGTTGCCGTCAACAATGAGTATGCCGGGCACATAGTGATCTCTGACGTAGTGAAGCCTCACAGCAAGCAGGCGATATCCGAGCTGAAGAAAAATGGCATACAGAGTACGGTCATGCTTACCGGCGACAAGAAGAGCGTGGCGGAAGGGGTCGCGTCAGAGCTTGGCATAGACAGGGTGTTCAGTGAACTGCTTCCGCAGGATAAGGTTTCAAAGATAGAGGAATTAATAGCTGCAAAGCATTCTGATAAGGAGAGAGTCGTATTTGTCGGGGATGGGCTGAATGACGCGCCCGTGCTCTCCCGGGCGGACATAGGGATCGCGATGGGAGCCATGGGTTCTGACGCCGCGATAGAAGCTGCCGATGTCGTCCTCATGGACGATGATCCGCTGAAGATAGTGACGGCTATAAGTATTTCCAGAAAATGCCTCAGGATAGTCAAGGAAAACATCTGGTTTGCCATCGGAGTCAAGCTTGGCTGTCTGGTTCTGGGAGCCTTCGGAGTCGCCAATATGTGGGCGGCGATATTTGCCGACGTCGGGGTCATGGTGCTCGCCGTGCTCAATGCCATCAGGTGCATGTTTGTGTAATAATGTGCAGGTGACATGGGGAGGAGAAAGCCTCGCCCGGGATTGGAACTTAACTTTTCACTTCAGCATGGTTTTTCTCGATGCTGTAGAAACTTTCACAAAACAAAAAAAAGACTTGCAAAGTGCCCACGTTGTGGTATAATAACATCGTTGTTCGGGGCATTGGCGAAGTTGGGATCGCGCTTGACTGGCAGTCAAGAGGCCAGGGGTTCGAATCCCCTATGCTCCACTATAAAAGGCTTATATATAACCTCAAAAGGCTATATATAAGCCTTTTTGGTGCATGTTGGTGCATAATTGTGGGACGATGCGTCTTATGGCTGCGTCAGGGGAGCGGTAATCTCTAAAGCGCAGCCTTTTTTATGCCATAAGACCGGAAAAATGGGCGTTCACCTGTATGTCAGTGGCCGTTGATTTTTTAGTGAGCGCAAGGCGGCACACACGCTTCATTTCTTTAGAAGTCGCCCCCCTGCGAAGCAGGGTGGCCATATAGGTATGCATTCATACACGCATGTATGCTGCAACGACTTCTATACGTCGTGGCAGCACATGCGTGCTATGAATGTTGATCTTGTCAGTCTCCCATCTGCTTCTTTGGATGATGTGGCGCAAGCGTTCAGTTCATGTATGCTCTGCGATTGGGCTTTATAAAGCAACCGTGCTGTTGAACTTTGGATTATTGCTATTTTGTGATTATTAAGCACCTCTGGCCGCCCCGCAACGAGGGATGCGCAGCATCCCGAGTCTGGGGTGCTGAACAGTAACATTATTTTAATATGAAGAACTTGCGATTTTCGTGAAATTGTACCATAATGGTCAATAGTAAATGTTAACATACAATTCGAGTACTGCAGAGGGAACAGGCTGTTGATATAGCTCCCAGTAAAAGCGGCGGCGAGCTTATACATAAATCATAATAATTAATAAGGAGGATTGTTATGCCGATGCAAATGGGTTTTCGTTGGTACGGCGAGGGAAATGACAAGATCACTCTGTCCGATATACGGCAGATACCCGGTGTGAGCACCATAGTCTGGGCGCTTCACGACAAGATGCCGGGAGAGGTCTGGCAGCCTGAGGAGATCGAGAAGGAGGTCTCGAAGATACGCGAAGCGGGCTTTAACGCCGACGTGGTCGAGTCGGTCAATGTCCACGATGATATCAAGATCGGGCTTCCGACACGCGACGGATATATCGAAAACTATATCCAAACCATCCGTAACCTCGCGCCTTTTGGAGTGAAGGTAATCTGCTACAATTTCATGCCGGTTTTCGACTGGACGAGGACGAATCTTTTCCACCCGGTCGGAGACGGCTCAACGGCGCTTTACTATGAGGCGAGCATGATCCAGAATGATCCGAAGGAGATGGCGGATTATGTCATGTCCTTCACGGAGAAATATCACATGACATTCCCTGGCTGGGAGCCTGAGAGGATGGCGAGGCTCGATGAGCTGTTTGAAGCTTACAAGGACGTGACGAAGGAGAAGCTCTGGGAGAATTTCCGCTATTTCCTGGAGAAGCTCATGCCCGTCTGCCACGAGTGTGATATCAAGATGGCTGTACATATGGATGATCCGCCGTGGGATATCTTCGGACTGCCCCGCCTGATGGTGGATGAGGAGAGCATAGAGCATCTTCTCACGATGGTCGACGATCCCTACAACTGCCTGACGCTGTGCTCGGGCAGCCTCAACGCGAATCCGAAAAACACTGTCGCGGACATAGTGCGGAAGCACTGCGACCGCATCGCCTTCGCCCACATAAGAAATATCAAGCACTTTGAAAACGGCGATTTCTCAGAAGCAAGTCACCGTGATTGTGACGGCGAGACCGGCATTCTTGACATCCTGAGAGCTTATCATGACTGCGGCTATGAGGGATATATCCGTCCTGACCACGGAAGACATCTGTGGGATGAGAAGCCCGGGAATGTCCGCCCCGGATACGGTCTCTATGACCGTGCGCTTGGCATCATGTACATGCTCGGAGCCTGGGACCTGATGGACAAGGAAGACGCTGAAAAAGCAGGAAAATGATACGGTTTTTTTCGATAAATAACGGAGCGGCGTAGATTGCATACGTAACTGTAATTTTTCAGCATTTTTGGCCGCCCCACATCGAAGGATGCGCATTTAGTAATACGTGTAATATGCGAATTATAATAGTTGGCCGCCCTACATCGAGGGATGCGCAGCATCCCGAGTCTGGTGTGCTGGACAATTACCCGTAATTCATATATTGCTGCGGCAAAACCAGCATTAATACAGGAGCCGCATAGACTAATGGTATGAGTAGCGTCTGTAAGTCAGATATTACAGTCGTAGAAAACCACTGTAATAGAGGAGGATAACGGAATGAAGAAGAATGTTTTAAATACTGATCTCAGTGGGAAGGTAGCGGCAGTGACAGGAGCGGGAGGAGTGCTTTGCTCTATCTTCGCAAAGGTGCTGGCGAGAGCCGGCGCAAAGGTCGCTTTGCTTGACCTGAATCAGGAAGCGGCGCAAAAATTCGCTGATGAGATAGTCGCCGAGGGCGGCGTCGCGAAAGCATATGCTTGCAATGTCCTTGACAAGGACGCCTGTCTCGCTGTAGCCGATGCGGTCGAGGCTGATTTTGGTCCTTGCGATATCCTGATCAACGGCGCAGGCGGCAATAATCCCCGCGCCACCACGGACAAGGAATACTATGAGGACGGAGACCTCGACAGCGATGTCAAGAGCTTTTTCGACCTTGACAAGAGTGGGGTGGAGTTCGTCTTTAACTTGAACTTCATCGGAACCTTGCTCCCGACACAGGCATTTGCCAGGCAGATGGTCGGTCGGGAGGGCTGCTGCATCCTTAACATCAGCTCGATGAACGCCTACACGCCTCTGACCAAGATCCCCGCCTACTCAGGCGCGAAGGCCGCTGTCACTAATTTCACTCAGTGGCTGGCGGTTCATTTCTCCAAGGTGGGTATCCGCGTGAACGCCATCGCTCCCGGTTTCTTCTCAAGCAAGCAGAACCAGGCGCTGCTTTTCAATCCTGACGGAACGCCTACGGAGAGAACACACAAGATCCTCGCGGCCACGCCCATGGGACGTTTCGGAAACACAGAGACGGAGCTTTGCGGCGCGGTGCTCTTCCTCCTCAACAACGAGGCGGCGAGCTTCATCACCGGCGTGACCATTCCCGTCGATGGAGGCTTCTCGGCGTACTCAGGGGTATAAGGACGCGGCTGCCTGTATTAAGGCTGGGTTCTTCGGAGACTGAAACAAAACCACTTCCCACAGTTGGCAGGTTAAGCTTGGGAGGTGGTTTTTCTTTTTGCTAATACACATATAAACGAAAAAATAGGTCTTGACGTAGCAAACCGTCAGTGTTAAAATGCTATCAATGATACAGTTGGGGACAGCCTCTGTATGGGAGTGATTTCTTGACGTGGAGATGGCCGCCATTCGGAGCAGACAGGAACGGCAAGGCGGCAAGGCGGTATATTGAACAATTGTGCTTGGTATTAACATGAGGATATTTATATGACTATATCAGAAAGAATATTTGAACTTCTGAAGCTCCGAGGGATGAGCCAGAAAGACTTCGCCGCGAAAACAGGGATAGCGCAGAGCACGATCAGTGATTGGAAGAGAAAGAAGACGAATCCGGTAAGCGAGAAGATACTTGTCATCTGCAGTGTCCTGGACGTTACGCCGTATGAACTCCTCGGCGGCACAGAAGGGGAAGGACACCGCAGCGCCCCTGCCGAAGTGATAATAATTGAGAAGAACACCGAGAACGGCAAGGCCATCGCGGAGTATCTCTCGCTCGACAAGGATCTGCAAGGGCGTCTTATCGGTTATATGGAAGCACTGAAGGAACTCAAGGGAATCTACAGATAGGCAGTAAACCCGCATAGCACCTCACGTGCTGCCACAACGCAGTGCATAGGCTCAATGCGTGAGGATAAATACAATTGGGGAGACTATCCATGTCTCCCCAAATCAATACTCAAAAATACGGATATACGATAATATACATATAAACATACATATAGGCATAATTATAAACATACATATTAACGGGATTTTGATGACCTGAGCTTATATACATTCCGCATCAGAGTTTGCTGAGGTCGGCGGCTGGACGTTGAGAGAGTGATCGAAGATCAGCGGCTGGACGTTGAGAAAGTGATCGAAGGTCGGCGGCTGGACGCTGAGAGAGTGATCGAAGGTCGGCGACTGGACGTTGAGAGAGTGATCGAAGATCAGCGGCTGGACGTTTGACTGAGCACTGGCCCGCGCAGCGGGCGAAAGTGTGAATACTGGTTAGCGTGGCGGGAGCGCGAAGTACGGAGCCATGCGGAGACTTATATGCATGGTGTCGGCTGACCGGCATGTGGGTTTACTTCAAGGGTCAGCAGTATGACCTGGCAGCTGACATAGCACAAGTCAGGATCATAATAGAGATTACGACAGGGGGTGTGGGTATGCTGTATTTCACAAGAAGTGAAGTGTTTTTCTGCCGTTCGCCTTGCAGAGTGCTTCTGGCCGACGGTGCCGGTATTGGCATGTTGGCTTCTTAGGCAGTTTGTGTCAGGAGTTTTATAAGTCAAGCAGGAGGAGATTTATGCAGATAAAGAAAAAAATGACGAGGATCATGGGCACAGTTCTCAGCGCGGTTCTTTGTGCCGTCATGCTTGTGACAACTGTGATTCCCACGTATGCTTATACGAATTACGGTACATATATTGATCATTATGACGATTTAGGCGAGCGCCCGGACAACATAGAAGACTATGTCACCCGCCTTTACAGAGGACTTCTCGATCGTGAGCCGGATGCTTCAGGCTTGAGATCCTGGTCGAGCGCCCTCAGGAACGGCAAAGAAAATATATCATCCATCTTTGTCAAATTTACCCACAGTACCGAGTTTAAAACACTCACTCGAAACAATGACCTGCGATTTATCTATGCTGTATACAAGACGGTGAACGGCAATATAGACTCTCTTTCGAAGCGGGACATAGCTGAATGGAAGAACAAGCTTGAAAGTAAGCTTTGGACCCGAGAGAAAGTACTTGAGAATGTGATGTGGAGTACTGAGCTGCTTGAGATAAGCGCTGCGTGCAGAGTGGAGCTAGGGGATCTTGGATATTATTATACATCCGAGACTTATACAGATAAGTGTGAGAGAGTGACCAGGCTTATCATCAACCTATATGCTGAGTTCCTGGATAAGAGAGGAGATAAGGTTGACGCTGATGAAGTCGAGGAGTGGTGCAGGAGGCTGATAGCTCCTAATTATGCGCATCATATGAGCGCTGAGGCGGTCATAAAGGACTTTTTCTACAAAGGCGGATGGAATAACAAAAAAGTATCCAACGAGGAATTCATACGTACCGTTTATAGGGCTGTTCTGGGAAGAGAAGTTGATCCATCTGGTATGATAAGCTGCACCAAGGCTTTGAAATCAGGAGGAAGCCGTGAGATGGTTCTTCGCGGTGTTTGTAGGTCAGTAGAACTCTCGGTTTTGTGCAACGACGTCGGCATGCTTCAGTATGACGGCCTATATTGACGAAAGGCGCAGATTAAAGGCGCGGAAGAACTGAGCGGATAACCGCATGAAAAAACGTGGCTGCGAAAAGCACAAGTCAGGCTTGTCAGATTGCAGCCACGTTTTTTATGATGTAAAATTAGCGGGTGATAACTAATGGCAATAGCTGTTATATAAGGGTATAATAAGTGATGGCACTGGTTCGTAATTACCAACAGATGAGTAAGCGAAAACAAGGTCATAAGCTTTTTAGGGATATGATCAGTTATCATTTGGCCGCTTGTTTTATTGGATGAAGATTATGAGTTAATAAGAGTGTAGAAAGGGACAATACGATGGCAGATATGAAAAGGCACTTTGGACTCAGCAGCAGGATGGCGATAATAGCATTGGTCCTTTGCATGACCTCGCAGGCTGTAGGCTGCCGAGGCACGGAATCAGTGGGACAAGATGTGAGGGCGGCATCGACCGAAGAACCTGGCACTGGAACAGCGCTCGCAGAGATAGCTGCTGATGAACGTTTTGACACAGAGCTTTTTGCGATGGACACATTTATGACGCTTTCTGCATTCGGACCGCATGCCCAGGAAGCACTTGCAAAGGCTGAGGAAGAGATACTCCGTCTGGAAGCTATATTGTCAACAGGTATGGACGACAGCGAGGTATCCAGGATCAACGAGAACGGAGAGGGCACCATGTCTGAGGTCACGGCAAGCCTGATGGAAGCGTCGATAAAGCTATGGGAGGTCACGGGCGGAGCGTTTAATCCCGCTATCCTGCCTGTGATGAGGCTGTGGGGGTTCACCGACGGCAATTATCACGTACCTGAAAAAGGAGAACTCGATGAGGTACTCACGCTTTTGGATGTGTCCCGGATTGAGTTTGATCGGGAAGCCGGCAGCGTGAGGTTCGGCAGGGAAGGTATGGCCATAGATTTCGGAGGGATAGCCAAGGGATATACTTCCGCCCGTGTCATGGATATATTTGCCGGATGCGGGGTAAAGAGCGCCATGGTGAATCTAGGCGGAAATGTCCAGACCTATGGGACTAAGCCCGATGGCAAGAAATGGAAGATCGCGGTACAGGATCCCAGGAAAGAGGGCAATTATCTTTGCGTCATCGAATCCGCAGGGGAGGCAATCATAACATCCGGGGGCTATGAACGCTATTTTGAGGAAGACGGGGTCACATATCATCACATCATTGACCCTGCTGATGGTTACCCTGCGTTTAACGGACTTGTATCGGTTACTATAGTCAGCAGTGACGGCACGATGGCCGACGGCCTGTCCACTTCGCTTTTCGTCATGGGTAAGGATAAGGCCATAGAGTACTGGAGAGAACACAGTGATGAATTCGATATGGTTCTTTACACAGATAAAGGAGAGCTGGTGGTATCAGAGGGGCTGAAGGAGAGGATCACTTCGGACTATTTGATTAATTATGTTGGAAGGCCCTGAGGCTCAAAAAGAGAACAGGTGTTTATGCCGATTATATGAGCCGTTATATATAGTATAGATACATCACAAATGCAACTATATCTCGTTGAATAAATACGAAACCTATGTTATAAATAAAGTTATGACATAGGTTTTATGAATCCTGAGATGTTCTGGGTTAATGAGATGCATGCCGTTCGTTTGGAATTGTTTGCGTAATAACATTTGGGTTATTGTGTCTAAGCTATAACATCTTGGTTATAACACCTTGGTTATGACAACAGAAAGAGGTTGAGCAGGATGATGATATACAGGGGAAGGATATTTGATGAAGAACGTGCTCTTTACGGCAGCGATGGAGCAGAGATAGTGAACTGTCGTTTTGATGGACCGGCGGATGGTGAGAGCGCTTTAAAGGAGAGCCGGAACATAAAAGTAAGCGGCACGTATTTCAACCTTAGATACCCATTCTGGCATGATAAGAAGGTATTGGTCAAAGACTGTGAGTTCACCGAGCTTTGCAGGGCGGCTTTCTGGTATTCCGAGGATATCCGGATATTCGACTCAAGGCTCCATGGCATCAAGGCGATGAGGGAATGCAAAAGTGTCGCCATCAGCAACAGCGATATCGTCTCGCCGGAGTTTGGCTGGTATGTACATGGACTTGACATGGCAGGGTGCAATATTGAGAGCGAATACTTCATGCTTCGATCTGACAATCTTAATTTCGACCGTGTCACTCTTAAAGGTAAGTACTCCTTCCAGTACGTTACCGATGCGGAGTTCGTCAATTGCGAGTTTGACACAAAAGACGCTTTCTGGCATGCGAAGAACGTCATCGTCAGGAACAGCGTCATAAAAGGAGAGTATTTAGGCTGGTATTGTGAGAATGTCACTTTCGAGAATTGCACCATTGAGGGTACTCAGCCGCTGTGCTACTGCAAGGGTCTGCGCTTGATTGACTGTGAGATGCATAAGACTGACCTCGCGTTTGAAAAATCCGAGGTCGATGCGGTGGTGCTGACAGAGATCGACAGCATAAAGAATCCTATGAAGGGAACAATAAAAGCTCCCTCCGTCGGGGAGATCATCATGGACGACCCGGAAGCGGACGCAAGGATAACGTCTGCGTAAACTATATTGACACCTGAATCAAGATACAAGTATGAATTATAAACGATACATTATTGAAACAAATGGAGGGAAAGTCTATGAAGCCTTACGCATTTGGAGTTGACATGGGAGGAACGAGCATAAAGATCGGCTTCTTCCGAAAAGATGGGGTTTTGGTTGAAAAATGGGAGATACCTACCCGGACGGAGAACCACGGCGCCAATCTTTTGACTGATGTCGCCCTGGCGGTTCTAAGCAAGCTTGCCGAGAAGGGGATAAAGACCTCGGACGTGGAAGGAATCGGCATGGGTGTACCGGGAGCCGTATATAACGATGGATTTGTTAAACCCTGCGCAAATCTTAATCAGTGGGGCGGCTTCGATGTATCATCTGAGCTTTCTGCATTATGTAAGATGCAGGTTAAGGTATTGAATGACGCGAATGCCGCTGCCCTGGGAGAGATGAAATTTGGAGGCGGACGCGGCCATAAGAATGTGGTTTTCGTTACGCTGGGTACCGGTGTTGGAGGAGGCATAATAGTCGATGGAAAGCTTGTCGCCGGCGTACATGGAGCAGGCGGTGAGATAGGCCATATGAAGGTCAAAACCGGAGAGGTGGCCATATGCGGCTGCGGAAAGAAGGGATGTTTGGAACAGTACGCTTCCGCCACCGGGATTGTGAGGAATACGAAGCTGTATCTGGAACAGAGTGGAATGGAATCTGCTCTCCGTCAATTCGAGACGCTTTCATGCAAGAACATTTTCGACTGTGCTAAAGCGGGCGATATCGTCGCCGTCAATCAGGTTGATGAGATGACGCATATGCTTGGTAAAGCACTCGCGAATATCGCCTGTGTAGTTGATCCCGAGATATTTGTCATAGGAGGAGGCGTTTCAAGAGCCGGAGATATCGTCACAGAGAACGTGAAAAAATATTTTAGCTTATACGCTTTTCCTGCTACTGAGGATGTCGATTTCGTTCTTGCCAAGCTTGGCAATGACGCCGGCATGTATGGCTGTTTTACTAAGATCGCGGATTGATCTGAAACAAATGTGAAGTGATATAGAAGGCAGGTCGGCGTCATAATGGGAGAAAGGTACGATAATCTTGATGGGTTAAGGGCAATATCTTGCCTTTGCATCATCGCAATGCATATAGAAGCAAATGCTCGGTTTTCGCTCAATTCCACATTTGCTGGAGTTATTTCATCATGGACTCACCTTGTTCCGCTGTTTCTCATGATTAGCGGATTTGGCATGTTTTGTGGCTATTATAATAGGTTCAGAAGAGGGGACATCGCTCTAAACGATTTTTATAAAAAAAGATATAAAAAGATACTTCCCTTTTTTGCTGCTATGCTTGTTTTGGATATGACGGTGAGTCATAGTTTCAGCCACTTGATCGAGGGCATAACGTTGTCAACCCTCGTTTTTGGTCTGCTTCCGAACAATCAGCCTGAAGTCATCGGGGTGAGTTGGACTATCGGTATTATATTTTTGTTTTACATGCTCTTTCCGTTCATAGTTTTCATGTTTTGGACAAAGAAAAGAGCAGTGTTTGTTTTTCTTATGAGCATAGCTATATCATTATTCTGTTCAAGCTATTATTTTTCTGACAGATTTGTGGTGAATGGCTTTGCCGCCAGAAACAATTTCCTGTACAGTGCTCCCTGGATACTTGGGGGCGGGATAGTATATCTTTTTCGGGACGAATTCAAGGAATTATCTGTTCGCCATAGACGTTCGTTATTATGTCTATGTGTCCTGTTGACATGTATCTGGTATGTCGTAACGGGCAGCGATTCAGGGATGATGATGCTGAAAAACCTTTTCTTGTTCATCCCATGGTTGAGCTACGCCATTAGCGGAAAAAGTATTATCTTGAGCAATCGGATGATGAAATATTTCAGCGGTATAAGCCTGGAGATGTATCTGGCACAGATGGTTGTGTTCAGGATTTTGGAAAAGCTTAAGATCCTTTATATTGCCGGAGATGGTTGGCTTGGTTTTGTTTTTACGTGGGGCTTACTTGTTGCGGTCTTGATCGTTTTTATAGAAAGCTGGAAGAGATGCTGGAATAGGGCGATGATTATATTCACAGAAAGTTCACAAAAATTGTTAGCACTCATACTTGACGAGTGCTAACAAAAGTGGTATAACATAATCAGTTCGAAGGACAAAGGTTTTACAGAGTTCTTATATGAGCCCTTCGAGAAAAGGAGGAATTAGATATGTTGTATCCTGAACTTTTTAATGAGAGACTTTTTGATGATTTGATGAGTTTTGATTTTCCGAAATTCCGTGATTTCGGTGATATTGACAGGAGACTCTACGGCAAGCACGCAGCTAACCTGATGAAGACCGATGTTCACGAACAGGAAGATTGCTACGGAGTTGACATTGACCTGCCCGGCTTTAAGAAAGACGAGATAGGACTTGAGCTTGACGGCGGATATCTCACAGTCAGTGCCCAGAAGGGTCTTGACAAAGAAGAAACCGACAAGAAGGGCAAGCTGATACGCCAGGAGCGCTACGCAGGTTCCATGAAGAGGAGCTTCTATGTCGGCGAGCACATAACCGAAGAGGACATCAAGGCTAAGTTCGAGGACGGCGTCCTGAAGCTGGTCATCCCGAAGAAGGATGCCCCGAAGGTGCCTGAGAAGAAGACGATCCTGATCGAGGGCTGATAGGCTGATGAAAGCTGCCTTAAGTCCGGAGCACTAAGAGATCATCTGAGGCTCTAGATACGAATAATATGTTATGCAGCATAAAAAGAACCGGCGGTCCAGATGGCTGCCGGTTCTTTTTCGCAAAAGCTATTGTGCTGACATGATATGCTTACTTTAGAAGTCGGCCCCCTGCGAAGCAGGGTGGCCATATAGGTATGCATTCATACACGCATGTATGCTGCAACGACTTCTGCACGTCGTGGCAGCACATGCGTGCTATGAATGTTTACTTCCATTTGAAAGTGGCGAGACCGTAGATATACAGGGCGAGAACGCAGATAGGGACGAAATATTTGAAGATGGGCTTCATCCAGCCCTGGACCTTCAGTCCCTTGCCTGTATTAGCTTCTTTTATGAAGTTGTCCCAGCCCCATCCGAACTTGTAGCAGCAGAATACTGAGATTATAAAGGCTCCGAGGGGCAGCATGTTCGTGCTGACGATGAAATCCCAGAAATCAAGCCATGCGGTCCCTTCCGCGAAGGGCTGGAAATGCAGGACGCTGAAGCCCAGGGCGGTAGTGAGGGCGAGCAGGAAGATGCCGATGCCGCAAAACAGGCTTCCCTTGGGTCTGCTCCATCCGGTCAGCTCTCTTACCATGGCGAGAATGTTCTCGAAGACGGCGAGCTCAGTTGAAAACGCCGCGAACACCATGAACAGGAAGAAAAGTGTTCCCCAGATACGGCCGCCCGCCATGTTGTTGAAGACAGTCGCCATGGTGTCGAAAAGCAGCGAGGGACCGGCGCCGACTTCAAGGCCGTAAGTGAAGCAGGCGGGGAAGATGATGGCTCCCGACATGATGGCGACGAAGGTGTCAAGCAAAATGATGTTGACGGACTCGCCCATGAGGGAACGCTCCTTGCCGATGTAGCTTCCGAATATAGCCATGGAACCGATGCCGATGCTGAGCGTGAAGAAGGCCTGGTTCATGGCGCCTACTACGACGGAACCGTCTATCTTGGAGAAATCAGGAACAAGATAGAAGTGCAGTCCCTTCGCGGCTCCGGACAGCGTGGCGCTGTGTATGGCAAGCACCACCATGAGGACGAACAGGGCTGACATCATGTATTTTGACACGCGCTCAAGTCCGCCCTGAAGGTTGAAGCTGAGGATGAAGAAGCCCAGTGCCACGGCGATCAACAGGAAGAATACATTGATGCCGGGGTTCGTGATCATGGAAAGGAACGTAAGATCCTGTGACTTGCCGATAAGGAACATGATGAAGTAGTAGATCATCCAACCGGTGACGACGGTGTAGAAAGCCATCAGTGAGATATTCCCGATCAGCGCGAGGTAGCCATGTATGTGCCACTTTTGTCCGGATTTTTCAAGCTTGTGATACATACGGACGGGACTGGCCTGCGCGGCCCTGCCCATGGCGAATTCCATGACCATAGCGGGAAGACCAAGGAGGATAAGGCAGGCGGCATAGACGAGCACAAAACCGCCTCCGCCGTACTGTCCGGTCATCCAAGGGAATTTCCATACGTTGCCGCAGCCTATGGCGCAGCCGGCACTAAGCATGATGAAGCCGAGCCTGCTTCCAAGTCTTTCTCTTTCTTGACTCATAGTCTTTCACTCCCTTTATATTGTATTAGAAAGCTTATAGATAAAACTCTATCATTTTAACGTATTGAAGCTGTCTTGTAAAGCATCTTATTATGTAATTATTCAGCGCCCCGCAATGAGGGATGCGCGGCATCCCGAGTCTGGGATACCGGTGTACTGAATAAGTATCTTATTTTTTTGGTGATTGACCTAAAAGACATGATGACATTATAATAGATGTGCTGTAGCTTTCGGCGTTATGACGGCGCGGATATTATGATTTGCTGACGAAGCGCTGCCCGGTTCGTCTGGGCGGTATATGCTCGCAGCCTGAAACTGATAATCAAAGAGATGAGAAGATGATTAGGTTTATGATAAATAAAATGAAGACAAGCAAAACAAAGGCGCATGGAGCGGTGTGGTGTGCCGTGAAGTCGATATGGGATATGACGCGGAAAACCTGTGTGAAAAAAAGAATGTTCAGAGAAGCCGTTCTTTTGGTCTTGCTGGGTTCGATAACTGCCTCGTGTATATTTACAGGCTGCTCCAATAACAATACGGTCAGCAACGAAAACAATCCGACTGTTGACAACACCGGAGCCTCGGAAGCGAATGGCAGCGGGAAAAGCGATACTGCCGACAAGCCTGGCAAGGGGTGGGCTTTATCAGAGAATTGGTCTGTGGAGAATAGTTTTATGCCGCTGCTTACGCAGGATGAAGAAGCTGTGTTCGAAAAGGCTGCAGACAACCTCACCGACGCAAGCTACGAGCCGGTGTTTGTAATAGGGGGACAGGTCGTAGCGGGCATGAATTATGCCTATCTTTGCCATCGCAAGCCCATCGCCCTTGATCCCGAACCTTCATGGGTAGTTGTCGTGGTATATCAGAACCTGAGAGGGGACGCTGAGGTCACCGCGATTAACGATTTTGATCCCACTGATATCTTCACTGTTGATCCGAAGATAGAGGAGTATGAGCTTGTCGGAGGATGGTCCTGCCCCACGGACGATATCGATCCGCGCGCACTGTCAGATGAGGCCTACGAGGCATATAGAGGCGCGACCACGAACACAGATTCGTCTATGTATTTTGAGCCGATAGTGCTTCTCGCCACTCAGAACGTATCGGATCAATACTACAGGCTCCTGTGCAGGGGGACATATTATGGCAACGAACCGCCCGTGGCGAATATATATGTAGTTGATATACGCAAGAACCAGAGCGGCAAGTCATCCATCTATTCATACAAGAGGATCGATGTATCTGCTTATGTCACCGCGGGCTGAGCGCTCAGCCTCGACATTTGTACCTAACAGAATGCAGAAGATCTGCATCCATATTATTGCTGTCGAACAGAATGCAGAAGAACCGCATCTACGTCATGGTTATCTTTATTTCATGATATGGATGCGTTTTTTTGTGTGAACGGTAGAATAATAATTGTAAATAATGTATACTGATGATAACAGTGTCGGAGCGCGTGAGCGAGGAAGGGCGGTCCGAAAAACAATCAAATAAATATGGAGGAACATATCTATGGACAAGCGTGGCTGGAACAAGATTTTCCGTGAGCGTTTTGACAAGCATGAGGCTGAGCTTCATTGGGATTACATGTCCTTGTACAACGATGAGAATGCCTTCGATTATTTTGTCGAGATGCTTCAGAAAGCATATAAGGACAGGTCAAGAACCCTCAAGGCGATAGACAGGAAGAGACTGGAGGATGCTGACTGGTACAAGAGCCGTGAGCTTGTGGGGATGTTGATGTATGTAGATTGTTTCGCGGGCACTTTGAACGGCGTCCGTGATAAGCTGGATTATCTGGAGGACTGCGGCGTTAACTATCTTCATCTGATGCCGCTGCTTGAGTCTCCCGAAGGACGGAGCGACGGCGGATACGCGGTGTCGGATTTCAGGAAAGTCCAGCCTGATCTGGGAACCATGGAGGATCTTGCGGCATTGGCGGAGGAGTGCCACAGGAGGAACATATCAATATGTCTGGATTACGTGATGAATCACACCAGCGAGGATCACGCGTGGGCGAAGAAGGCGAAGGCTGGTGATCCTGAGTACCAGAGCCGTTATTTCTTTTATGATGATTGGAGCATCCCGGATGCTTACGAGAAGACAGTTCCTCAGGTTTTCCCTACCACCGCGCCCGGCAACTTCACATGGTGCGAGGAGGCGGGTAAGGTAGTCATGACCACATTTTACCCTTATCAGTGGGACCTGAACTACCACAATCCCACCGTGTTCAACGATATGACCGATGACATGCTGAATCTCGCCAACCAGGGCATCGATATCATAAGGCTTGACGCGGTTCCTTATATATGGAAGGAACTTGGCACAAAATGCCGTAATCTGCCTCAGGTCCACACGATGGTCAGGATGATGCACATGGTGTGCGACATAGTATGCCCGGCCACCATCCTGCTCGGAGAGGTTGTCATGGAGCCTTCTAAGGTCGTGCCATATTTTGGCAGCGTACAGAAGCCTGAGTGCCATCTGTTGTACAACGTCACTACCATGGTCAGCACCTGGAACACGGTGGCTACAAGGGATGTGCGCCTGCTTGAGCACCAGCTTGGACAGGTTTTCGCTCTTCCCCACGAGTATACTTTCCTGAATTACCTTCGTTGCCATGACGACATAGGCTGGGGGCTTGATTTCGATTATCTCAACAGCTATATGGGTTCCGGTGAAGTCTCCCATAAGAAATACCTCAACGACTATTTCACCGGCAAATGGGAAGGCAGCTGGTCCCGCGGCGAGCTGTACAACGATGATCCCAGGCTAGGCGACGCGAGGCTCTGCGGTACCACAGCGTCCTTATGCGGAATAGAAGCAGCTTTGCAGGAAGGGGATTCCGCGAAGCTCGATGCCGCTATCCGCCTTGACGTGATGCTTCATGCTTTCATGTTCACCCTCAGCGGTATCCCGGTGCTTTACAGCGGTGATGAGATCGCGATGAAGAACGATTACAGCTACCATGGCGATCCTCTCAAGGCGGATGACAGCCGTTACCTGCACCGAGGAGCCATGGATTGGGAAGCCGCTGAGAAGAGGCACGATACGGAGTCGGTGGAAGGCAGGATATTTGCTTCTCTGCTGGAGATCGAGAAGGTTCGTTCCGGGAATGAAGTCTTCAGCAGCGAGGCTGATGTCTGGATCATCGTCACCGGAGACAAGACTGTTCTTGGCATAGGGCGGTACTATAAGGGAAAGAAGCTTGCGGCGTTCTTTAACTTTGCCGATGAGGAGCGCACGGTACCGATAAATACGGAAGGAAGCTTCAAGGATCTGCTGACGGGCAAGGGATGCGAGGATGGAGATGTCACCATACCCTCAAAGGGCTTTGCATGGCTTTTCTGTGAGTTTTGATCCTGAAGTGTGAACCGCAGTTTTTGATAAAGGAGAGGTGCAACCAATGAAAAGGAAACTCATCTTTCTTGATATAGACGGGACATTGACCCCTGCCGGGAGCAATGAGCCGCCGTTAAGCGCCATAGATGCCATAAAAAAGGCACAGGCTTTGGGACATAAGGTGTTCCTCTGCACCGGCCGCAACTATGACATGCTCAAGCCCCTGCTCAGGTTCGGCTTCGACGGAGCCGTGGCAAGCAGCGGCGGCTATGTGTTTTGCGGAGATGAGGTGCTGTTCGACTGCCCTATGTCACAGGAGCAGAAGGATATCGCCATGAAGCTCCTCGGTGATGAGGGAGTTTTCCGGACGGTGGAAGCTATAGACGGCAGCTACTGCGACGAAGGGCTGGCGGATTTCCTGAATTCAAGCTCAGGCGGCAATAGCGAGCTTGTCCGCTGGCGCAAGGCTCTTGAAAAGGATCTGGGGATCCGCCCGATGGCTGAGTATGACGGAAGACCTATATATAAGATCGTCTACATGTGCTCTGACGTGTCACAGCTCGAACCCGCGAAGAAGGCGCTTGATAAAGATTTCTATTTCCTGGTACAGGACATGAGAGGGGCGAACTGTATAAACGGCGAGATGGTCAACCGCAGCTTTGATAAGGGGCTTGGGGTCAGGCGCGTGGCAGAAGCCTTCGGGGCTGATATAGCGGACACGATTGGCTTCGGCGACAGCATGAATGACCTGGAGATGGTGCTCACGGTCGGAACGAGCGTGTGTATGGACAACGGCAGCCCTGCCTTGAAGGAGAAGAGCGATATCATCTGCCCCGCTGTCGAGGACGACGGGCTGGCGAAGGCATTTGAACAGCTGGGATTGTTGGATTAGACGCGGCTGCTTCCGCGATAAGCTTCTACAATTCTACAATAAGTCTAATAGAAGGCCGATTGACAGAAATACAAGTTTACTTAATCCTGGTAATAGTGTATTATTTATATATCATTATTTTTACTCGGCAGGAGACAGCATTTCTGCCGTATAGCCAACAGTAAAGGAGATTTGACATGGCACTTGATTATCGCAAATGTGCTGAGGAGATTTTCTCACATCTGGGAGGAAAAGAGAATATCATCAGCGCCGCTCACTGCGCGACACGCCTTCGTTTAGTCATCGCTGACAACAGCAAGATAAACACTAAGGCATTGGAGGAAGTGGAAGGAGTCAAGGGACTTTTTGATTCAAACGGCCAGCTCCAGCTAATCATCGGAACCGGCACGGTCAACAAGGTTTATGATGAGTTCCTCGCTGTCACCGGATTGACCGCAGCCTCTAAGGCTGATGTCAAGGCAGCGGCCGCGTCTCGTATGCCGCTTTGGAAGAAGATCCTCAAGACTCCCGGTGATGTCTTTGTCCCCATCCTGCCCGCCATCGTCGCGTCAGGTCTTATGATGGGTATCGTCGAAGCCATTCCTAAGTTCATCCCCGCGTTCGGACAGAGCGACTGGTTTTCGTTCCTTGACCTTGTCGCCAACACCGCTTTCGCGCTGCTGCCCGTTCTCGTCGCGATCAGTGCCGCCAGAGTTTTTGGGGGCAATATCTTCCTTGGCGCCGTCATCGGTATCATGATGGTCCACCCCGCTCTTATCAATGCCTGGACCGTCGGCTCTATGGCGCCTGAGGAGATCCCTACATGGCATCTTTTCTTCTTCAATGTCAAACAGGTGGGCTATCAGGGACACGTCATACCGGTCATACTTGCTGTGCTGCTGATGTGCACTGTCGAGAAGTGGCTGCACAAGCATGTTCCGGAGATGATCGACCTCTTCGTCACTCCTTTGACGACGGTTCTTGTCACCGCGTTCATCACCTTCACCATCATCGGCCCCGTCTTCTCAGTCTTTGAGAACTGGGTGCTGAAAGGCGCACAGACGCTTATCACCATCGGTCATGGTATCGGAGCAGCCATCATGGGCGCCATTTATCCCTTTACTGTTGTCATGGGCCTTCACCATATGTACAACGTCATCGAGGCCGGCATGATCTCGAGCACCGGAGTCAACTCCTGGATGCCCATCGCCTCCGCTGCTAACTTCGCGCAGTTCGGTGCCTGCCTTGCTGTCGCCCTGAAGGTCAAGAACGCCAAGACGAAATCCGTAGCGTTCCCTTCATCACTGTCAGCATCACTCGGCATCACCGAGCCTGCCATCTTCGGTATCAACTTCCGTTTCATGAAGCCTTTCGTATGCGGCATGGTCGGCGGCGCTGCCGGTTCGCTCTTTGCTTCATGGATGCATGGCACGAATATGGCGGGTGAGACCGTTGCTTTCGGTGCCACTACTTACGGCGTCACCGGCATCCCCGGCATCCCTGCGGTCAACAACGTCCCTGTATACCTTGTTGAGCTGCTTATCGCCGCGGGTATCGCTTTTGTGCTTACTTGGACTCTCTGGAGAGAGGATGAGCCCCAGAAGAAGGCAGAGGCTCCCAAGGCTGCTCCCGAGGTTTCTGCTGAGGGCATGCCTTCGGTCATCCGCTGCGCAGTTGGCGAAGTCCTTCAGCCCGTCAAGGGCAAGGTCATTCCGCTTGAGAAGATCCCGGATGAGACCTTTGCCGCCGGTATCCTTGGACAGGGCGTAGGCGTTGAGCCTTCCGAGGGCGTAGTCGTCGCTCCTTTTGACGGTACAGTCACTTCCGTTTTCGACACCAAGCACGCCATCACCCTTGAGTCGAATGGCATGGAGCTGCTCATTCACGTCGGCATCAACACCGTCAGCATGCAGGGCGAAGGCTTCAAGGCATTCGTCTCTGACGGAGATGTAGTCAAGGCAGGACAGAAGCTGCTTGAGTTTGACCGCGATGCTATCAAGAAGGCAGGCTACAGCGACACTGTCGCCATCCTGATGGGCAACTCGGATGATCTGGACGGCGTGGAGTGCGGCCTCAAGTAATGGTTTCTTAATGTGATAATTCATTCAAGAGTATTTATAATGATTTTTTGATTCGGTACTGCAGTAGCTCATAAAAAAGCTTCATAAGTTATATGAAAATAAATAATGGAGGACAATAATTATGAAGAGCTTTTCCTGTGTTATCAATGATCCCTTAGGTATCCATGCACGTCCCGCCGGAAAACTGGCAAAGGCCGCGAAGGATTTTCCCGCAAGCACCATTACTATTACCAAGGGTGACAAATCTGCCGCTGCCAATCAGCTGATCAAGCTCATGGGCATGGGCGTCAAGCAGAACGAAAAGGTTACCGTCACGGTTGATGGCGGAGATGAGGATGCTGCTCTTGCCGCTATGAAGGCTTTCTTCGTGGAGAATTTCTCCGCGGAGTGCGAATAAGAGCCTGATGCATGAGATCTGTGACATAAGCTGAGAGATGCATATGCCTTAGATCGATAATGTGACCAACGATACATGTAGGTTTACTTGATACGGCTGCCATTTGACAGCCGTATCTTTATAGAAAGCCTGAATACAAGGGCAGGAGGAATATAAAGCAATGATCTCAATTCAGGGAAAAGGCGTTTCAACGGGCGTCGCTATCGGACCTTTATATATTTATCGCCGCGCTAAGAGCACCATCCGCCGCTATAAGGTAGAGGACAAGGAGATCGAGTGGGCTCGCTTTAAGGCAGCCCAGATGAAGGCTATCGAGCAGCTGGGCTTGCTCGCTGAGAAGGCAAGAGCTGAAGCCGGCGATGACGCGGCCTTCCTTTTCGAGACTCATCAGATGATGGCTGAAGACGTTGACTACGAGGAAGCTATCCAGAGCGGCATCAAGGAAGACGGGCTGAACGCTGAGGCCGTCGTAACCGATGTCGGTGCGCAGTTCGCGGAGATGTTCGCCAACATGGATGACGCTTACATGAGCGCCAGGGCGGCTGACGTCAAGGATGTGTCCGGCCGTATCATCAACATCCTCTCGGGGGTCGTGCAGGGCGGCATCGATTCAGATGTTCCTGTCATACTGGCTTCCGATGACCTTGCGCCGAGCGAGACCGTTCAGCTTGACAAGTCCAAGATCCTCGGCTTCATAACCGCCGGCGGCTCAGGTTCGAGCCACACCGCGATACTCGCAAGGACCATGGGTATCCCTGCTATCATAGGAGTCGGCGATCAGGTCAAGGAAGAGCATGAAGGCCGTGAGGTCATAGTGGACGGCGGCACCGGCAACATAGTCATCGATCCTGATCCTGACACCCGCGAATACATGATCCAGAAGCGCAAGGAGCAGCTCAGGAAGCTCGAGCTTCTCAACCAGCTCAAGTCCCTTCCGAACATCACGAAGGACGGGCAGGAGATCCGTGTTTACTGCAACATCGGCAATCCTGAGGATGTACACGCAGTGCTGGCAAATGACGGCGGTGGTATCGGTCTTTTCCGCAGTGAGTTCCTGTATCTCAACTGCGATGATTATCCCACAGAGGAATATCAGTTTGAGGCATACAAGCAGGTGCTCTCGGACATGGACGGCAAGGAGGTCGTCATCCGCACATGCGATATCGGCGCGGACAAGATGATCGATTATTTCGAGCTTCCCAAGGAGGACAACCCCGCTCTCGGCAACCGTGCGCTGCGTATCTGCCTGAACAGGCCTGAGATGTTCAAGACACAGCTTCGCGCTCTATACAGGGCGTCAGCCTTCGGCAAGCTCAGCATCATGTTCCCTATGGTCACCTCCGTCTGGGAGGTCAAGGAAGCCAAGAAGCTCTGCGAACAGGTCAAGGCGGAGCTTACCGCTGAGGGTAAGCCTTATTCTGATGAAGTCGATATCGGAATCATGATCGAGACCCCGGCCGCGGCTGTCATCAGTGACCGTCTCGCGAAGGTCGTGGATTTCTTCTCCATCGGCACCAATGACCTGACGCAGTACACGCTGGCCTGCGACCGCCAGAACAACGACCTTGGACGTTTCTTTAACGCCCACCATCCCGCAGTCCTCAGGCTGATCAAGATGGTCTGCGAGAACGCCCACAAAGAAGGCTGCTGGTGCGGTATCTGCGGTGAGCTGGGAGCGGATCTTGAACTCACTGAGACCTTCCTTTCCATCGGTCTTGATGAGCTGTCTGTTTCCCCTCGTTCCGTGCTCCCTCTTCGTCAGAAGGTACGCGAGACCACAGTGTCAGAGGTCCGCGATAAGCTGCTTGACGATCTCATGAGCGACATGGTCACCATTTGATGAGGAACAGTGATAGTTCTGAATGCGTTAATTGCGGGAGCTGCCGCTGCTGTTTTGCGGCCTCAGCTCCCTTTTGTCAAAAAACAATGGCATAAAGAGGTATGGAAATGTCAGAAAAACTATTTGACGTAGTTGCCCTTGGAGAGCTGTTGATTGATTTTACACAGAATGGCAGAAGTGAGCAGGGCAACCTTCTATTTGAGGCGAATCCGGGCGGCGCTCCCGCGAATGTGCTTGCGATGCTCCGCAAGCTGGGTAAGAGATGTGCCTTTATAGGCAAGGTGGGCAGCGATGGTTTTGGCGATATGCTTGCCGAGACCTTGGAAGAGGCCGGTATCGATGCCAGGGGACTGAAGAGAGATGAAAGCATACATACCACCCTTGCGGTCGTCCACACATTTCCGAACGGCGACAGGGATTTCAGCTTTTATCGCAATCCCGGAGCGGATATCATGCTCAGCGAGGCAGATCTGGATATGGAGCTGCTTGAAAACTGCCGCGTCTTCCATTTCGGAACACTTTCATTGACGGATGAACCCTGTATATCCGCTACTAAGAAAGCATACGAAGCCGCAAAGGCCGCTGGCGCGCTCATTTCATTCGATCCGAATCTGAGACCACCGCTGTGGAAGAGTGAAGCTGATTCGAGGGCAGCCATTGAATGGGGGCTTTCAAGATGCGATTTCCTGAAGATCGCGGACAATGAGTTACTGTTCATGACCGGCGAGACCGATTTTGACAAGGGCGCGGCAATTCTTAGGGAGCGTTTTCCTAATATCCGCCTGCTCAATGTCACGGCAGGAGCTGACGGCAGCTACTCATATTATGAGGACAAGCGCGTGTTCATGCCCGCCTGCAAGCTGGGCGGCGTGATCGAGACCACCGGTGCTGGAGACACATTCTGCGCCTCAGTCATCAACTTCGTGCTTGAGCATGGCATGGATGGCCTGACCGAAGCCGAACTTGAGGAGATGCTCCTCTTTGCCAACACGGCGGCATATCTGGTCACGACGAAGAAAGGCGCGATACGCTCTATGCCCGAAAAAGAGCAGGTATTGAAGATCATCGGAAGATGAGGGGAAACAACTGCCACAGAAGTGATAAATTATTCCCTTAAAGTCGGTCCCCGCGAAGCGGGTGGCCATATAGGGCAGCATACATACACCGCCTGTATGCTGCCACAGCTTTCATCCGTTGTGGCAGCACAGGAGTGCTATGGATGTTTATTATAAGTGAGATAAAAGACCAGAGGTGGCATGCTCTGGTCTTTTTCATTTTTATACATCTTATACATCAGATCTGCTTATTATTCACTTTGTTATGAATGATATCTTTAATACTTTGCCTTATCATATGTTGCGGCAGTTATGCGAGCCGTTGATATCATAAAACAGCAGCATGAGTCGAAAATAACATATGTAATATCTTTTCATGAGGCGCTTCGCGCCTCATCTCCGGCGCGAAGCGACGAGACCGGCGTGCGACGCACGCCGGTCTCGATTGTATAAGCTGAAACGGGGATCTATGTGTCTCAAAAAGGAAAAGTATCGGATATGGCAGCATAAAAAGGTCTGCCATTATGTGATAAAAATATAGCCTAATTATACTATAATTAGATCATATAGATACATTCATCTATAGTATTAGCAGAAGCAGCTATATCGATGGAGTCTTGCCAGGGGTCTGGCACTCGCCTTATATATTTTGACGAGTCTGTATTCTGATTGATATTCTGCATCTTTTGTTCTTTCATGATAGTTAAAAACATAGTATAATATTGTTATGTACTTTATAAGTCCCTTCGGAATGATTGCCGTCAGGCGAAAGCTTGCTTTTAGCCGGACGGCAACCATTCCGAAGTACAACCGGTATGAGCACGGGTCCGCGCAGCGGGCGGAAAGTGCGAATACCGGTTAGCGTGGCGGGAGTGCGGAGCACGGAGCCACGCGGGGACTAATAAAGTATGGTTGTGCCAAACTTGGCATGTAGGTTTACTATAAAGAATCTTTTTTATGAAGAAATACTCAAGGGGGCGGGAGAGGACCTTCTGATCGACAGGAGATTAGTAATGAATAATAAAAGCCTGAAGTATGAAAAAATGCCGAATAAAGAAACACCGAATAAAGAAACATCGAGTAAAGAAATGCTGAATAAAGAAATGGGGAATATAGTTATGAGAAATAAATACATGGGCAGACATATTATGGGGAAGGTCAGGCGCGCGGCCGCGGCAGCGGCGGCTGTAAGCCTGGTGGTTGGACTTGCAGCCTGCAGTAGGACGCCCCAGACAGTGGTTCCATCACCGGAACAGACGGCTGTACAGACTGTGACTGATGATGCGACGACAAAAGAGGCGGCGACAAAGGAGGTAACTGCTGAAGAGGGCAGCTCCGCCGTTGTGACCGAACCTGCCGCCGAGGTCGTAGATAGTGAGGCTGGAGCGATAAGCACTGCTGCGGCGAGCGAAAGGCCCTCGCTTGCCATTTCACATGATTACTGGTATGAGCTGAATCAGGAGTCTTACACTGAGTGTATCGTGTCATGTGAATATGTCGTTCCGTTAGAGGATGAAGCGAGCGTACACAGCGGACTGGTCAAGAGCCTCGCAGATAGGGAAGAAGAGGTTAGGACGAGATACCGCATTATGTACGGCGGGTATCTGGAGGTGCTGAAAGGTCATTCTGTGGCGGCTGTTGAGGCGGATGTCAATGGCAGGGCGGGTCAGGCAGCCGCACAGGTTCAGGACAACGCAGCCGCACAGGTCCAGGACAACGCGGCCGTCCAGGACAGCGCGGCCGTCCAGAGCAATACGGTAGGCCGGAGCGATGCGGTCACCCAGGACGGCGCGGAGGTTCAGCAGAACGCGGCCGTGACTACAGAGACCATCGATATATCCAAGCCATTCATAGTCGAGGAGAAGGTCTTCGTCCGCCGCGGCGATGAGAGGGTGCTCAGCGTCCTCGAGGAGGAGAAGGGCAGCAAGAACGGAGAGGATTACGTCGTTTATGACGCGGTCAGCTACGACGTGTCCTCCGGCAAGGTTCTTAGTCTGGAAGACGTGGTGTCGGATGTCGCCGCTTTCCGGGATGCATTGGCGGAAGGCTGTGAGAAGCAGGGCATAAGCAAGGAAGCGTTCGCCGCGGCTCTGAAGGAAAGAACAGATAACGGCAGGGAGCTTTGCTGGACCATGGAGCCTCAGGGTCTCACTGTATGGTTCTCGGCGGGCGAGGTGGACGATAAAGCCAACGGCGGCCGTCAGGTATCACTGCTCTTCTCAGAGTGCTCCGGGCTGCTCACCGGAGCTTACGGCGCGTCGGCCGGAAAGCAGACCTCTATGTTCCCCGCAGATTCTGTTATGGTATTTGACGCGGGAGCCGACGGACAGAGGGATATCCTCACCGTCAAGCCTCAGATGGATGAGGGCAACTACAGCATGCAAGACGTTGTCATAGCCTTGGGAGACAAGAGCTATGTCGAGGATGAGATTTATGCCCATGACGTGCATCCCTACCTTGTGCTCAACGACAACGGCAAGAGCATGCTTTACATCGAATATGTCTTTGACAACGACTACAGGTCTCTGGGCATCTTCGACCTTAACGGGGGAGAGCCCAGGATGGCGGATATGAGAGACGACCATTTCCGGCAGATTTATGACACGGAATATTTCGTCACCTGTCTCTTCAACAACCCTGACAGCTTCAGGCTGGCGACCAGGCTGGATCTGCTCAGCACCTGCGACGGCTACAGGTATGCGCACATAGGAGATGACGGCATGCCGGTATTTGATTCGATCGACTATGTATTTGACAGGGAGCTGACGATTAGCACGAAGCAGGCGATAAAGGCTGATCTTGTTGATAAAGAACGTGGACAGGTCACGCAGATTGATGTTGAGGTATCCGGGGGTGAACCGCTGAAGCTTTACAGCAGTGACAACAAGTCATATGTGGACGCGGTCACGAAGGATGGAGCAGTTGTCAGGATCTACGTCGATACGAGCGGCTGGCCTGTGACTGTTAACGGTAAGGACATATATGACTGTTTCGATGGCATGTTCTTCGCGGGATGACCTGATGGACAGAACGTCGCAGAAGATCTTTTTAATGACACTTTGGTCAACAGCAAACTGGGGGTATAACAATGAAAAATATTTATTTGAAGATGATGATCGCCGCCGCCGCGATGTCAATGGTGTTCTCGATCACAGCCTGTGGTTCCTCGGGCGGAGTGACTGAGACGAAGCAGGTGGATTCTCTTGAGGAGCTGACTATAGAGGCACTGAACGAGGTGGACCAGCAGCTCAGTGAGGCATTCGAGGATGTCTTCGGCATCATGACGAACGACGTGAGCTGGGTGACCGGCGGAAACGACATCCTGTCCCAGATAGAAGGGATGCAGGAAGGAATCATCGAGGGTCTTAACGGAGGAGAGGATTTTGATGTCAGCGGCACATGGCTCAATGACGGCGGATATACGCTCACTGTCGTTGAGAAAGGCGAGGAGCTGTACGACTGGGAGATAACGAGAGTCGAGGGAGATGTCAGAAAGACCTGGAGCTTCACCGGCGAATGGGACAAGGCCATGGGCGGCATGTCTTATGAAGGCTGTGTATATCGTGAAGCTCCCGCCGCAGGTGAAGCAGGAACGGACGCAGAGCCTGTGTCAGCCGACGGAAAAGGTCATATCAGCTACTATCAGGGAGAGCTGATCTGGAAGATCGTGGTTGACGGTCAGGAGGATGGGGAGTCTGTGACGTTCCATCGATGAATATCAAACTGTTATAATACGTCCGAAGTGCAAGCACTTCGTCCTGTATTCTAAAAGTTTTCTTGGGGTGTTGAATAATAACAAATCAATAACTGGAGGAGGGTATGATGAAACACGGCGATATAATAAAGAAGCTCACGATAGAGGAGAAGTGCAGCCTTTTGTCAGGCAAAGATTTCTGGTCGACCGTGAGCGTTGAGTCAAAGGGTATCCCCAGCATCAATCTTTCTGACGGACCTCACGGTATCAGAAAGCAGGAGGGTGCCGGTGACCAGCTGGGCTTGAACGGTTCAGTCCCGGCGACATGCTTCCCGACTGCGGCGACCATCGCGAATTCATGGGATCCTGAGCTGGGAGAGATGATAGGCGAGCATCTCGGTGAAGAGGCGGCCTGTCAGGATGTCGCGGTGCTGCTGGGTCCTGGCATGAACATCAAGCGCAATCCTCTATGCGGCAGGAATTTCGAGTATTTCAGTGAAGACCCTTATCTTGCCGGAAAGATAGCCGCGGGTTATATCAGGGGAATCCAGAAGAGCGGCGTCTCCGCGTGCCCGAAGCATTTCGCCGCTAACAATACCGAGCTTCGCCGTCAGGCCAGTGACTCCGTCATGGACGAGCGTACCTTCCGTGAGATCTACCTCACGGCCTTCGAGATCGCGGTGAAGGAGAGCGATCCTAAGTCCATAATGTCAAGCTACAACCTTATCAACGGCGTGTACGCCAATGAGAATGAGCATCTCCTTCAGGAAATATTGAGGGACGAGTGGGGCTTCTCCGGTTTTGTGGTATCTGACTGGGGCGCGAACAACGATTTCGTCGAGGGTGTCAGGGCAGGCTCCCATCTTGAGATGCCGACTACTGGCGGAGATTCACCCAGACAGCTCATGGAGGCTATCAAGGAAGGCCGTATCAGCGAGGAGCTTGTTGACAGACGCGTCGATGAACTGCTGGATGTGGTGTTCAGCACCCATAAAGCGGTAAAGGCCTTCGAGGGCAAGAAGTTTGACGCAGACGCTCATCACGCCATGGCCATGAAAGCAAGCGAGGAGAGCATAGTGCTCCTCAAGAATGACGGCGGCATACTTCCTCTGGCAGAGAAGACCAGGGTTGCCATTATAGGTGATTTTGCACAGACCCCCAGATATCAGGGCGCAGGCTCCTCCGTGGTCAATCCCACCAGGCTGGATTCCACGATGGACGTAGTCAAAGATTTCCCTCTGGAGGTAATCGGCTTTGAGAAGGGCTATCCCAGAGCGGGAGAGGGCGACCCCATCCTCCGGGCCGCGGCCGTTGAGCTTGCCAGAAACGCCGAAGTGGTTCTCCTGTATCTCGGGCTTGATGAGATCAGCGAATCAGAAGGGCTTGACCGTCCGAACATGAAGATGCCTAAGAGCCAGATCGACCTTCTTGAGGCAGTCGCGGCCGTCAACCCCAATGTGGTCGTGGTCATGTCGGCAGGAAGCGCTGTGGAGATGCCCTGGCTTGACAAGTGCAAGGCCATGGTCCACGGTTATCTTTGCGGCCAGGCAGGAGCTTCCGCTGTCCTGAAAGTGATTTTAGGTCAGATCAACCCCAGCGGAAAGCTGTCCGAGACTTATCCTATAGCTTATGAGGACGTGTCATCTGCGCCTTATTTCCCCGCGGCCCAGCGCACCGTGGAATACCGCGAGGGCCTGTATGTGGGATACAGGTATTTTGAGACGGTCAAAAAGCCCGTTCTCTTCCCCTTCGGCTTCGGTCTTAGCTACACTACATTCGAGTATTCGGGTCTGAAGGTCAATGACAAGGAAGCTTCATTTACGATCAAGAACACAGGCAAGATGGACGGAGCGGAGGTGGCGCAGCTTTATATCTCTGCCAGGAAGCCTTCCGTATACCGTCCCGCGAAAGAGCTCAAGGGCTTTGCCAAGGTCTTTGTGAAGGCGGGCGAGAGCAAAGAGGTCACCATAAAGCTTGACGATAAGGCCTTCCGTTACTTCAACGAGAAGACGAACCGTTTTGAGATAGACGGGGGCGAGTATGAGGTGATGGTCGGCGCAAGCGTCGCGGACATCCGTCTTTGCGGCACGGTGTCTGTGGAAGGAACCGGGGCTGAGCCCGCTAAGGGAACAGGGACTCTTCCTCATTACGAGAACGGAGATATTAAGAACATCAGCGATGCTGAGTTCGAGAAGCTCCTCGGACATCCCATTCCCGATGGCAGCTGGTCTGGAACTCTTCAGATGAATGATGCCATCTGCCAGCTGTATTACGCGCGCAGCCTCAAGGCAAGGCTGGCATACAAGGTTATGACTTCCATGCTGAATAAGTCGATCAAGAAGGGCAAGCCTGACCTGAACATCATCTTTATCTACAACATGCCTTTCAGGGCTATCGGGAAGATGGCGGGCGGCATGGTATCGCAGAAGATGTGCGAGAGTATCGTGCAGATCATCAACGGTCACGGGGTGGCGTTCTGCAAAGGAGTGGTCGGACTCATAGGAGGCTTTTTCGAGCAGCAGAAGGTCATCAAGGAGTCGAAGAAGATTAAATAAGGGTAATTATTTAGCACCCAAGACTCGGTATGCTGTGCATCTCTCGTTGTGGGGCGGCCAGGGACGGGCGGGGATACCGCCGGATGCTATACGATTGCCTCCCTCATTGCGGGGCGGACAGAGAGGATGTGCGCCTTGTCCGCCTCAGGAAAACTGTTATAATACGTCTGAAGCGCAAGCGCTTCGTCCTGTATTCTGACAGTTATTTTGGGGTGCTGAATAATTACAAATAAAGGTTAAGCGAGGAGAAAATGGTATGTACAAGAATGCAAATGGTATATCGCCGGTATTGGCTTGTGTGCTGACACTTATAGCAGCCTGCTTGACCTTCTGGCTTTTTTCAGGAGGGCATATGGTCTGGGGGACCATATTCGCAATAATATGCGTCGATTTTCTGGCTGATTTCATTCTGTCGCTCAAGAAAAGTGATTCTCTCTGAGCAGGCAGGTGCACATATGACGCAAAACAAGGCGTAAATGAAAACCACGCAGCAAGACCGCATATGAGAAAGTTGCCAATGAAAACCACGCAGCAAGACCACATATGAGAAAGTTGCAAATGAAAACCGCGCAGTAAGGCCATATATCAAAAACGTATTTCAAAGCGGCAGATACGGCTTTGATCACAGGGAGAAAAGAAATGATGCTGTAAGTCCGTTTCATGATGTTTCAAGAGAGGTATAAAAGAAGAGGAAAATGGATGAGCAGGAAACATGAGAGCAGTATCTTCGACAAGCTGCCGCCTGGCATGATCAGGAAGAACCATGTCACCTTGATACCTGAGGGCGTGATAGGATATTTGGCGGGTCCTACTCTGGCATTGCTGACAAACTCGGTGCTGTCGAACTATTTCAACAAGTATATGTCTGACGTGCTCCATATCAACAGCTGGGCGGGCACATTTTTCACCTGGCTTCCCGTAGTATCTGTGGTCTTCGTCGTCATCGGCAACATCTTGGTGGGAAGGCTGATGGACAGCATGCGTTCGAAGGCGGGAAAGGCCAGACCGCTGCTTCTGTTGTCCGTACCTATCAGCCTCATTGCGCTGCTGTTCCTCTTCGTATTTTCGCCGTATAGTTCAACGGGGACGGAGTGGCACGTCGGCGCACTGGTCTGCATTGCCATTGGCTATAACCTGTGGTTTGCTTTTGCCTATCCGATGTACTATACGCCACATGCGGCGCTCGTCAGCCTTTCGACCAGGAACAGCAGGGACCGCGGTTTTCTGGCGACCATGTCGAATGCCACCATGCTTGCCGCCATGGGCCTGACGAGCATGATACTGCCCTTTTTCCTGAATCTGCTTTTCGTCTATGATATGAGCGGTAAAGGTAAGCCTGTGACAAATGATGTTGGCGTGGTGCAGTATTACGTGGATGAAGCGGGGGCTGCTATCTACGACGCTCAGGTCTCATACTTACACTGGAAGGTATTCGTGATCGTACTGATCGTGATCAATCTGGCCGGCGTCCTCTTAGAATATCTCTTCACCCGCGAGCGTGTCACGGAGGAATCCATCGGTAATGGAACGGAGAATAAAGCATCGCTTCCGGTAAGAACTCAGGCAGCGATCTGCTTCAAGGATCGCTATTGGATCATCATGATGGTGTTCTTCTTCCTGTACCAGTTCGGAGGAATGATAAAGAACGTTTCCCAGAACTATTTCTGCACAGCCATGTTCTCTGATCCCATGGGCAATTACACGGTCGCTTACGGAGGACAGCTGCATGGCACCCTTGCCATCATCGGCGCGATTCCCACAGCTATCGGCATGGTAATCGCTCTTCCTCTGGCCAAGAAGCTCGGCAGCAAGAGCAAAGCTATTCTTTGCGGAGCCGCTGTGGCTGTGATGGGCGGGTCGATAGGACTGATAGCACCGCATAGCTTCATAGTTGTCGCCATTTCATTTGTGATCAAGGCCCTTGGCTCGACTCCTGCGATGTATCTGTCGCTCGCCTTGCTGGCGGATATCTTCGACCATCAGGAAGCCCTGCATGGCGTCCGCACAGACGGCCTGTCGATGACTATCTATGGCACCATCATGGCCGGAATGACCGGCCTCACCACGGGCGTGCTGAACGCGGTGCTGAATTCCGTGAACTATGACGTCTCCACGCTTCAGACCAACACTGCTCTCCGTCATGCTATGCCGTGGGTGTTCATCGGAGGAGAGATGCTGTGTTACCTGGGCATCTCATTTATCTTTATTTTCATGGGAGTTGAGAAATTCAGCAAATTTGACCACATAGCGATTGTGTGCGATCAGAAAGCAGCGGCCCAAGCTGAGGGACGGAGATATATCTCGGCTGAGGAGAAGATCCACCTCGAAGAGGGCGAGCAGGCTTATCGAGAGGAGATGAGGAAGCAGGTGCAGGCGGCTAAAAAGGAAGCTGCTAGGATCGCGTCGCTTCCGCGCAAGGAACGTATTGCTGAGGAGGAGGCCGCGGCGAAGGTCGAGATGGAGTTCAACGCGCTAAGAAAGGCCGCCGGCCGTCCGCCTGTTAAGATTTGACAGGGATTCGTCACAAAAAAGTAATGCAAATGTAATATGGCTATCACTCAATAAACACATTTTTGTATGATACTAGGGAAGCATGGATAGAAGCTATGCTTCCCTTTGTGATTATTCAGTGCCACAAGATAACTGTCAAAATGCAGGATAATGAGCTTCTGCTTAGAAGGTATTATTGACAGTTGTCTTGGGACGGATAAGGCGCACGGCTTCGTGCTCATACCGGTTGTCCTTCGGAATTGTTACCGTTCGGCTGAAAGCAAGCTTTCGACTGACAGGAACCATTCCTCAGGGACTTCTAAAGAAATTACAGGCTGAGGAGGTGGATATCATATGGGTAAGCTTTTGAAGAGACTATTTGTCAGGCTGACGGCACTTATGCTCGTGGCAGCTCTTTGCGGTGTGGGATACAGCATATACGTCGTGGCAGCCGCTCCTGAGGTGAGCGTCATCGACGCTGCGCCGAAGAATTACCGCTCATATGTTCTGGACGACACGGGTAATATCGTGCTCACGCTCTGCGGCCAGGAATCAAACAGGGTATATGTGCAGCTCTCGGAGATGCCGGATCTTCTCCAGAAGGCATTTGTCGCTATAGAAGACGAGCGTTTCTACAGCCATATGGGAATCGACCCCAAGGGGATCGCCCGAGCCTTGATCAAGGGGATCAGGTCGGGAGGACTCTCTCAGGGAGCAAGCACGATCACACAGCAGCTGATAAAGAATAACGTACTGACCGGATGGACACAGGAGAAGGATATCAAGGAAAAGATCGACCGTAAGCTTCAGGAGATGTATCTGGCCGTCAGGCTTGAGAGGGAGGCGTCAAAGGACTGGATACTTGAGAATTACCTTAACACCATAAACCTCGGCGGAGGCAACTGGGGAGTAGAGACGGCGGCAAGATATTATTTTGACAAGGATATTTCACAGCTGGATCTGTCGGAGTGTGCCGTCCTTGCTGCCATTACGAAGAATCCCACAAGATATAATCCGGCGAAAAATCCTGAGAAAAATGAGGAGAGGAGGGGATACGTCCTCTCGAAGATGGTGGAGCTCGGATACATTTCCGAAGAGGAGAAGGCGGAGGCTCTCGCCGACCCTGTATATGAAAGGATAGCGCAGATCAGGGAGAGAGGCACATCAGCTGAGGTCATGTCGTATTTCGAGGACGCTCTCATCTACAAGCTGGTGGACGACCTTGAGGCAAAGGGCTACAGTGAAGAAGAAGCCTGGGATCTCCTCTACAAGGGCGGACTCACTATCTATTCCACGGAGAGCTCCGCGATTCAGGAATATTGCGAGAGAGCGGCAAATGATGACGGGCTTTATGACTCTGACGCGCAGATATCGATGGTGGTGATAGAGAATGAGAACGGTCACGTCAAGGCCTTGATAGGCGGGAGAGGGAAGAAGGACGCGAGCCTGCTTTTCAACCGCGCCACGAGCGCTGTCAGGCAGCCCGGATCTGTCATCAAGATACTCGGTGAATATGCCGCCGGTCTTGAGAAGGGTACTATAACCCTCGGCACAGCGATAGACGACGCTCCCTATACCTACAGCGACGGCACGGACATAGTGAACGCCAACGGAAAATATGGCGGTATGAAGACGGTCAGGGAAGCTATAACCGACTCGAACAATATTGTGGCGCTTAAGAGCTTCCAGATGGTTGGCATGGATCAGGTGTGGAGCCAGCTGGCACGTTTCGGCCTGACTTCGTTGACCGAAGCGGACAGGGTTGAGGCGCTTTCTCTGGGAGGCACGTCAGGCGGGGTGACGAATCTGGAGCTTACCGCCGCTTACTGCGCCATCGCAAGGGGCGGCTCCTGGATAGAACCTGTGTACTACACTAAGGTCGTGGACCGCGACGGCGAGGTCGTTCTGGAGAACATACAGGAGAGCCATGAAGCGGTAAGCCCTGCCGCCGCCGCGCTTCTCACCAGCGCCATGGAGGACGTGGTGAAGAAGGGAACAGGCACCACGGCGAATTTCAAGGGCATGAACCTTGCCGGGAAGAGCGGGACGACCTCCGGGATCAGGGACGCATGGTTCTTAGGTTTTTCTCCTTATTATACCTGCGGCGTGTGGGGCGGTTATGACGATAATTCCTCTCAGCCCAGCAGCAAATATGTGCAGGCTGTGTGGAAGGAGGTCATGCGTGACGCGAATGAACCCAGGGAGAACAGGGCGCTTTATTCGGATGCTTCATTGGTGAAATGCCAGATATGTACAAAGTGCGGCCTGCGTGCTGTGGACGGCCTCTGCGATAAGACTGTCTGCGGCAATATGGTCAGGGAAGAGCTGTTTGTGCCCGGAACGGAACCTATCAGGAAATGTGACTGCCATGTAGCCGTAGAGCTTTGCGCGGTAAGCGGAGAGAAGGCAGGCAACTATTGCTCATCCAGGAAGACTGAGGTATATCTGAAGAGTGCCACGCCCGGCACGGCTGACGAGGCGTATGTGCTTCCTGAAGGCTTCGCGGATCAGGAGACCTGCCACACTCACACGAACATCTGGCAGTTCTGGTTCGGAAGATATGGGCAGCAGGATCCGAACGCGGCGGATGGCAGCAGCAATACAGGCGACATCGGAAGCCAAGGTGATCAGAACGGCTTGGAAGGACAGTATGGGCAGAGTGGCCGGGACAGTGAGGGCAGTCAGGACAGCCATGATAATTCCGGCAGGGATAATGATGCCGGGGACACCAATGCCGGAGACAGCAGCCCGGGAGGCAGAGATTCTCAGGGTTATGACGGGTATTATGGCCGTTGGGACAGGCTGGTCGAAGGCTTCGGAGGAATGGTGGAGGACATCAGGGATTGGCTGAATCCTTGAGATACGGTATCTATAACCGCAAAATAAGAGGCAGGAAGACTGACGATGTCTTCCTGCCTTTCTTTAGGGCATAAATCCGCGCAAGGAATTATCTCCGGCTTTGACGGGCACGAACCTACGCGGTGAGCAGGGGTCGATCAG
Organism: uncultured Lachnospiraceae bacterium; assembly: GCA_902770965.1. Lineage (GTDB taxonomy): Bacteria > Bacillota > Clostridia > Lachnospirales > Lachnospiraceae > RUG11623. The sequence goes on along the minus strand of CACXUY010000002.1, from coordinate 79,039 downwards.
CTCTCCCCCTGCTCGATTGTATGATCTTTGTTTTAGTCTCTTCGAGATATCCTTTGGGACGAGTCCTATGCTCAGTCGATCTTGCCGTCGGAACCAAGGACATACTTGATCTTGTGAGCAACGATATCCTTGATGTTAGCGCGGCCGGGGCTGAGGTACTGTCTGGGATCGAAGTGATCCGGATGCTCGGCGAAGTGCTGGCGGATGCCGGCGGTCATGCCAAGGCGAAGGTCGGAATCGATGTTGATCTTGCAGACAGCGCCCTTGGCAGCTTCGCGCAGCTGATCCTCGGGAATGCCGATCGCGTCCTTAAGAGCGCCGCCGTTGGCGTTGATGATCTTGACATATTCCTGAGGAACAGAGGAAGAACCGTGAAGGACGATGGGGAAGCCGGGAAGCCTCCTGGCGACCTCCTCGAGGATGTCAAGGCGAAGCTTGGGATCCGTGCCGGGCTTGAACTTGTACGCGCCGTGGCTGGTACCGATAGCGATAGCGAGGGAGTCGACACCGGTCTTGTTGACGAATTCCTCAACCTGATCGGGGTCAGTGAACATAGCCTTCTCAGCGTCTACGCTGACTGCATCCTCGATGCCGGCAAGAGTGCCGAGCTCTGCTTCGACGACAACGCCGCGCTCATGCGCGTACTCGGCGACCTTCTTGGACTCAGCGATATTATCCTCGAAAGGATGACCTGAGTAGTCGATCATGACGGAGGTGAAGCCGCCGTCGATGCAGGATTTGCAGGTCTCGAAATCCGCGCCGTGATCGAGGTGAAGGACGATCGGGATCTCCGGATGAAGCTCGACAGCTGCCTCGACAAGCTTTACAAGATAGATAGAGTTGGCGTACTTTCTTGCGCCGGCGGAAGCCTGGAGGATCAGGGGGGATCTCAGCTCGGCAGCTGCCTCGGTGATACCCTGAACGATCTCCATGTTGTTGACGTTGAAAGCTCCGACAGCATAGCCGCCGTTATAGGCCTTTTTGAACATCTCAGTTGAAGTTACGAGAGCCATAATAGACATCTCCTTTCTTTTTTATAAATACATGGACATTATATCATAGATGACGGATATTTGCATAGAAAAATACATTTTTCTATGCGTCAGTCGGCAGTGTCAGCCGACCGCTTCGGCAGCGTCAGCCGACCGCTTCGGCAGCGTCAGTCAGCAGCATCGGCGGCATCAGCCGACAGCGTCAACCGACAGCGTCAGCCGGTCGCTTTGGCAGCGTCAGCTGTCAGCTTCGGCAGCGTCAGTCGGCAGCCTGCAGCCATCCGGATTCATTGAGGGCGGATAGCCTGGAAGCCGAATGACAGCGCAGGATGAGAAGTCACTTCAAATCACCGGATTGTATCTGACCAGGATTTTGCCAATATGGGATTGTCGGTGTCCATGTCATTCAAATACAATATGCTTCTCGATAAGTTCATATGCCTCTGTATGACTCTCTTGCCCTGTGAGAGCAGCTTTCTTATGCTGTTCATACGAGCGACATAGTCGGAGATGAAATTCTTGTCAGCAGTATGCTGGTTTTCGCCCTGGTCATCCTTATCGTCTCCGTCCTTGTCCTGTGATTCCGGAGCTTCGCCGGATGGCTCGGACTGCTCTCCCTGTTCTCCCTTTGAAGCATATAGCTTGTCCGCCGCGGCGATGATCTGGTCGGCTATATATCTATGCCCATCGGACATAGGATGGGGGTCAAGCCTTGTATCGTTAGGGATGTCATAAATATCAACGTAGATATAGCCTCTCTCGTCAGCGAAAGCGCGGAGCCGTTCGTTGTACTCTATGATGACATCTTTTATAACCCTGCCGAAGAGAAGGTAGATGATGTTGTAACGAAGGTTTTCAACCATCTCGTCGATGAGTTCCGAGACCTTCGCTTCATAGCGCGCGCGGATAATGCTGTTGATAGGGGCGGCAGCCTTGGTGATGACTTTTCTGTCGGGTATGATGCTGTAAGACGCATATCTTACTTCTTCCTCAGCCTGTGTGGCTTTACTGTCATCTCCTGTCATTGAGTCGAGCCCATAGCTGTTGTCATCTTTAGCACCGGCCGCATCGCGCCCGACGGTCTCTTCACTGTTTTCATTGTTATAAAGCTGCTCATCGGCATCTGTCTCAGAATAGGCATTATCGGCATCTGTCTCAGAATAAGCATTATCGGCATCTGTTCCAAAATAAGCAGTATAGTCGTCAGTATCAGATATGGTCTGTAGCTCCTCCAGAGCTCTGTCATAGGAGCGGATTCCCGCTAAAAGCTCATCCTCTGTGTAAGTGTCTGATGAAATCAGAGCCTCATCTATGATAGACGGCGAATCCGGATATTCATCTATGCTATCATCCGGATCCGGATCTGACTTGGCGGAAGCAGCCGACTTTGTTTTTTTTGAGTTTGCTGCCTGAACGGCATGCTCCTCGATATCTGCTGGCACGTTCGCGTCGGAAGCATCATTTTCGGGATCGGCAGCTTCGTTTGGTATTTTTGCCGCGGAATCCTTGTCGTCTGACGCAGCTGTGTCCCTATCAAACAACACCCTTTTTACTTCATTCATCGTTATTTTCATCACAGTATAGAGAGCCGCGATGTTCCTGTCGATCTCAATACTGTTGCCCATGGCGGCATAGCGGCTGATACACATGATGTCGGCATTCTTGCCATCGCTGTGGTTGATCTCCTCTATTTTGTCGGCAAGCTCAGGCATCTGCTCCATGGCGCCATCAATATAGGAAAGCATGGTAGCTTTCATCACATCGTAAGAGTAGTACTTAAGTGTTTCTGTCACATCCTCCAGATCAATCTCATCGCGATAGATTCTCAGAAGAGTCGGAATCCTGTCTAAGGCAGCATCGGAATCGCCGCCGGTAACAACTGCGCCGAAAGTGTTGGATATAACGAAGCTAAGCGGGTTGTGTAGATTCAGGTAGTAGGTAAGTCCGGTTTCTTCATCAATTGCCGCTTGGGCATCAGTTCCCATAGAGTCTAAGAATGTCTGCATAAGATAGTTGTAGAGCATATTGTTAGAACCTATGTCCAAGGATATCAGGTCCGCGTCAGCGATATTCTCGAAAAAAATGTCATGAAGCTTCGCCTTCTCGCCATGTATTAGCTCAGGATAATAATCGGCAATATATGTATCATACCAATCATTGAACCAGGACTCGTAAAGATCGTCCTTTGCGGCATTCTCCTCATACCAGCTGCGGAAGCCTTCAGCGGTATTCCAGATCAGCCCGTATCTTATAGACAGCTCGAGGAGGGCAGAGGATTGATTGTTATAAGGGTCGTCGTCATCATAACATGCTGTAAGCAGCTCTTTCAGACTGTCATGATCATAGTCTTTTCTCTCGGCAAGATACTCCGCTTTTGCCTGTCCCTCAAGACTGTCATAGATCTCTTTTTCAGGAATAAAAGCATTAATATAACTGTTTCTTATGAAGCCAAGATCAGTTGTATAATCAGGATTGTCGATGAGCTCTATAAAGGTCTCTACTTTGAAAGCAGGGAAACCGAAGTTTGTACACTCGACGGAAGCTCCTTCCTTCAGGACACCGTGTTTAACAAGGATAGGTTCCATGCCTTCAGCGGCCAGGGAAGGGTAGCAATAGTCAGAAAAATACCGATTATTAAGCTGAGGTAAATAAGCGAGGCTGTTTTGAAACACGGTATTCGTATCAAGGTCGAAGCCTGCGGCTACACTGTCACCTATGGCGACATAGTGGAAGTCAGCATCCGGATCCACTCCTGTATCCTCGGCGGCTGCCGCTGATGAGACAGGCTGAATCAAAAGTACAAAAGCCATGAACACACAAGAGACGCGCCGTGCGGCTTGCATGGCATTTGCTTTAAATAATGGTTTCAGGGATCTCATTTTTCTCCTCCGTTCTGTTTTTTGTATAATGATGCATATGCAAAAACTGCAGCATATTGATTGCAGTTATAGCAAAATGGATGCGGCAGAGTTAATAAACAGTAATTATTCAGCACCCCAAGATAACTGTTAAACGCAGGACGAGGTGCTTGAACCTTGAACGTATTTATCAGTTATCTTGGGGCGGACAAGGATGGCTATTATCTTTCTTCTCGGAAATATGCCTGTCCCAGGCTTGCGGGAGGCTGGTTTTCCCGCTTGTTGCGCATGCTCGTAAGTATGAGGACGACTATGGTAACTAGGTAGGGCAGCATCTTATATATCTCCTTTATCGAGAGGTTCATGCCCGTGGGGATAAACAGATAAAGGATGTACAGGCCGCCGAAAAGTATCGACGCGAAGACGCTCCAGTTAGGCCTCCATATGGTGAAGATGACCAGAGCTATGGCGAGCCAGCCCCGGTCGCCGAAGCCGTCGTTTGACCATACTCCGCTGGCATAATCCATGACATAGTACAGTCCGCCAAGTCCGGCGATCATGCATCCTATGCAAGTGGCAATATATTTGTACTTAGTGATGCTTATGCCGGCAGCGTCTGCCGTGGCGGGGCTTTCTCCGACGGCCCGGAGGTTCAGGCCTGTCCGGGTCTTTCGCAGGAAATGCGCCGACACGAAGGCGATGATTATCGCGGCATATGCCAGGAAGCCATAGGACAGGAAGAGCTTGCCGAAGGCTCCCGTGCTGGACGCGAAGGGGAGGGACTTGCTGTAGAAGCTGTGTGTCGCCGAAAGAGCGATGGAAGGAACCTCGCTTCCGGTCAGCTTGATGAGGGAGCCGCCGAAGAAATTGCCGAAGCCCACGCCGAAGGTGGTCATGGCAAGGCCGGTGACGTTCTGGTTCGCCCGAAGCGTGACGGTGAGGAAACAGTAGAGCAGGCCCATGAGAAGTGACCCCAGCAGACAGCTCAAGAGCGGGATCCCTATGGCCAGCACGGCGTTCATGTTGGCTGCGGAGTTGCCGCAGGCATTTTCATAGAAGAAAGCACCGATGACGCCGCTGATACCGCCTACGTACATCACGCCCGGTATCCCCAGGTTAAGGTTTCCGGCTTTTTCTGTGATTGTCTCGCCGGTGCTCCCGTAAAGAAGAGGGACGCTCTGGACAATGGCACGAGGGATAAAGGATATAAAATCAAACATTTTTATGCCTCCTTTTTGCCGGAATGACGAAAATGCAGCTGGTAGGTTATGAAGAATTCGCTTCCTATGATAAAGAAGAGGATGATGCCGGTGAGGATATCGCCAAATGACTGGTTCAGGCTGAAGATAGTCGATATCTCGCTGGCGCCCTTCTGCAGGAAAACGATGAGGAAGCTGCTGAGCACCATGCCCAGGGGATTGAATTTCGCAAGCCATGCGACCATGACGGCGGTGAAGCCTCGCCCTCCCGCAAGCGATGTGGTGAGCGTGTGGTCGGTAGCGCCCACAAGCAACAGTCCGGTGAGGCCGCAGATCGCTCCGGAGAGTAGAAGGGTGCGGATGATAACCTTCGGGACATTGATACCTATGTAACGGGCGGTATTTTCGCTTTCGCCGACCACTGAGATCTCATAGCCGTGCTTGCTGTATCTCAGGTAGACGAACATCACGATGGTCAGGATGCTGACGATGATGATGTTGAGCATGTAGCGCTGGCCGCCGATGACAGGAAACCAGCCTGCCTCGGTCTGCTGGTTAATGATGCCTATGTTGCCGGAACCCTTCGGGACCTCCCATATTATGATAAAGTAAGCCACCAGCTGAGTGGCGACGTAGTTCATCATCAGGGTGAACAGGGTCTCGTTCGTATTCCATTTTGCTTTGAAGAATGCCGGGATGACGGCCCAGACGGCTCCCGCGGCTATGGCGCAGACGGACATAAGGGCGATTAGCAGCGGGTTGGGCAGCTTGCCTCCGAGGAGGATCATACAGGCTGTGGTGGCGAGGCAGCCGATGAGGATCTGCCCCTCTCCGCCGAGATTCCAGTACCTCATGCGGAAGGCGGGAGTGAGGGCGAGAGACACGCACAGCATCATGGCGATGCCCTGGCATAGCGCCCATATCCTGCGTTGGGTTCCCATGGCGCCCTTCCACATGGTGGCATAGACAGCGATGGGATTGTCGCCTGTCATCAGCGTGGTAATGATGCCGCAGACCACCAATGCGATCAGGACCGCGATAAGGCGGATGCCCCAGGCCTTATACCAGGCCATTGCTTTGCGTTTTGTGATATGGATCAGAGGGCTTTCTGTTCTGTTATTCATCGTCCTTGCCTCCTCCTAACCGTGTCATCATCATTCCGACCTCGTTCTTGTCAGCATGCCTGCCATCTATGATGCCGCTGACTTTGCCGCCGCAAAGAACCAGGATCTTGTCGCACAGCTCAAGCAGCACATCGAGATCCTCGCCGACGAAGACGACGGCGACGCCGTTCTTCTTCTGTTCGTTGAGCAGACTGTAGATCATATATGATGAGTTGATGTCAAGTCCTCGGACCGCATAAGCAGTCAGGAGCACTGTGGGCGCGGAAGAAATCTCGCGGCCTACGAGCACCTTCTGCACATTGCCCCCGGAAAGCCTCCTGACCGGAGTCGAGATGCCTGGCGTGCTTACCTCAAGGTCCTTGACGACCTTCTCGGCGAGATGCCAGGGGGTCTTGCGGTCAGTGAAAAATGACTTGCCGCTGCGAAAAGACCGGAGCATCATGTTGTCGGCAAGGTTCATATTGCCTACAAGACCCATGCCGAGCCTGTCTTCGGGCACAAAGGACAAGGTGATGCCAAGCCTGGAGATGTCAAGAGGGTTCTTGCCAAGCAATTCCTCATGAACTCCGTCAGGACTGATGTAGGTGATACTCCCCTTCTCAGCGGCCTGAAGTCCGGAGATTGCCTCAAGAAGCTCTTTCTGCCCGCTTCCCGAAATGCCGGCGATTCCAAGGATCTCGCCGGAATTCGCGGTGAAGCTCACGTCCTGGAGCTTCAGTATGCCGTCGCTGCTTCGTACGGTAAGTCCATCGACGATGATGCGGGGTGCAGGATCGACCGGTTCGGGGCGGTCGATGTTGAGGGAGACGGGACGGCCGACCATCATGTTCGTCATCTCCTGGGCGTTGGTCTCGCTCGTCTTCATCTCTCCGATATATCTGCCGGCACGAAGCACAGCAACGCGGTCGCTGATGGCCTCGACTTCATGCATCTTGTGCGTGATTATTATGATAGTCTTGCCATCGTTCCTCATGTTGCGAAGCACGTTGAAAAGCTTCTCTGTTTCCTGAGGGGTAAGGACCGCCGTGGGTTCATCGAGGATAAGGATGTCAGCGCCTCTGTAGAGTACTTTTACGATCTCGACAGTCTGTTTCTGTGAGACAGACATGTCATAGATCTTCTGTGACGGATTGATGTCAAAACCATAAGTGTCACAGATATTTCGTATGCGCTGTGACGCGGCTTCCAGGTCAAGCCTTCCGGATTCCTTAAGACCAAGGATGATGTTCTCGGCTGCGGTGAGCACGTCCACGAGCTTGAAATGCTGGTGGATCATGCCGATCTTGTAGTTGAAGGCTTCTTTTGGAGAACTTATAGAAACCTCTTGGCCGTTGATGAATATCTGCCCGGCATCAGGGAAATAGATGCCGGAAAGCATGTTCATGAGCGTGGTCTTGCCGCTGCCGTTCTCACCGAGCAGGGCAAGGATCTCTCCCTTATATATGTCAAGGGAAACATCGCTGTTTGCGGTGATCGTTCCGAAGGTCTTCGTGATGTTCCGCATGCTGACTGCGGCTGTTTTTTTGTCCAAGTCCACTCCCCCCTTATCTTCCTTGCGCGGATAAATACGATTGGATCATCCATCTCGCCTTCATCGTTCATATCGTTATGTGTCCAGAAAAAGGTAATACTTATCTTACATTATAAACGATAATGGTATGAAAAAGCTAGCAGAAGTTGTTGTATGCAAGGGTTGAATGCATGGGCGGTGTATGCATGCATCCCTACATGGCCACCCTGCTTCGCAGGGGGCCGACTTTCAAGGAAATGAAAAACTGCCGCATCGCAAGGATGCGGCAGCAATGTTCGATAATAAACCTGATCAGAACTGGGTATCAAGAAGGGTGATGCCGTCGATCTGAAGGTCAAAGTAAGGAGCAGAGCGGAACTCTGACTCATGGAAATAACCATCGGAGATGACCTCGGTGTCGCCGGTGTAATCAGCATCGGTGTCGACGTCAGCCATGTAAGTGGTGAGGTTCTCGCCCTTATAGGTGAAGGCTGAGGTGTCAAATACATGGACAGTGCCGTCCTTAAGAGCGGCCTCGACTTCAGCGACCTTCTCGACAGTGCCTTCAGCGGCAGCCTTCTCGTTGATGTCGGTGAGAACGACGGATCCGGTAGCAAGAGTGCCCACATAGTCAGCGTCAAGAGCCTTGCCCTCGATGGTGGACTGAATGGCGTACTTGTAATAAGGGGCCCAGTCAATACGTGAAGAAACGATGAAGGTGTTAGGGCAGGCAGCAACGGTGCTTCCGTTGTAAGACACATTCGGTACGCCGGCGGTCTCACAGGCAGTAGGAGCGCCCATGGAGTCAGCATGCTGGCTGATAAGCACGCAGCCGTCAGCGATGAGCTTGTTGGCGCCTTCCTTCTCAGCGGTCTCATCATACCAGGAACCGGTGAAGGTCACTTCCATGGTAGCGGAAGGGCAGATGGAACGCGCTCCAAGGAAAAATGAAGTATATCCGGAGATAACCTCGGCATAGGTGAAGGCTCCGACATAACCGATCTTTGCCTGGTCAGCAGTGATCTTGCCGGCCTCGATCATCTCGTTCAGCTTCATGCCAGCGGCAACGCCGGCAAGATAACGTCCTTCATAGATGGAAGCGAAGGCGTTATGGTAGTTGTCAAGTCCCTCGGTGTGAGCCTTGGTGCCGGTGGAGTGGCAGAACTGAACCTCAGGGAATTCCTTTGCGGCCTGGATCATGTAATCCTCATGACCGAAGGAATCGGCGAAGACCATCTTGCAGCCGGCATCAGCAAGCTCGCAGGCGGTGTCATAGCAATCCTGGCCTTCGGCAACGCCGGTGCGGATGAGGTAATCAACGCCGAGAGCGCTGCAGGCTTCCTTGGCAGCGTTGATGAAGTTCAGGTCGTAGGTGGAATTCTCATCGTGAAGGCAGATGAAGCCGACCTTCATGTCGGAAGCGGCAACTGCCTCAGCGGTGGTCTCCTCGGCGGTATCGGCTGCGGCGGTATCCTCCGCCTTGTCCTCAACGGTCTTGGTCTCGGTACCCTGGTTAGCGGGAGTGGTGGAATTGTTGTTCGCGCAGGCGCTCAGCGCGGCGACACAAAGGATGCCGGCGAGCAGAATGCTCAGTGACTTTTTCATTTTTTTCCTCCTGTTAGAGATATATTATGAAAAGCAAAATACAAGCAAAAAGAGCCTAAAACGAACTATACGATAGTTAGACCTTATGGTTCTGTTGCTTGATAGGTGACATGGTAAACCCAAATGAGGTGTTTGTCAATGGTTTGTGAGAGTAATTAAATCGACTTTTTGCGCTATAGCATATATAATGGTTCAGGATATCCGGTACCGCGCGAGGCTTTATATGCGCGGCAGCACCTGTTATGAGAATTGTGAGGCGGGAATAAATGAATGAAAAAATGGAGTTCAACGGAAGTGACATGCATAACAATGTGATATATATAGGAAGGAACACAGCACCTCATGAGCTTGATATGTATGGAAAGGTTGCCGAGACAGAGCTGATGCATTTTTATGAGCCTGAGCCGGGACTTTTCATATCGGAAAGCACTAAGGTGACGGAAAGAGCCCTGAATGCGGGTTATCAGCCGATGTCGCTTTTGCTGGAGAAAAAGCTGTTGGATGGTGAGGCGAGAGGCATCGTCGAAAGGTGTAAGGACGTGCCGGTCTATGTCGCAGAGGACGCTGCGGAGCTGAAGAGGCTCGTTGGATTTCCGATGACCAGAGGCGTGCTGTGCGCTATGAGGAGGAGGATACTGCCAACTGCGGAGGAGACAGCAGCCGGCGCGCGCCGCATAGTTGTGCTCGGGGATGTGGAGAATCCTGCAAATGTCGGAACCATTTTTCGCTCAGCCGCGGCCCTCGGGGCGGACGCGGTGCTTCTGACCGGAGGCTGCGGAGATCCCCTGTACCGCCGGTCTATCCGGGTCAGTATGGGGACAGTCTTTCAGATCCCTTGGGCGTGGCTTGACAGGAGATGGACGCCGCCTGTGGATGCTTGCCTCATTAAAAAAGGGGAAAAAACCGATCTTTCACCGGCCAGGATGAAACCTCGTAAGGAACCGATTAGTTCTGATACGGTCACGCGGCTGAAAGCCATGGGCTTTAAGACAGTCGCGATGGCTCTTAGAAATGAGTCGTTGAATATTGACGATAAAAGGCTGATGGCGGAAGAGAAGCTTGCTATAATACTTGGCGAGGAGGGAGACGGGCTTCCTGCTGAAGTGATCGATGCCTGTGACTACACTGTCTGCATCCCTATGTGCCACGGCGTTGACTCACTGAATGTAGCTGCCGCAGGGGCAGTCGCGATATGGCAGCTTTGCGGCAAGCACGGTTGAGCATGATATTTCCGCCGCAAATATTTCCGGCAAGCTGGGCAAGACCATTAAGCGGTCGGCAGATTTCTGCGCGGGTAAAATATCGGGGTTGATATTTTGGCGGATTCTTACTATAATCAGCAATGTTGTGTTGTGAACAGATATAGTTAAACCGGCATAGTCACTTTACAAGTGCCGCCGCTCACCTATAGCCCTGCGGATCGCTGGAATATGTCCGCATACTGCCGCAAGTTCAAAATGGACAAGGTGCTTTTCTAAGGCTGCCGGATTAAGGCTGCCGATCAAGGCAGCTGAATAAAGGCTGCCGATCAATGCTACTGATCAAGGCTATTGGTTAAGGCTGTTGATCAAGGCAACTGAATAAAGGCTGCCGATCAAGGTTACTGATCAGGGCTATCGGCTAAGGCTGTTGATCACAGGGCTATCGGCTAAGGCTGTTGATCAAGGCTGCTTATTAAGACTGCTGATTAAGGTTATTTTTTTAGAGGGAGAACGACATGAAAGAGAAATCAAGAGGAACATTTAACGGCTCTATCGGTTTTGTGCTTGCGGCTGCGGGCAGCGCGGTCGGTCTGGGGAATATATGGCGTTTCCCCTTCCTTGCCGCAAGGGACGGAGGAGGCCTTTTTCTCGTCATCTATATTGTTCTGGCGCTGACATTTGGCTTCACTCTGCTGACGACTGAGATATGCATAGGCAGAAAGACGAAACAGAGCCCTCTCACGGCATATAAAAAGCTGCATGAGAAGTGGGGCTGGATAGGCATCTTTGCCTGCGTCGTACCTTTTATGATCATGCCTTATTACTGCGCCATAGGAGGCTGGGTCATCAAGTATTTCGTCACTTTCCTGACCGGGGGCGGGAAGGAAGCCGCCGCGGATGGTTATTTCGGAAACTTTATCACCGGCACAACAGAGCCGGCCGTTTATATGACGCTGTTCCTCGCCGCGTGCGCCCTGATCATCTTTGTGGGTGTTGAGAAGGGCATAGAGAAGACGTCAAAGATCATGATGCCGATATTATTTGTGCTGGTCGTCATCATAGCGGTTTTTTCACTTACCATAAGACATACCCACCCGGACGGACAAGTGGTGACCGGACTTCAGGGTCTGAAAATATATCTGATCCCGAGGCTCGACGGCATAGGAGTGAAAGAGTTCTTCCATGTATTGATGGATGCGCTGGGGCAGCTTTTCTACAGTCTTAGCATAGCGATGGGAATCCTGATCGCCTACGGCTCATATATGCCTGACGACACTGATATCGTGAAATCGGTCAACCAGATCGAGATATTTGATACCCTGGTAGCGTTTCTTGCCGGAGTTATGATCATCCCCGCAGTTTATGTATTCATGGGCGCGGAGGGCATGTCGTCCGGTCCGTCGCTCATGTTCGTATCTTTGCCGAAGATATTCGCGGAGATGGGGGCGCTTGGAGATATAGTAGGAACTGTGTTCTTTGCCCTCGTGCTTTTCGCGGCGATAACAAGCGGAATGTCCATAATGGAGGCCGTCGTGTCGAGCTTCATGGATGAATTCAAGCTGGACCGCACCCGCGCGACCGTAATCGAGGGAGTGCTCGCCCTCGTCATCGGCCTGGTGGTCTGTTTCGGCTATAACTTCATGTATTTTGAGTTCAAACTGCCTAACGGTTCTGTCGGGCAGGTGCTTGATATCATGGACTATGTCAGCAATTACATCATGATGCCCATAGTGGCTATCGCGACCTGTATTCTCATAGGCTGGGTACTCAAGGTCGATGTCGTGATCGGTGAAGCCACGAAAAATGGTGAGAAATTCAGCAGGAAAGGTCTCTATGTGGTGATGATACGCTTCATCGCGCCGCTGCTGCTTGGAATATTGCTTCTTATGTCACTGGGATTGCTTTAATACTTCATTGTCAATACGTGTCAGTTAATATGTGTCAAAAGTATGGTTTCTTCATCAGGATAATAATGGTGTGGGAAACCATATTTTTGACTTGTGGGCGATATGTAGTCGGGAACAGAGATGGTATCATGGCTATAGTGCGTGAAGAAGGGGAGGCTTATTTTGCTAAATGATAAAGAAATGTATGATACAAAACAGTTAGCCGCGGCGGATACTGCGAAGGAGGGTGAGAAGGTGACATTGTCTGTCATCAGAGAGCGGATAGATGCTGTCGATAATGCCATCAGGGAGCTTTTGCTTGACAGGCTGGAGTGCTCAAAGCTTGTCGCTGAGTACAAGATCAGTTCGGGAGATTACAGCGTATATAGGCCGGACAGAGAGGAAGAAATGGTGAGAAGGCTTTCGGCTGATGTGCCCGAAGTACTGAGGAAGCATTATATCTCATCGCTGAAGGCTATTATCTCGGAAAGCCGGGCATACCAGTACGATCTGATATTTGACAGGAAAAAGGAAGAAGTTCTGAAGGAAGAAGTTCTGGCAAAGGTTATGAAGTCGTTGACTGAGAAGACCGGCGATGGCGGATCGACGAATTGTGGGTCTGAGGTCTCGGTAAAAATGAAGGAGTCCTGTTCGGGAGCCGTCAGTATACGTATGACAAACCTGAATGTCACAGAAACAGTCCCACGGACGATAGCAGCTATAAATGACTATGGCTTTAAGCTTGAAAGCTTCAAATATAAGAACACGGAACTTGATTTTTGCGGGTATGAAAATGATGAATCCGTATGTGCTGAAAATGGCTCCGCTGAGGGGGAATGCATGGAATTTGTAATCAGCGGAAATATTGATACGGAACATCTGGCCAGGCTTATCTTCAGGCTTTTGGATGAAACAGGCGATATAAAGATAGGCTTACATTAGAAGTCGGCCCCCGCGAAGCGGGTAGCCATATAGGGATGTTTACGCTGAGGTCTCCTGCCGGGCATTTGATCTAAACATTGCGTCAAGCATTTGTCTGTAATACAGTCTTTTTTACTTGATAATTGTGCATGTTCTACATATAATATAATTAATTATTCAGTGTCTCTGACCACCTTGCAACGAGGGACGTCCGGCATCCCGAGTCCGGGGTGATGATTAGTCACTAAGATAGAGCATCTGTTCTGAGAGAATCTCATCATATAATCATTATTTTGGAGGACATGACATGTATCTTAACCCGGAAGCAGCAGTAAAAAACATCCTTGAGGTTGACGGCTGGCTGACGCCCTTCAGCGGCGATTTGAAGCTCCGTGTTGACCGCTACAATGAAAAGGTCACCCAGCTTGGCATCAACGAAGGGAAGGTCATTGACGTAGCTGATGGCCATCTGTACTATGGGCTTCATAAAGTGAGGGGCGGCTGGGTTTTCCGCGAGTGGCTGCCCGGCGCTGACGCGGCTTTCCTGACCGGCGATTTCAACGGCTGGCATCCTTATTCACATCCGCTCACCCAGATAGGAGACGGTGTCTGGGAGATAAAGCTCAAGGGCAAGGATGCCATGCAGCACGGGCAGTACTATAAGCTGGTAGTCGGAAGGCAGGGACAGTCCTTTGAGAGACTTCCCGCTTATGTTCCTTACGCAAGGCAGGATCCGAAAACCCACAAGCTTTGTGCCGTGGTATGGGAGCCTGAGAAGAAGTTCAGATGGACTGATAAGAAGTATTTTGAGAAGAAGTCATACCGTGCGCCCATGATCTATGAGTCCCATGTCGGCATGGCTCAGGAGTACGGCGGCATAGGTACTTACCGCGAGTTCGCTGACAATATCCTTCAGAGAGTTTCCGCGCTTGGCTATAACACCATCCAGCTGATGGCTATTCAGGAGCATCCCTACTATGCTTCCTTTGGCTATCAGGTGACCAATTTCTTCGCGCCTTCATCGCGTTTCGGTTCTCCGGATGAGCTGAAATATCTCATCAATAAGGCTCACTCCATGGGAATAGCGGTCCTGCTCGATGTGGTTCACTCGCACGCCTGCCCTAACGTCGGCGAGGGTCTGAATTTCCAGGACGGCACCGAGGATCAGTATTTCCTTCCCGGCGGACGCGGAAACCACTCCGCCTGGGGCACGAAGGTATTCGATTACGGCAAGACCGAGGTCCTGCGCTTCCTGCTCTCGAACCTCAGGTACTGGCTGGAGGAGTTCCATTTTGACGGCTTCCGCTTTGATGGCGTCACCTCCATGTGCTATGAGGATCACGCATTGGGCTCCGCGTTTACCGATTACAGCATGTATTTCAACATGAACACGAACATCGATGCCCTCAACTACCTGATGCTGGCGAACAGCCTCATCCATGACATCGATCCTCACGCTGTAACCATAGCAGAGGAGATGAGCGGAATGCCCGGCATGTGCCTGCCTCTTGAGAAGGCCGGCATCGGTTTTGATTACCGTCTCGCGATGGGCGTTCCGGACATGTGGATCAAGCTTATCAAGGAATCCCGCTTCGAAGACTGGAACATGTTCCATATCTGGGGCGAGCTTACCGGATGCCGCCCGCAGGAGAAGAACATAAGCTACTGCGAGTCGCATGACCAGGCGCTTGTCGGCGACAAGACGATCATGTTCAGGCTGGTTGATGCCGAGATGTACACGGGCATGGAGAAATCCTACCACAGCCTCAGCATGGATGCCGCCATCGACATGCATAAGCTCATCCGCTTTATCACACTGACGCTTGCAGGTGATGGATACCTCAATTTCATGGGCAATGAGTTCGGACATCCCGAGTGGATCGATTTCCCGAGAGAGGGCAACGGCTGGAGCTATCATTACTGCCGTCGCCAGTGGTCGCTTGCCATGAATCCTGACCTGAAGTACGAGTGGCTTGACAATTTCGATAAGGGCATGGTACACATGGCCGAGGAGAACCACATCCTTGAGAACGATAAGCCTCAGAGCCTGTGGATCGATCCTGACAAGAAGATCATAGCCTTCTCGCGCAACGGACTTATCTTTGTCGTGAACCTTCACACCACCTTCTCTGATACGGCGTTCTTCGTGCCTACATGGTCGGTGGGCGACGGAAAGTTTGAGACGATCTTCACTTCCGACGAACCTGAGTACGGCGGACAGGCCTTTGTTGATAAGAAATACGTCTATGAGTCGGCCGATTTCGAGGACAAAGGGCACGGCTTCTGCATCTATATCCCTTGCAGGACTGCGGTCGTGCTGAAGAAGATCGATTGAACGCGGGGCATCAGCGGATTGAAACTTGAACCAAACAGTTTCATAACACACTAGACTTACATACATTCATAACGTATAATTATTGACGGTACTGTTGCGATTTGTGTGGCAGTACCGTTTTAAATATGGAAAGCAATTCTTGGAATGCTAAAGAAACTAAAGATCAAGGGCATTAAGGGCATTAAGGGCATCAAGGGCATTAAGGGCATCAAGGGCATTAAGGGCATCAAGGGCATTAAGGGCATTAAGGGCATGGTGTTAAGATGAACATAATACATAACATACATCTTCCGTTTCCGGGTCAGCGCATACTTCGTTCCATGCTTGCCGTATGGGCATGCCTGGCTGTTTACTATGCCAGGGGCGGGAACGGCATCTTGTTTTTTTCGGTCGTCGCGGCACTGCAGTGTATACAGCCTTATACCGAAAATATGCTCACCATGGGGAAGAAGAGGATAATCGGAACCATCGTCGGCACGATATGGGGGTCACTGGTGATATACCTTGAGCTTTTTAGCGGCTTCAACCCGACAGGCGAGGAGTTCCTGCATTTTATGCTTCTTGGAGCCTGTGTCGGGGCGGTGCTGTACACGGCGGTTGTCCTGAGGATACAGGAGAGCGCGTATTTTTCGGCTGTTGTCTTCCTGAGCATCGCCATGAACCATGTGACGGATGTGAATCCAAGCATATACATCACGAACAGGGCTATGGATACGGTCATAGGTGTGGCGGTGGGCATATTCGTGAATTCCTTGCATCTTCCCAGGCTTCGAATGAAGGACATCATGTTCATATCGGGCATAGATCCCGTATTATCGGGGAAAACACGAAGCATGTCACCTTACACGAAGGTGGAGCTGAACCGCCTGATCGAGGATGGGGCGAAATTCACCGTCATAACAAAGCAAACGCCTGCCATGATACGTGACGTGCTTGATGGTGTGAAGCTCAAGTATCCTGTCATCGCCATGGACGGCGCGGTGATGGTGGATATGGAAACAAGGGCGTTTATCTATGCGGAGAAGATGGGTGATGTTCTTGGCCGGGAGGTGGCGGCCTATATAAGGAGTAAGGATGCTTGTTGTTTCATCAATACTATCGAAGACAATCTGCTAGTGACTCTGTACCGCCGGATGGATGACGGGCCTATGAAGAAGCTCTTCATGAACAGGCGCGGATCTTTGTACCGGAACTACGTCCACACCGAGCATGTTGTCTATGAGGATATCGTCAATTTTGTCATTGTCGGGGAAGAGGCTGCTGTGAGGGTGTTTGCCGAGGAGCTTATGGCACAGCCTTTTGCTGGCCGCATCCGCGTTGATTTTGATACATTTGGATGCGATGAAGGGGAAATGATCGTCCGCGTCTATTCGGCGCAGGCAACCAGGGAGAGGATGATCGGAAGGCTGAAGAGGGAACTCGGAGTGGAGAAGATAATAAAATTCGGGATACCGGAGAGCTGCGCCGATGAAAACCTGTCGAACTCCGGAGACAGTATGGTGAAGGAGATAAAGCGCAGGTTTGAGCCTGTGGATTTACGAGGCTGGAAGAATGTGGTGAACATCTAAGCAGGCATACAAAAATGAAGCCGTGAGCTTAGATATGTGTGACCGTTTTGCGGTCGGTATATGTTGGCATAACGGCGGGACCGCCATGAAAATAGGAGGAGGCTGATTGAGCGATGAGTGAGGATATCAGGACAATTCTGGATGAGGTAAGAAGGGGGGAGATGTCAGTTGACGATGCCCTGCTGGCTATACGCAAAGAACCTTTTCATGACATTGATTTCGCGAAGATCGACCTGCATCGCAAAGTCAGGCAGGGCGCTGCCGAGGTGATCTATGGAGCAGGAAAGACAGTTGAGCAGATAGACGGCATAGTGAGCGCAATGCAGAAGCATGGGGAAGCAAGTATATTGATAACGAGGCTTTCAGCTGACAGTGCGGTTAGATTGGGAGATAAATATGAGCTTCATTATAATGAGAAGGCCCGCGCGGCAGTGATCGGAGCTATGCCTGAGCCTGGCGGAATAGGTCGTATTGTGGTAGCCACCGGTGGGACGAGCGACATACCGGTAGCCGAGGAAGCCGCGCTGACGGCCGAAGTCCTTGGAAATGAAGTGGTTCGCCTGTATGACGTCGGGGTAGCGGGGCTTCACAGGCTGCTCGCGCATATGGATGAGCTTATGAGCGCGTCTGTTATCATCGCGATAGCGGGTATGGAGGGCGCTCTGGCAAGCGTTATAGGGGGCTTGGTTTCATGTCCGGTGATCGCGGTTCCGACCAGTGTAGGATATGGGGCTTCATTTGGGGGAGTGTCTGCGCTGCTTTCGATGCTGAACTCGTGTGCCAGCGGAGTTGCGGTCGTCAATATCGACAACGGATTCGGTGCGGCAGTCATGGCGAGCAGGATAAACCATATGAATGCATAGGGGCGGCGCATTACAGAGAGAGCGCGTAATACCTGGATATCTGGAATAGAACAAAAAATGCAGAAAACAGCAAGAAAAACAGTCGGTAAATATAGCGGTATATATATTTGATAGATAAGGCACCTGCATCTTCGCAGTATGTGCTTCACGAAAACTCAGATAAATTCGTTTTCTGTGAAGCACATACTGCTTAGATTATCGCTTGCCGAGGCGTGGCGGGACAGTGGTTTTAAACAGCTAATTGCTGACTATCGATAGTCGGCGGAATGGAGACTTATATATGAAGGTGTTGTATATCGATTGCGGAATGGGAGCGGCCGGTGATATGCTCACGGCTGCATTGCTTGAGCTGATACCGGATCAGGAAGGATTCCTGCGCCGTATCAATGGGCTTGGGATACCTGGCGTGACGGTAGAGGCTGAAAAAAAGCTGAAGTCAGGGATAACCGGCACACAGGTTTCGGTGAAGATAGACGGTGAGGAAGAAGGAGAGTATGATCATGGACATGCTCATGACCACGAACATGACCACGAACATGAGCACTGCCACAGCCATGACCATGAACACAGTCATCACCATAGCCATGAGAGTGACCATGACCATGAACATAGCCACGCCCATCATCACCACCACACGGGAATGAGTGACATCAGGAGAATCGTGTCCGGCATGGATATCTCCGAGAAGGTCAAGGGAGATATTCTTGCTGTATACAATATCATCGCTGAGGCGGAGAGCCACGTCCATTCGGAACCGGTTGAGCAGATACATTTCCATGAAGTAGGGGACAAGGATGCCATCGCCGACATCACGGCTGTATGCTTGCTGATGGACGAGCTGTGTCCTGACGAGGTCATCGCTTCTCCTGTATGTACCGGAAGCGGGCACGTTCACTGCGCCCATGGAATCATGCCGGTGCCGGCTCCGGCGACCGCTCATATACTTCGCGGAGTGCCTTCCTACAGCGGAAAAATCAGCAGCGAGCTGTGCACGCCGACGGGCGCTGCACTCATAAAGCACTTTGTCAATAAATACGGTGAGATGCCTGTCATGCGGACTGAGGCTATCGGTTATGGCATGGGCAAAAAGGACTTCGAGGCGGTCAACTGCGTTAGGGCTATGATAGGTGAGGCGGAAGATAGGACAGACGTTGTCCTTGAGCTTTCAGCGAACGTTGATGATATGACGGCAGAGTCTGTTGGTTTCGCGATGGACAGGCTTTTTGAGGGTGGGGCGCTTGAGGTATATACGGTGCCGGTCGGCATGAAAAAATCCCGTCCCGGAATATTGATCCGCGTGATGTGCCGTGAAGAGGACCGCGAGAAAATGGTCCGGCTCATTTTCAGGCACACGACCACCATCGGGGTGCGCGAGACCGTCACGAGGCGCTTCGTCTTAGACCGGCATATCGAAGAGGTAGATACGGCTTACGGCAAGGTGCGCATAAAAAAATCAGCCGGATATGGAGTATCCAGGCTGAAATGTGAATACGATGATATCGCCCACATAGCTCATGAGAATGAAATGAGCATGGCCGAGGCCGAGAAAGAAGTGCTAAAAGAACTATGATCACTCCATCTTGGTGAGTTCATCGAGAAAGAGTTCATAGTAATCATCCTCACCTGCGAGAAGAGGGGAGTTCTCACCGCCGCCGTTAGTGCTGCGGCGCATGGCGGCATATGCCTCTTCGCCCAGGTCGATGAGATCCATCTCATAAAGCTCGCAGCCCAGTTCGGTGCTCAGCCTGCAGAAGGCAGAGATCGGATTGGGTTCTTTTTTTGTGGCGAGCAAGCGGTCACGGACATTCCTGTCATCAAGTGCTAGAGAGCGGAGCTTCTCAAGTGATTCACGAGCTTCCATGTCGATTCCTCCTGTCTGGTATGTGTCTTAATAATAGCAGCAAGGCTGTTCGTGTCTGAGATTGAATAAATCCCCCGGGAACCATAGCTCCCGGGGGATAGAATATGCAGTGAACGATGCGGGATTCGAACCCGCGACAACTTGATTAAAAGTCAAGTGCTCTACCGCCTGAGCTAATCGTCCAATATAAGTCTTCGGCAGAGCTCGCTAAGCTGGACTAGTTGGATTCGAACCAACGATGCAGGAGTCAAAGTCCTGTGCCTTAGCCGCTTGGCGATAGCCCAAGAGGGTGGGTGGTGGGACTTGAACCCACGACATCCAGAACCACAATCTGGCGCGCTAACCAACTGTGCCACACCCACCA
Organism: uncultured Lachnospiraceae bacterium; assembly: GCA_902770965.1. Lineage (GTDB taxonomy): Bacteria > Bacillota > Clostridia > Lachnospirales > Lachnospiraceae > RUG11623. The sequence continues at coordinate 58,751 of CACXUY010000002.1, read as the reverse complement.
TGTCAGTTAAGACCAGCGAATCATATAAATTCGCAGAGCGGGTGATGGGAATCGAACCCACGTGTCCAGCTTGGAAGGCTGGTGTTCTACCATTGAACTACACCCGCTAAAATCTTCGTCCGAATCATTTTCTTAACAGACGCAAGTAGCATTATAATACAGTATTACGGTCATGTCAACTGTTTTTTAAAAGTGCGTCAAATTGCTGAAGTGGCTGTCAATTTCTCGGGTATTCCTCAAGTATGCTGTTCAGGTACCTCAGGTATGCTGTTCAGGTACCTCAGGTATGCTGTTCAGGTACCTGGGTAAGCTGTTAAGGTGCGCTCGCAGAAACACTCCGATACCATTTATTCGATATTGTTCAAGACGTTTAATCATGCAGCATGTGCTTCGAATATTACCGATACAGGTGGTGGCGGCAATATTGGCATGGAGATTTATACTGCAAAGCACATGCTGCATGATCGATCTGTAGCTAAATCATCGAGGCATAATCTTAATGCTGATCCTAATCCCTTCAAGTGCCGAAATCTCGCATGAAAAAATGACATAAAGACTACAGTCTATGCGGCCGATTAAGAGAATCTTTTCTCAAAGCATATACTTGGCAAGTCACTTCCCGTACTTCTCAAGGAATTCGGGACCGTAACCGTAGTGCTCGACCACGTAGTCAAGGTCCTTGTCGCCGCGGCCGGAGAGATTTACGAGGATGGAGCCGGTCATGCCGGTTCTCGCGATCCGGATGGCGTATGCCAGAGCATGAGAGCTTTCTATGGCGGGGATGATGCCCTCGTGCCTGGAGAGAAGGAAGAGAGCCTCTATGGCCTCCTCATCCGCTATGGTGGTGTACCTCACCCGTCCCATGTCGTGAAGCATGGCGTGTTCAGGTCCTACGGAAGGGTAATCGAGACCGCTGGCGTTGGAATAAACCGGAGCGGGTTCGCCCTCGGAATCTGAGAGCATGATGCTGTTGAAGCCGTGCATGACTCCCTCGCTGCCGTAGGTGATGGTTGCCGCATGGTCACCGAGCTTAGGTCCGTGGCCGAGAGGCTCTATGCCGACAAGCTCAACGGGGTCTGCAAGGAAAGGAGTGAACATGCCGATAGAATTGGAACCTCCTCCCACACAGGCAGCGACCTGGTCCGGAAGATGGCCTGTCTGTTCAAGGAACTGCGCCCTCGCCTCCTGACCGACGCAGTACTGGAAATCTCGCACCATAAGAGGGAAGGGATGAGGACCCGCCGCCGTGCCGATGCAGTAGATGGCGTCCTTATACTCCTTTGAGTAGGCCATGAAGGCGGCGTCGACGGCTTCCTTCAGAGTTTTAAGCCCGAAGCGCACCGGAATGACATTTGCGCCGAGGATCTTCATGCGCGTGACGTTCGGAGCCTGCTTCGCGATGTCAACCTCGCCCATATAGATGTCGCACTCAAGTCCGAAATATGCTGCCGCTGTCGCAAGCGCGACGCCGTGCTGGCCTGCGCCGGTCTCAGCGATGAGCTTCTTCTTACCCATGTATTTTGCAAGCAGCCCTTCTCCCATGCAGTGGTTGAGCTTATGCGCACCGGTGTGGTTCAGATCCTCGCGCTTGAGGTATATCTGGGTGCGGCCGAGCAGATTCGACAGGTTCTGGCAGTGGTAGACGGGGGTCGGACGCCCCTGAAAATCCTTGCGGATGCGGCGAAGCTCCGCGATGAACTGCGCGGACTGGGCGATGGTGTTGTAGGCTTCGGCGTATTCATTGAAAGCCTTGATCAGCTCAGGGTCTTCCAGATAGTTGCCTCCGTATTTTCCGAAATAGCCGTCGGAAGTCGGGTATTCCTTGAGGTAATTATCATAATCTCTGTATTTGTTCATGGCAGATGTCCTTTCGAGCGGTGCTTTAGTAAACGTCTTGCTCAATATTATATTGCTCAGTATCCTGTAATAACTTTTAATGAGCCAAAGCTTCGAATCATTATACCGTATATAAAACAAATGGGCAAGAAAGCTGTGAAAAATTCTTAGATCGTTAGTGGGAACCTCAAGTGGGGGAAGTTATATAATAAAGTCAATGAACATTTTCTGTAATAAAAATGCACTTTCTGCAAGTCTGCTTTACTATGATATTCAATTCTGTTAAAATATTAATATGCTTTATTGAAAATACAGCGTTGATTACAAATATGGATACAGGAAAAAGTGACTATCTTATACAGGAGGAGCCGTCATGAAGAGATATGTACATGCATCATTCATTTTAATAGTATTGTCTTCTCTTTTGTTTGCTCTTCCTGTCTATGCTGATATGAGTCCTAGTCATAGAGTGAAGATATCCTTCTCTAATCTGCCGGAGTCAGAAGTGATCGTGACCCTGTTATCAGAGAGATCCAGTACAGGAGCTTTTTCCGCGTATGATGTTAATCGGGAGTTTACAAAATCAACTCCCCCCATAGGGCACGAAAAGGCTTGGGCATATTTCTATTCGTATCAGGATACGGATGGTTATTATTTTATCCAGTTTTCAAGGTCAGTTACGGAGGGCAAGGCATTCGAGTGGAATCACTATCCGCCATTCAGGTTCAAAATATTGGTGTACTTGCCTGATTCGGGGGTTTCATTGGTAAGCGATTCGATTCAGGAACGTTATTCCTTCAGCAGTATATTTCGTGTGGATCTGTCCAGAGCAGAACATGGAAAATTCCCTGTCGCTAAAGGGAGTGCGCTTCCGTTGGAAGTCCTTGCTTTTTTGCTGCGACTAATACTGACAATCACAGTTGAGATTGGAGTAGCAATTCTATTAGGTTTTAATAAGAAATCAAAGAATATAATTGTTGTGGTGAATATCGTCACACAGATTATGCTTAATATATATGCGATAGCCAGTTTCCCTCTGACTTATCCTCTGATTTATGGAATTGGAATATTGGGCGTGCTTTCATATGGATATATGGAACTAGCTATTATCGTATTGGAATCAATTGCTTATGCTATACTTCTGGAAGAAAACGGCAACCGAGCAAAACCGATTACTTATGGAGTTATAGCTAATTTGTCTTCGTGGTTAATAGGTATCTTTTTAGCCGGCGTATTGCCGATAGTTTTTTGAACAATGGAGATATATAATGAAAAAACTCAGGAATTGGCTGAATGCTTTGAATTCAGGACATAGCAGGGAATTTGTTTTTAATGGATTTGCGAATTCTGTTGAGTTTAGCAATTTATGTGATACTTATGGCATTGCTCCATAAGTATTGCACATAAATGCGGTCATGGGACGGATTAATATATAAGAATGATTGCAGCATGGTTTTATGCTTTACGCTTCAGCCATGTTTCAATCATTCGTTTTAGTTATTGAGATATAAACGATGTGTATGGATTATTCCAGAAGCAGCGTTGCTCACACAAAATAGCAGAAGTTGTTTTTGGATATGCGGCTAATGTGGTATTTAATTCGATGATCTTTCATGAGGCTCTCTTAATAATCATTTTTTTATTTGTTCTTCTACTTACAGGCATCATTAAAAGGGCAATATATAGAGATGTGGATAATATATCTTTTAAATCTGCTTTATTCCATTTGTTTTCAATCATATCAATAGCATCCATTTTCTATATATGCTACAGTGATGAATTCCAATATCAGATTGCATTTGGAATTTCTTTTGGGACTGTAGTGATGAACTTTTTTTTTCTGTCTTTGCTGCATGAATTAACAAAAAAGAATGAAATAATAAAAGAAAAAGAAATGGTTGCGGTTCAGAGCAAAGACCAGTTAATGATGTACAGTAACATAATCGAAAACTATGAAAAACATAGAAGGCTCAATCATGAACATAAAAACCATTTGTTTTGTTTGCAAGCATTGATAGCTAATGGAAAATATGCTGAAGCAGTGAGGTATATCGAGGATATATCTGATACATACATTCATAATGAAGAGACAAATATAATTGATACAAACCATATCATGGTCAATTCGGTTATAAATGTAAAATATAGAGAAGCATTATCGAGGCAAATATTATTATTACTAAAGGTGAACGATTTATCTGGAATAATAGTAAGCGATGCGGATATAGTTGTATTAATTTCAAATTTACTAGACAATGCAATAGAAGCAGCCACAAAAGTAAAAAATAAAAAAATTATCAGGGTTAAACTGATGAATGAACCCGATGCGCTAATAATATCAGTTGAAAATACATTTGACAATATCCTGATACGAGACGACGATATATTTGAAACAACAAAATCGACAGAGGTTGATCTGCATGGATTGGGCATAAAAAATATTATAGGAGTAATAAACAAATATCATGGGAGGTATATAATAGAAGAGAAAGGAAATATATTCAGATTCTCCATAATGATATGAATGCTTGCACATTCAGGAGAGCACTTGGTTAATCGGTGAATGTGCAAGCATTCATTGTAGGTTATTAGTGGTTGGTCACTCTTACGATCACTAGCCCTTAAGCTCGTCCTTCTTGTCGGCCGGGAAGAAATGGGTGAGCAGCTTCATGATGATGACCAGCACTATGGCGACGGCGAATATGCCAAGCATGCCAAGCCCCATGACTCTGAGAGAAGCTATAAAATTCTCTATCATAATGTGAGTTCTCCTTATCATTTTTATCCTGTTTTTATCAAACAATGTCGTATCGATGGTATAGCCGTAGCCGGCGTATTAATTGAAAAGCGACTGCTACAGTTACAAATATAGTAATGATTAGTATCGATGATATGGCTGCAGCCGATGTATTAATTAAGGTATGAAGCGAACAATATGAACATTACGTCTGCTCACAGCCTGGGAATCAGCGTCAGTATGAGTCCTCCTGCGATGACTGAGGCGATCTGTCCTGATACATTAACCCCCGCTGCCTGCATGAGGATGATGTTGGTGGGGTCTTCCTTCAGGGCCATCTGTGTGATGACGCGGCTCGACATCGGGAAGGCCGAGATGCCGCAGGCGCCGATCATCGGGTTCATCTTCTTCTTGAGGAAGATGTTTAGTATCTTGGCAAATATGACTCCGCCGACGGTATCGAATATGAAGGCGAAGAGACCAAGAAGCAGGATCGCCAGGGTCTGGAGGTTCAGGAACGCGTCAGCCAGCATCTGGGAAGCGACCGTCAGGCCAAGCATGAGTGTGACAAGGTTGGCGAGCACGTTCTGAGCTGTGTCTGAGAGTGTATCAAGCACTCCGCACTCACGGATGAGGTTGCCGAACATGAGGAAGCCGACGAGCGATACGGAGCGGGGCGCGATCATGCCTGCGACTACGGTGATGCAGATCGGGAAGAGGAGCTTCGCGGTCTTTGAGACATCCTGCGCCTTGTATTCCATATGGATCATGCGCTCTTTCTTCGTGGTAACCATACGTATGACCGGCGGCTGGATGATGGGTACCAGCGCCATGTATGAATAAGCGGCGACGATGATAGCTCCGAGGTACTTTGAATTGAAGAAATCCGCCACGAAGATCGAAGTGGGACCGTCTGCCGCGCCGATGATACCGACGGATGCCGCGTCCTGGAGATTGAAGCCGAAGAGCGTCGCCAGGCTCAGCGTGAAGAAGATGCCGAACTGGGCAGCTGCTCCGAAAAGCATCATCTGAGGACATGCAAGCAGGGGAGTAAAGTCGATCATCGCGCCGATGCCTATGAAGAGAAGCAGCAGGAACAGCTCGTTCGCGATGCCGGCATTAAAAAGGATGTCGAGCGGGCCTTCCTCCACCACGCCGTTTATCGTCTGGGTGATGGCTCCGGACATGGGAAGGTTGACGAGGATCGCGCCGAAGCCCATGGGTACCAGCAAGGTGGGTTCCATCTGCTTCACGATGCCCAGATAGATCAGGATGCCTCCGACTATCCACATGACGGCCATCTGCCAGGTGAGATTTGTGACATTTCCGAACAATGCAGTTAATTCAGCCATATTTTCAGCCTTGCAGGCGCGGCAGCCCGCTGTATATCTTGAAGAACACGCCGCATTATTTGTGCCTTCAAATGGCGATGCTTATGAAAAAAGCAAGACTCATACCAAAGCTTCTGCATGGTAAAAGTCTTGCTGTAGGTATCTGAAACCGAGCCGGATCCGGATGCTTATCATCGGGTATGGCGTCTCCGGCGATCATACTGACGGTAAATGTATGACCAGCTACTCCCTTTCACTCAGTTGATGATATATTAATCTGCGTCAATTGTCAAGGATAAAGAAGTATCAGGTATATTCTGCATTTATGGCTTAAGCTGGCTTAAGCATTTATATCACAGCGTTCTGCCATGCATGACTGTCTATGCCGAATCAAACATCCATAGCACGCCTGTGCTGCCACAACGCATGAAAGTTGTGGCAGCATACAGGCGATGTATGTATGCATACCTATATGGCCATCCTGCTTCGCAGGGGGCCGACTTTCAAATTAAGACAGTTCAGGAACTACCGGATCGGCTTCTGCCTTTCGGCTTAGCGATCCGGCATCGTCTGAACCGAAGCTGAGACAGCTCCGGAGCTACGGCATGAACTCCTTGTCTTTGGGCAGGATTATGTTGAGTATTATCGCTATAAGCGCAGCCGGGACTATGCCGGAACCGCCGAAGATGTATTTCAGCCACTGGGGCATGAAGTTCTGCACCGCGCTGGTAGCGCCCATGCCGTAGCCAAGGCCCAGCGCGATGGCGACTATGGTGGCGTTCCTGCCTGTCAGGGCATCCTTGGTGATCAGGTTGATACCGGAGATCACAATGGAGGCGAACATGAATACCGCGGCGCCGCCGAGGACCGGCTGGGGCATGACGGAGATGATCGCGCCGATCTTCGGGAAGAGGCCCGCGATGATAAGTATGTACGCGCCCATGGAGATGGCGAAGCGGTTGACGACCTTCGTCATGCCCACCAAGCCGACGTTCTGAGAGAAGGACGTGTTGGGGAGCACGCCGAACAATGAGGCTATGGAGGAGCCGACGCCGTCGCAGATGACAGCGCCTGAGAGCTCTCTGTCCGTCGCTTCCCTTCCGAGGCCTCCCTCGACGACACCGGCGGTATCCCCTATAGTCTCCACGGCGGTGACCACGAACATGATGCACATAGGGATGATCGCAGAGATGTTAAACTGCGGTCTTACCGGAAGGAGCTTTGGCAATGAGAACCAGGCCGCGTCCCTGACCTGCGACCACTGCGTGATGTAGGCGCAGCTGACGACGGCGCCGTCAACCTCCATAGTATGTGGCAGGAAGAGCCCCATGATGAAGGACAGCACGTAACCGGCGGCTATGCCGATAAGTATGGAAGCGACTGAGGTGAATCCATCGGTAAAATGCTTGAAATAAATGATGACAGAAAGCGTCAGCAGTCCCAGGATGAGGTTCCATATGGCGCCGTAATCTTTTGCCGAAGAACCGCCGCCGAAGAAGCCGATGCCGACTGACAGCAAAGACAGGCCTATGGCCATGACGACTGTTCCGGTGACGACGGGCGGGAAGAACCGGCGGAGCGGCTTGATGCAGAATCCCAAACCGGTCTCGAAAATGCCGCCTATAAGGGACGCTCCCATGATGACTCCGTAAGCATAGATCCCGGCATTGAGGTCGGTGGTTATGGTTCCCGCGCCGACGCCCGCGATCATGGACAGCGCGATGCCGTTGTTAATCCCGATAAAGCCAGAAGACGTGCCCATGACGATGGGCAGCCTGCCGCCGACAGGACCTATGGGATAGAGCTGGACCAGCGTTACTAACCCGGCGATGAACATGGCGTTCTGAAGCAGCGAGACGCGGAGCGCTCCGAAGCCGCCGTCAACAGTAATAGAACAGACGCCCATGACGATGAGCAGAGGAGACAGATTTCCTACAAACATCGCAAGGACATGCTGAAGCCCCAGCGGGATAGCCTGCCCGAGCGGTATCCTGCCGTCAAGGCTGTAGGGAGTAGAGAATTTGTTTCCTGACATGGTAACCCTCCTTCTATTGATATGTTCGTGAACAACGGGAAAAAGATACGTATTTTGTTTCTATGATTATATCATCATATTGCTATGAACGATAGGCTTATAAAGGCTGGTTCGCATAAGATTTTAGGCATGTTTTTAGGCAAAATGGCCAGGATTACTAATTATCATTGCAATTTCATGATAATGAGCACTCAATCTTATTGAGTTTTTATCCAAATGATTATATGATGAAGAAGGTCTCATAAGAGAAGAGACGAATCACATCGGTTAGTAATCATTTCGGGAAGGTTTGAAGGATGAAAAGTATTTCTGTAAAATATATGGCTTTGATCATGACAGGCGCAATTCTGGCTTTAGCGTCAGGCTGTGAGCGGGGGAAACCGTCATCACAGCCGGTTGATGTTCATGTAAACAATGATACCGAATTCACTGCGGACAGTCAGTCTGTTGCCAAGGACAGCGAGGGTTCTGCGGAGGGCAGCCAAGGCTCTCTGCCGGACAACGGCATTTCAGTCGTGCCGGTACAAAAAGACAACGCGATAGCTGTCGGGCAGGAGATCAATCTTTTGGAGAAGCTCAAGCTGCTTGACAAACGTGAGGATGAACTGGGGCTGTCCGGCAAATACGGCACCGTATCCGATGTCAACCCTCCTTCTATCGATGCCAGGCTTGTTGGGGAATGGTATTCTGCTGATGGAAGCCTGTATTATGCTTTTTCTGATGAAGGAGTGATGAAGGCAAGATACTATCTCTATGATACGAAAACGGAGACGAAGTATACCACATTTTACATAGAAGGTACACCCGTAATAGCTTATGATGCCATCGCGATCTCTCTTCTGGATCAAGAAGAAGAGGATCAGACCAGGACAGAGATAGCTTATTACGCCTATGATATAGTGAACGGCACTCTCTATATGGCCGACATCGAAAATGTCGATGAGCCTTACAACAGTTATGTTTCCACCCTCCAGGTTCTTTACAAGGCAGAAAGCGGCGGAGGTCTTGGCACGTCGGTAGCTAAGAATCCTGTAGCTCCTGAATCACTATACGGGGTTTGGGACACCGAGGGGCTGCGGCTCGTCATAGATGAGGAAGGCTTTAAATTGGATGGCAGCTTATACAGCTACTCTTTTGATGACCGGGGCAGGCTGATACTGGAAAAAGACGGGACGAGCACGGCTTATACATTTTCTCTCGGACAGATAAGGAATTATGAGGAGGCGGACAGGAACAGGACGGCAGAGCAAAGATATACGCTCTCTTTGTATTACAGCGGCAGCAGTGACGAGGACATCCCGAATCTTGCCGGTTATCTGACCGACTGGAAGGATGTGTACGGATGGGAGACGTGGTACTATACGATGGAATTCAGCCGGCCAGGAGAATAAGCGTACCGGACAAGTCAAAGCGGGGGAGAAAAGCGCAACTGACGACTGCCATTGGGGCAGGCTTCGGATAAGCAAAGGACAGGGACGCTTTATGAAAAAAGAAGTTACAGATGAATGGGAAGTTCAGGATGACATCCGCCGGGAGAACGTTTTTCAGGGAATGCTGACGCAGTTCGATGAGGACGCCGACAGTGCGCTGGCTGTCTTAAGGTCGAATGTCAAAAAGGGTACTGTGGAGGAGGTGCGCGGGCAGGATTTATTTGAAACCGATTATGACGGAGGCTCGCTTGAGGCTTGTATCGAAGCAAGGCTGAATAGCTTTATTTTCCGGAAAGACAGAGATAATTTCAGGAACCTTTTCATGATGGACAATCTGGTTGAGCGTTATTATAATGGCTTGGGTCCGGTGTCCATGGTGGGGTACTGCAAGAGGGCTTCCGGAAGACAGTGCTTCGTGAGGTTCACAGGATCTGTTCTCGTGAACCCGCTGACCGGTGATGTGATGTCCTTTGGCCTTGAGAAGGAATGCAACATGGAGATGGTCGCGCAAGCCTTGAACGAGAAGGTACTCGCGCAGCAATATGATATGGTCAGCTATATCGTGGGCGACCATTACGGCGTGGTCATAGGAAACTCCTCCAGCATTAAGGTGGGAAGCATTTTCCCCAGAAAAAGGGAGGGGCTGTATGATGAGTATATCAACAGTCAGGTCATGCCGGTCGCAGTCGGCACGCCGGAGGAGCTTGAGAAGCTTCGCGAGGCTCTGTCGGTTGAACGGATAGCAAATGAGCTTGCAGATTCTGACAGCTACACCGTAGATCTCACCTGCGAGATAGACGGAGCGCATTATAATAAGAGGTTCAGCTATCACTCTGTTGACCAGGACGCGAATTTCTATATAGTCCTCAAGACGGACATAACAGAGGTGATACATGCTGAACGTGAGAGAAATGAGATCCTGGCGCAGACTTTGAAGGAGGCGGAGAGGGCAAATCAGGCAAAAACCGTTTTCCTGTCGAACATGAGCCATGAGATCAGAACCCCTATGAATGCCATCATAGGGCTCAACACCCTCGCCCTGAAGGATGAGAACCTGTCGTCTGAGACCAGAGGATATCTGGAGAAGATCGGGGAAAGCGCGAGGCATTTGCTCAGTCTTATAAATGACATACTCGACATGAGCAGGATCGAATCCGGCCGCATGTCACTGCGTATCGAGGAATTCTCCTTTGGTGGGATGCTTGATCAGATAAACACCATGGTGCAGTCTCAGTGCAGCGACAAAGGATTGACATTCGAGTGCCAGGTTATCGGAGATCTGGGAAAGAACTATATGGGCGATTCCACAAAGCTCAAACAGATCCTGCTCAATATCCTTGGCAATGCCATCAAGTTCACGGATGCTCCGGGGGCGGTGACTTTAAGGGTGGAGAAGACGGCTTCATTTGACAATAGATCAACGTTCAGATTCTCAATAAAGGACACCGGTATCGGTATATCGGAGGAGTTTCTTCCTAATATATTTGAACCGTTCACGCAGGAGGATAGCAGCAGGAGCAATAGATACGGCAGCACCGGACTTGGAATGGCCATAACGCGCAACATCGTTGAGATGATGAACGGCACCATCAACGTAAGCTCGCAGAAGGGTGCCGGAACTGAATTCGTCGTGTCCGTGACCCTTATCGACGGGGAAGAGGATAGTCATTCCGCGGGGATCGTTCATTTGCATGATATGAAGATTCTGATCGTGGACGATGATCCTGTGGCCTGCAGCCATGCGAAGATGGTTCTTGAAGAAGCGGGCATTATGGCCGACGTCGCTATGAGCGGCAAGGAGGCGCTGCTTAGGGTGGAACGCCACAACGCGAAGCATGAGCCTTACAACCTGATCCTGCTTGACTGGAAGATGCCTGAGATAGACGGTGTCCAGGTCGCGAAAGAGATTCGAAGCCGGTATAAGGACGATATGGTAATCATAATCCTTACGGCTTATAATCTCGATGATGTTTTAGATGATGCCATCAAGGCAGGCGTGGACAGTGTTCTGGTGAAGCCTCTGTTCTCAGCGGACATCATAGAAGAGTTCGGGCGTATAGCCAGGCGCAAAAACATCACCTTTCTTAAGAACAGCAGACGCGTGAGGCTGGATGGAAAGAAGATCCTCATGGCAGAGGATATATGGATCAACGCCGAGATCATGAGGCAGCTGCTCGGAGCCAAGGGAGCCGAGATAGAACACGCCGTTGACGGCAGTGAGACCGTGAGGATGTTTTCTGAAAGCCCGGCAGGTTATTACAGCGCTATACTCATGGACATACGTATGCCGGTCATGGATGGGCTTGAAGCCACTGAGGCGATAAGAAAGCTTGATCGGGCGGACGCGTCGGTGGTTCCAATCATAGCTATGACGGCAAATGCTTTCGATGAGGACGAGCAGCTTTCGCTGCAGGTGGGAATGAACGCGCATCTGTCGAAGCCTGTCAACCAGGAACAGCTTTATCAGACCTTGGAAACCTTGATCTATGAGAGAGAGGAGAAGGAGCGCGCCGCTCAGAAGGATTCATGAGCCGGGGTGGGTGTCTGTTATATGTCATAGCGCAGTATACGTCAGCCAGCCTCAGGCTCAGACCATGCAGGGCTTCATGTGTCTGTTATATGTCATAGCGCAGTATACGTCAGGGCGCAGGACAGCTGAGTGCCTGTCATGAGCCGGGGTGATGGCCGCGGTGACAGGAATGTGACAGAGTGACAGGACAGCTGAGTGCCTGTTATGGACCGGGGTGATGGACGCAGTGTATGATATTTGAGATAAGCTTATGGGAATTTCTTGTTTTGGGGTAATGACGCATAATGAAGAAAGAGAAAATATCGGAGGCTGGCTGCGGCATCGATTATAAAGTCGTAATGAAGAAAGAGAAAAATTCGGAGGCTGGCTGTGGCATCGATTATAAAGTCGTGAGGAGCGGCAGGAAGACCATGGCTCTTCAGGTGCGCGGCGACGGCGTCGTCGTGAGGGCGCCTTACCATGTGACTGATGCCGAGATAGAAGGATTTGTCAGCAGCCATCGCAAGTGGATATTGAAGCACATCGATCTGATGAAGGAGCATGCGAAGCAGATTTCGGAAGTGACGCCTCTGACATATGAAGACGTGCAGGAGCTCGCGAATAAAGCCATGGAGATCATACCGGAGAGGGTGAGGCATTACGCCGCTCTGATAGGGGTCACATATGGGAGGATAACGATCCGTAATCAAAGGACCAGGTGGGGCAGCTGTTCCGCGAAGGGGAATCTTAATTTCAACTGCCTCCTGATGCTGGCACCTCCTGAGGTTGTGGACAGCGTCGTTGTGCATGAGCTTTGCCACCGCAAGGAAATGAACCACTCCGAGCGCTTTTACTCCGAGGTTCTTAGGGTATTTCCTGATTATTGGAAATGGACCGAGTGGCTGAAGAGAAACGGTCCTGAGCTTATGAAACGGGGAGAGTTTGATACAGATACAATTGCATGAAACCAGTTTTTATACACAATCACAAGATAGGGAGGATGACATGAATCAGAACATGTACAAGAGAAATGAACTGCTGGCTCAGGTGGTTATCAAGGGGCTGAATTCCCGCAATATGACCGGATATTATGCGCCTGATAAGGAAGCGGCATTGGCGAAGGCGCTTGAGCTGATCCCGGAGGGCAGCACGGTGACCATGGGAGGAGCGGCGAGTGCGGCCGAGATAGGCCTTGTGGATGCCGTGAAGAGCGGCAATTACAACTATATAGACAGGGATGCCATGGAGGATAAAAGGGCTGCAGTGCTCGCGGGCTTCGATGCCGATGTTTATCTCGCGAGCGCGAACGCTATCACCAATGACGGGATCATGGTGAACATTGATGGAAACGCCAACAGGGTCGCGTCCATAGCGTTCGGTCCGAAGAAAGTCGTCTTCATCGTGGGCATGAATAAGGTATGTAATGACCTTGACGGAGCCATGAAGAGGGCGAGGAATGTCGCGGCACCCGCGAACGCGCAGCGTTTCGGGCTGGCGACTCCGTGCTGCAAGACAGGGGCATGCCTGGACTGCAAGTCTCCGGACACTATTTGCTGCCAGTTCCTCATCACCAGATTCTCAAGACATAAGGACAGGATACACGTGATCCTTGTAAATGACAACCTGGGCTATTGATCTCGAGGTGTCCGTTTCTACGTAAGCGCAGCTGCTGTATTTACGTGTCCGTAGGATGTGCTTCGCAAAAGCTCATCTAAGGCCGGGCTTTGCGAAGCACGATTTTGCGAAATGTCTTTTTCGAAAAATGGAATTTAGAGAAGCATATGCTGCGCCCTTCATACGATATGGCAGCATTTTGAAGGATGAATGAGACAAAAGCCGCGCGAATTGGCGAAGGCATGTGAGCTATCGAATGCATGCAGGATACAAAATGCGTACAGGGTATAAATTATAAATGCATGAAGGATACAAAATGCGTACAGGATATAAATTATAAATGCATGCAGGATACAAAATGCGTACAGGATATAAATGCATGAAGGATATGAAATGCAAACAGGATACGAAAGGCATGCAGGATATGAAAGGCTAAAGTCTGTGTTTATGGGATGTTTATAGGAGTAAGAGGGAACAGAAATGGAGAAGACGTATTTTGTGGTGGCGAGGCTGGACGGCGATTATGCGTATCTGAGAAATGAATCGGATCCTTTGGCGGAGGAGAGGTGCGTCGCCAGGGCGCTGCTTCCCGCTGAGATTGATGAGGGAGTAAGGCTTGTGTATGAACTCTTCGAGTATTCTTTGGTACAATGAGGAACAGTCCATCGAGTCCTGATGAACAGTGGGGCGTTCCCTGAAGGATTTGAGCGATCTGAGACTTTGGGTGACCGAGGACGAGAAACAGCTGCGAAAAACAGATGATAAAGACGAAAAAACGATGAAAAAAGTTTTAAAATAACAGTTGACAATGATACTTCAAAGGTGTATATTCTATGAGTTGTGACGTGATAGCGTTGATCCGTGAGGTTGCTGCCTTGAGCAGGTAATTTGCGGGGAGCGAATGTCAAGTCAAGATACTGGCGACAAGTCACTGTACAATCTAAGGTTCAGAGAGCTTTGAACCGCTAAGTGCGTTTTCCATATGGACACGCACGGAAACGTGTACAGTCACCGCTTGTCGTACTGAAAAGTGCGAATGGAGGCGACTTTTTTATGACAAACCAGATTATGAGAATCACGCTGAAGGCTTATGACCACCAGCTGATCGACCAGAGCGCGGCGAAGATCATCGATACTGTCAAGAAGACAGGCGCAGAGGTCAGCGGACCCGTCCCGCTTCCCACCAAGAAGGAGATCATCACGATCCTCCGCGCTGTCCACAAGTACAAGGACAGCCGTGAGCAGTTCGAGCAGAGGACTCACAAGAGACTCATCGACATCCTCACACCCAACCAGAAGACCGTCGATGCCCTTTCTAGGCTTGAGATGCCTGCCGGCGTTTACATCGACATCAAGATGAAGTAATCATGGTACTTAGCTTCCGGCATTCCCTTATGTCCTATACCTCCTATATAGAAATATCTTAGTATATCTTAATACAGAGAGGTTTATACAGAGATGCGCAGAGGGATTGAACCGGATTCCGAGTAAAGGAACAGGAAGACGCCCGTAAGGGCAAACACATCATTCTAGTATGAACGCAACGCGTTCCGCTGTAGGAGGAAAAGAAATGAAAAAAGCTATTCTGGCAACCAAGGTTGGCATGACCCAGATCTTCAGCGAAGACGGAACAGTCACGCCGGTCACCGTCCTTCAGGCAGGTCCTTGTGTCGTAACACAGGTAAAAACCGCTGACAATGATGGCTATTCAGCCGTACAGGTCGGTTTTGTAGACAAGCGCAACAAGCTGGTCAACAAGTGCCTCAGGGGACATTTTGACAAGGCAGGCGTATCCTATAAGAGATACGTGCGCGAGCTCAAGCTTGACAACGCCGAGGAGTTCAAGCCCGGCGATGAGATCAAGGCTGACAGCTTCGCGGCAGGAGACAAGGTCGATGCCACCGCCACTTCCAAGGGAAAGGGCTTCCAGGGCGCTATCCATCGCTGGGGCCTGCACCGCGGACCTATGACCCATGGTTCCAAGTATCATCGCCATGCAGGTTCCAACGGCGCCTGCTCAGATCCGAGCCGCGTCTTCAAGGGCAAGCACATGGCAGGCCACATGGGCAACCGCAGGATCACCATCCAGAACCTGGAGGTCGTCCGCGTTGATTCGGATGACAACCTGATTCTTGTAAAAGGCTCCGTGCCCGGTCCTCGCAAGGGCCTCGTCACGCTCAAGAGCGCGGTCAAGGCATAAGGCTTTGCGAAAAGAGGAGGAACAAGGAAATGGCTAAAGTCAATGTTTATAATATGAAGGGAAGCCAGGTCGGAGAACTCGAGCTGAACGATAAGATTTTCGGCGCTGAGATCAACGAGCATCTGGTTCACATGAGCGTAGTTCAGTATCTTGCCAACAGGCGCCAGGGCACGCAGGCAGCCAGAAACCGCAGCGCGGTCAGAGGCGGCGGCGCGAAGCCTTGGAGGCAGAAGGGCACAGGCCACGCCCGTCAGGGTTCCATCAGGGCTCCCCAGTGGAAGGGCGGCGGCGTTGTATTCGCGCCCCAGCCTCGCAGCTACAGTTTCAAGATCAACCGCAAGGAGAAGCGCGCGGCTCTTTATTCCGTGCTCACCTCCTGCCTGAATGAGAACAAGCTCATCGTCATCGATGATCTCAAGATGGACGAGATCAAGACAAAGGAATTCAAGAAGGTTCTTGACGCGCTGAAGGTCGGCAAGGCACTGGTCGTCACTGATGACGCCAACATCCAGCTTTCCGCCCGCAACCTTCCCGGCGTCAAGACGGCGAAGGTCAACACCATCAACGTCTACGATATTCTGAAATATCAGACGATGATAGTCGGCAAGGATACCGTGGCCGCGATCGAGGAGGTATATGCGTAATGGCTGACATCAAATATTACGACGTGATCCTGAGACCTGTGATCACGGAGAAGAGCATGAGCAAGATGGCCGATAAGGAATATTCATTCTATGTAAACCCTCTGGCCACGAAGACTCAGGTAAAAGAAGCTGTTGAGAAGATGTTCAGCGGCACCAAGGTTGAGAGAGTCAATACCATGAACATCGGCGGCAAGAAGCGCCGCAGGGGCATGGTGGTAGGCTATACCGCCAGGAGCAAGAAGGCTATTGTCAAGCTCACCGCCGACAGCAGCGATATCGAGATCTTCCAGGGACTGTAATCGCCTGGTCCCGACTATGCGGTGACAGAATACCGCGATAACAATTAAGGAGATAATTACATCATGGGTATTAAGAAATACAATCCGTATACTCCATCCAGGAGACAGATGACGGGACTTGATTTTGATGTTATTACCAAATCGACTCCCGAACGCTCACTGGTCGTGAGCCTGAAGAAGTCATCTGGACGTAATAATCAGGGCAAGATCACTGTAAGGCACCGCGGCGGCGGTTCCCGCAGGAAATACCGCATCATCGATTTCAAGCGCAACGCTTATGACGGTATTCCGGCGAAGGTCATCGCAATCGAATACGACCCCAACAGGACTGCAAACATTGCTCTGATCATGTATCAGACAGGCATTAAGTCATATATCATCGCTCCCGAAGGACTTACCGTTGGGTCTACCATCATGAGCGGAGAGACAGCTGAAGCGAGGGTCGGCAACTGCCTTCCTCTTCAGAATATCCCCGTCGGTACCAGCGTTCATAACATCGAGCTGTACCCCGGCAAGGGCGGGCAGATGGTTCGTTCCGCAGGCGGTTCCGCGCAGCTCATGGCAAAGGAAGGCAAGTATGCCACCCTTCGTCTTCCGTCCGGCGAGATGAGAATGGTTCCCATCAACTGCCGCGCCACCATCGGTACGGTGGGCAACGGAGAGCACTCCCTTGTCAACTACGGCAAAGCCGGCAGAATACGTCACAAGGGCATACGTCCTACAGTCCGCGGCTCGGTCATGAACCCTAACGACCATCCTCATGGCGGCGGCGAAGGCAGAGCTCCTATCGGACGCCCGGGTCCCAGCACTCCTTGGGGCAAGCCGGCGCTCGGCCTGAAGACCAGGAAGCAGAAGAAGCACTCCAACAAGCTGATCGTGAGACGTCGCGACGGCAGGACACTGAAATAATCGGGAGGTAAAACATGGCTCGTTCATTAAAGAAAGGCCCTTTTGCGGATGATCATCTGCTCAAGAAGATTGATGCCCTGAACGCTTCCGGACAGAAGACAGTCGTCAAGACCTGGTCCAGAAGATCAACTATATTCCCGCAGATGGTTGGCCATACAATCGCTGTCCATGACGGTCGCCGCCATGTACCGGTCTACGTGACTGAGGACATGGTCGGTCATAAGCTGGGAGAGTTCGTAGCAACCAGGACTTTCCGCGGCCACGGCAAGGACGAGAAGAAAGCCGGCAGGTAAAAAGGAGGTTCTAGCAAATGGCTAAGGGACATAGATCTCAGATAAAGAGAGAGAGAAATTCACAGGTCGATGGAAGACCGAGTGCAAAGCTGTCTTATGCCCGAATCTCCGTCCAGAAGGCTAATTTCGTTCTGGATGCAATTCGTGGAAAAGACGTGCAGACAGCGCTCGCTATTGTTACTTACAACCCCAGATATGGCTCAGAGTTGATCACCAAGCTGCTTAAGTCGGCTATCGCGAACGCGGAGAACAACAACGGTCTCGCGGCGGAGAATCTGTATATCGCAGAGTGCTACGCCAACGAAGCCCCTACGATGAAGCGTATCCAGCCCAGGGCACAGGGCAGGGCTTACCGTATATTGAAGCGTTCCAGCCACATCACAATCGTCCTTGACGAGAAGAAGTAAGGAGGAGAGTCACTATGGGACAGAAAGTTAACCCTCATGGTTACAGAGTTGGCGTCATCAAAGGCTGGAACTCAAGCTGGTATGCGGAAGGTCCTGATTTCGCCGATAATCTTGTAGAAGATTACAAGCTCCGCACGTATCTTAAGAAGCGCCTCTATGAGGCAGGCATCAACAAGATCGATATCGAGAGAGCTTCTGACAGAGTCAAGCTCATCATCTACGCCGCAAAGCCCGGCCTTATCATCGGCAAGGGCGGCACGGAGATCGAGAAGCTGAAGAAGGATGTCCAGAAGATGACAGGCCGCAAGCTTTTCATCGACATCAAGGAAGTAAAGAGGCCTGAGCGTGAGGCTCAGCTCGTCGCCGAAGGGATCGCGAAGCAGCTTGAAAGCCGCGTATCCTTCCGCCGTGCCCTTAAGTCCGGTATGTCCCGCTCCATGAAGGCAGGCGTGCTCGGAGTCAAGGCAGCCGTCACCGGCCGTCTGGGCGGAGCTGATATCGCCAGAAAAGAGTTCTACAGTGAGGGCACGATCCCGCTGCAGACATTGCGCGCCGACATCGACTACGGTTTTGCTGAAGCAGACACCACCTACGGTAAGCTTGGCGTCAAGGTCTGGATATACAAAGGGGAAGTGCTTCCCACCAAAAAGAATAAGGAAGGGAGCGATAAATAAATGTTAATGCCGAAAAGAGTCAAACACCGCAAACAGTTCCGCGGTTCTATGGCTGGTAAGCCCACCAAAGGCACAACCGTCGTAAATGGCGATTTTGGCCTTGTCGCTCTTGAACCCGCCTGGATCAAGTCCAATCAGATCGAGGCAGCCCGTGTTGCCGTGACACGTTCCATCAAGCGCGGCGGCAAGGTTTGGATTCGTATTTTCCCTGATAAGCCCGTAACAGCAAAGCCCGCCGAGACTCGTATGGGTTCCGGTAAAGGTTCGGTTGATTACTGGGTAGCAGTCGTCAAGCCCGGCAGAGTTCTCTTTGAGATCGCTGGAATCCCTGAGGAGACGGCAAAGGAAGCACTTCGCCTGGCCAGCATGAAGCTGCCCATCAAGTGCAAAGTCGTTTCCAAAGCAGATTTCGCCAATCAGGCGGAAGGGAGCGGTGAATAATGAAGCGCAAAGATTTTATGAATGATATCAGAGCTAAGTCAGCAGACCAGCTCAAGGATGAGCTTGTCGCAGCTAAGAAGGAGCTTTTCAACCTGAGATTCCAGAACGCCACAAACCAGCTGGACAATACTGTTCAGATCAGGGAGGTTCGCAAGAAGATCGCCCGTATCCAGACAGTCATGACTCAGAAGTCTGCGGCTGCTGAAGCATAAGGAGGAACTGACGTGGAGAGAAATTTAAGGAAGACCCGTACGGGCAAGGTTGTCAGCGATAAGATGGACAAGACCATCGTTGTGGCAATTGTTGACCACGTGAAGCACCCTCTGTATGGCAAGATCGTCAAGAGAACCTACAAGCTGAAAGCACACGATGAGAACAACGAGTGCGGAATCGGCGATACCGTAAAGGTCATGGAGACCAGGCCTCTTTCCAAGGATAAGAGATGGAGACTGGTACAGATCGTCGAGAAGGCGAAATAATACGGAGGTGCAATATGATCCAGCAGGAAACCAGACTGAAGGTTGCCGACAATACCGGAGCGAAGGAACTTCTCTGCATCCGTGTCATAGGCGGTTCCTTCAGAAGATATGCCAATATCGGCGATACTATTATTGCTACGGTTAAAGATGCAACACCCGGGGGCGTTGTCAAGAAAGGACAGGTTGTCAAAGCAGTCGTCGTCCGTACCGTACACGGCGCCCGCCGCTCAAACGGCTCCCTGATCAAATTT
This sequence comes from uncultured Lachnospiraceae bacterium, assembly GCA_902770965.1. GTDB lineage: Bacteria > Bacillota > Clostridia > Lachnospirales > Lachnospiraceae > RUG11623. The sequence goes on along the minus strand of CACXUY010000002.1, from coordinate 38,662 downwards.
GATGAGAACGCAGCTGTTATCATCAACGATGATAAGACTCCTGTCGGAACCCGTATTTTCGGACCGGTCGCCAGAGAGCTTCGTGAAAAGCAGTTCATGAAGATCGTATCCCTGGCTCCCGAAGTACTGTGAGGAGGATAAAGATGGCTACGATGAAGATCAAGGTCGGCGACAACGTAAGGGTTATCGCCGGAAAAGATAAGGGACATGACGGCAAGGTTAAGCGTATCGATCACAAGACCGGACGTCTGATCGTTGAGGGTGCCAACATCATCACAAAGCACAACAAGCAGAACGCACAGGATCCTAACGGCGGCATCATCCGCAAAGAAGCACCTATTGACGCATCGAACGTCATGCTGCTTGTTAACGGAAAGACCACCAGAGTTGGCTTTAAGTTCGTGGACGGCAAGAAGGTCCGCGTCGCCAAGTCAGATGGCTCCGTGATTGACTGAGGAGGTTCCTTATGAGCAGATTAAAAGAAACTTACCTGAGTGAGATAGCTCCGGCGATGCAGAAGAAGTTCGGTTATAAGAACGTCATGGAGATCCCCAAGCTTGACAAGATTGTCGTCAACATGGCAGTCGGCGAGGCAAAGGATAATTCCAAGATTCTTGAATCAGCCGCTAAGGATATGGAGATCATCACCGGACAGAAGCCGGTCATGACCAAAGCCAAGAAGTCTATCGCGAACTTCAAGATTCGTGAAGGCATGATGATCGGCTGCAAGGTTACTCTTCGCGGTGAGAAGATGTACGATTTTGCTGACCGCCTTATCAACCTCGCGCTTCCTCGCGTCCGCGACTTCCGCGGCGTCAATGCCAACGCATTTGATGGAAGAGGCAATTACGCCCTTGGCATAAAGGAACAGCTTATCTTCCCTGAGATCGAGTACGACAAGGTCGATAAGATCCGCGGCATGGATATCATCTTCGTCACCACTGCAAAGACAGACGAAGAGGCCAGAGAGCTGCTGACACTGTTCAACATGCCCTTCAGCAAGAATTAAGGAGGATTGTCATGGCAAAGACATCTATGAAGATTAAGCAGCAGCGTCCTGCGAAGTTCTCCACCAGGGAGTATACCCGCTGCAGGATCTGTGGGCGTCCGCATGCCTACCTGAGAAAATACGGAATTTGCAGAATCTGCTTCCGTGAGCTCGCTTATAAGGGCGAGATTCCGGGAGTCCGTAAGGCAAGCTGGTAAATTTTGAAGAGGAGGCAACTGAAATGACAATGACAGATCCCATTGCGGATATGCTAACCAGAATCCGCAATGCCAATATGGCAAAGCATGACACAGTGGACATTCCTTCTTCCAAGATGAAGCTTGCTATAGCTGACATCCTGGTAGACGAGGGATATATAGAGAAATATGAGATGGTTGACAACGGCGCTTTCCAGGATATCAGGGTTTATCTCCGTTATACCGGCGCAAAGAGCCAGAGGGTCATCACCGGTCTCAAGAGGATATCCAAGCCCGGTCTTCGCGTGTATTCGGAAGCTGAAGAGATGCCCAAGGTCCTTGGCGGACTTGGAATCGCTATCGTCTCAACCAATCTCGGTATCATGACCGACAAGGAAGCCAGAAAGAAGAATGTCGGCGGAGAAGTGCTCGCGTTTGTATGGTAAGTTATGCTTTGCGGCTGTGACTGCATAGCCGCATAGCTACAGTTTTTTGGAGGTATGGCGAAATGTCACGAATTGGAAGAATGCCCATCGCGGTGCCTGCCGGCGTTACGGTTGACATCGCAGAAAATAATAATGTGACGGTTAAGGGTCCTAAAGGGACGTTGAACAGAGTCCTTCCCGCAGAGATGGTGATTGAACTCAACGGCACCGAGCTCACCGTTACTCGTCCCAACGATCAGAAGAAGACGAAGGCCCTTCATGGCCTGACCAGAAGCCTGCTTCACAACATGGTCGTAGGTGTTTCTGATGGATTCGAGAAGAAGCTGGAGATCAACGGCGTTGGCTATCGCGCCGCTAAGAAAGGCAACGAGCTTACTCTGACGCTTGGTTATTCTCATCCCGTCATCATGATCGATCCTGAAGGTGTTGAGGCTGTAGTTCCGGATCAGACCCATATCGTTGTCAAGGGTATTGACAAGGAGAAGGTCGGCCAGTACGCGTCAGACATCAGATCGAAGAGGGGACCTGAGCCTTACAAGGGCAAGGGCATCAAGTACGCCGACGAGACCATCCGCCGTAAGGTCGGTAAGGCCGGTAAGAAATAAAGGAGGAGTGAGCTAAGATGGTTAGAAAAGAGTGCAGGACTGAAGTCCGCAGAAAAAAACATCTGAAGATCCGCAGCCGCTTTTCCGGTACGGCCGAGCGTCCTCGCCTGGCCGTATTCAGGAGCGAGAAGCATATCTATGCGCAGATAATTGACGACGTTGCTCAGAAGACTCTTGTATCAGCTTCCACCACCCAGAAAGAGGTCAAGGATGAGCTGACCAAGACTAACGACAAGGCTGCAGCTTCCTATGTTGGAACCGTCATCGCCAAGAGAGCCCTTGAGAAGGGCATCACTAGCGTAGTCTTTGACCGCGGCGGTTTCATTTACACTGGAAAGATTCAGGCTCTGGCTGAAGCTGCTCGCGAAGCCGGTCTTGAATTCTAAGAGGAGGACAGCATGAAGCGTAATATCGTCGATATCAGCAAACTTGAATTAAACGATAAGGTAGTTACGATCAAGCGCGTTTCCAAGACTGTCAAAGGCGGCCGCAATATGCGTTTCTCCGCTCTGGTAGTCGTAGGTGACGGCAATGGTCATGTCGGCGCGGGAATCGGCAAGGCAGCCGAGATTCCGGAAGCCATCCGCAAGGGCAAAGAGAGCGCCATGAAGAATGTAGTCGAGGTTCCGATCGATGAGAACAGGAGCGTACCTCATGACTATATAGGTAAATTCGGAAGCGCGACCGTCATGATGAAGAGAGCTCCCGAAGGTACCGGTGTTATCGCCGGCGGCCCTGCCCGTGCTGTCATGGAGCTTGCAGGCATCAAGAACATCCGTACAAAGTCTCTTGGTTCTAATAACAAGCAGAACGTTGTACTTGCTTCAATCGAGGCGCTTAAAGCTATGAGGACTCCCGAGGAAGTCGCCAAGCTTCGCAACAAGTCGGTTGATGAGATTGTCGGTTGACAGGAGGTTTCGAGATGGCAGAGAAATTAAAGGTGACTCAGATAAGATCCACCATTGGTGCGATACCGAAGCACAGAAAAACTATCGCCGCTCTGGGACTGGGCAAACTTCACAGGACCGTAGAGCTTCCTGACAACCCCGCTATCCGCGGCATGGTTGACCAGGTAAGGCATCTGGTCAAGGTTGAAGAGGCATAAGGAGGTTACGACAATGGATTTATTCAATCTGAAGCCCGCTGAGGGTTCTAAACACAGCGATAACTTCCGCAGAGGCCGTGGCCATGGCTCAGGCAACGGCAAAACCGCCGGCAAAGGACATAAGGGACAGAAGGCACGCAGTGGCTCGCCCCGTCCTGGATTTGAAGGCGGCCAGATGCCTTTGTTCCGTAGACTGCCCAAGCGTGGTTTTACGGATATCAACTCCAAGATCATAATTGGCATCAATGTTTCTGACCTCGAGAAAAAGTATGAGAACGGAGATGTTGTTACAGTTGAGAGCCTGAGAGAGAAGGGCATCGTAAAGAATCCCCGCGATGGCGTGAAGATACTTGGAAACGGAGAGCTTTCCAAGAAGCTTACCGTCAAAGTCAACGCTTATTCAGCAAGTGCAAAAGAAAAGATAGAAGCGGCGGGTGGAACAGCTGAGGAGGTTTGAATATGTTTAAAACCTTCCTTAACGCGCTAAATATCAAAGAGATCAGACGGAAGCTTGGTTTCACGCTTCTCATGGTCCTCATAGTCCGTATAGGCAGCCAGATCCCCTCACCGGGGATCAACACTGCTTATCTGGAGGCATGGTGGCAGAACCAGACGAACTCAGCATTTAACTTCTTCTCGAGCATAACGGGAACATCGCTGACACAGATGTCGATCTTTGCACTGGGCATCTCGCCTTACATCACTTCATCGATCATCATCGAACTCCTCACAATAGCGATTCCGCGTCTTGAGGAGCTTCGCCGTGAGGGAGAAGATGGAAGGAAAAAGATAACCCAGATAACCAGAGCCCTTACAGTGGGACTTGCCCTTCTTCAGTCAGTCTCTATGGCGATAGGCTTTGGATCCAACTATATCACTAACTATACGTGGTACAATGTTATTGCCATCGCTGTTATAATGACGGCCGGCAGTACAGTGCTTATGTGGATCGGTGAACAGATCACACAGAAGGGTATCGGAAACGGTATATCAATCATCCTGTTGGTCAACATCATTGACCAGCTGCCGAATGATCTGGTGACCCTGTTTACGACATTCTGCGCCAATAAACCCATTGCGCTAATGGTCCTCATCGCTGTTTTTATCTGTGCTTTGCTGTTCGCTCTTATTTACTACACAGTGAAGCTTCAGGGCGGCGAGCGCCGTATCCCCGTTCAGTATGCCAAGAAGATCCAGGGACGCAAGATGGTTGGCGGCCAATCGTCAAATATTCCGATCAAGGTAAACACGGCTGGCGTCATCCCGGTCATCTTTGCTGCTTCGCTAATGAGCATTCCTTCGATCATAGCCGCGTTTGCAGGAATTAATACCACCAATCCTACAGGTATCGGCGGCAAGATCATCAAGGGACTCAGCCAGAGCAGCTGGTGTAACCCGAAAGAGCCGATCTACACGATTGGCCTTCTCGTATACATCGTTCTTCTGGTGTTTTTCGCGTATTTCTACACTTCGATCACCTTCAATCCGATCGAGATCGCGGACAACATGAAGAAGCAGGGCGGCTTCATTCCCGGCATACGTCCAGGGAAGCCCACCTCTGACTATATGAACGGTGTCCTTAATTACATCATCTTCATCGGTGCGATAGGGCTGTTGATCATAGCCGTCATTCCGATAATACTGACTGGACTGACCGGTGTTGGCAACTCATTGTCATTCCTTGGCACATCTCTTATCATTATCGTCGGCGTCATTCTTGAGACCATTAAGCAGGTTGAATCCATGATGACTGTCCGTTACTACAAGGGATTCCTGAGCGAGGATTGATGCACTAGGTACGACGGAGGATATTATATGAAGATAATAATGCTAGGAGCACCTGGCGCCGGCAAAGGAACGCAGGCCATGATGCTGGCAGAAAAATACTCTATACCTCACATATCCACCGGAGACATTTTCCGCGCTAACATCAAGAACGGGACTGAGCTTGGCAGGAAAGCTAAAGCTTATATCGATGCCGGAGCCCTGGTTCCGGATGAACTCACCATTGACTTAGTCATGGACAGGCTTGTTTCGGATGATTGCGCGAACGGTTTCATACTGGATGGCTTCCCTCGTACCATCAACCAGGCAAAGAAACTCACCGAAGCTCTTACAAAGAGCTCCGGTGAGATTGACTGGGCTATAGATGTCGAGGTTCCCGATGAGGATATCATAAACCGTATGTCCGGACGTCGTATGTGCCCGTCATGCGGAGCGAGCTATCATATAGCCCATATTCCGCCTAAGAAAGAGGACATCTGCGATCACTGCGGCGCTGAGCTCTATATTCGTGAAGATGACAAGGAAGAGACAGTCAAAAAGCGTCTTGCCGTTTACCACGAACAGACACAGCCCTTGATAGATTATTACAGCAGCCTTGACAGGGTGATCACTATAGACGGAACAAAAGCTATGGATGCTGTGTTTAAGGCCATTACCGAAAAGCTTGGTGATTGACGATGTCTGTTTCTATAAAATCGAATCATGAGATTGAACTGATGAGGGAGTCAAACAGACTCCTTTCCATCGTCCACAGAGAACTTGGTAAATCGATCCGTCCGGGGATGTCAACAAAGGACATCGACAAGATGGGAGAGAAGCTGATCAGAAGTTTTGGATGTGTACCGAATTTCCTGAATTATGACGGCTATCCCGCTTCCATCTGTGTCTCAGTTAATGATGAAGTCGTTCACGGCATCCCGTCGAAGCACAGATATCTGCAGGAAGGTGATATAGTGAGCCTGGATGCCGGCCTGATCTACAAAGGCTATCATTCAGATGCGGCCCGTACTTACGCTGTGGGCAGCATAAGTCCTGAGGCTCAGAAATTGATAGATGTCACCAGACAGAGCTTCTTCGAGGGTATAAAATTCGCGAAGGCCGGTCATCATCTGCATGAGATCTCGAACGCGATAGATTCATATGTCAGAAGCTTTGGCTTCGGTATAGTAAAGGATCTTGTGGGTCATGGCATAGGCACAAGCCTTCATGAATCCCCCGAGATTCCAAATTTCAGGCAGAAGACCAGAGGCATCAGGCTTAAGCCCGGTATGACGCTTGCCATCGAACCCATGATCACTCTTGGGACTGACGACGTCGAGTGGCTGGATGATGACTGGACAGTCGTCACAGCGGATGGCTCGCTTGCTGCACACTACGAGAACACTATCCTGATAACCGAAGGAGATCCCGAGATCCTCTCCTTGGAGGAGGATGCGGATCCAATGACGGGAATCATAATAAGGAGAGCGTAAATGTCCAAAAGTGATGTGATTGAAATTGAAGGAACCGTCATTGATAAGCTTCCGAACGCGATGTTCAATGTAAGATGTGCGAACGGTCTTGAGGTTCTTGCCCACATCAGTGGCAAGCTGCGTATGCATTATATACGTATACTGCCGGGTGACAAAGTTACTTTGGAGCTTTCTCCTTACGATCTGACTAAAGGAAGGATCATCTGGAGAGACAAATGACCTGTGGTCACTCCCCCGAACGCACCCTGTGGGTTATAACAGTTCTTCAAGAAAGTGCTTGCCAAAGAATATTCACAGTGCTATACTGTAACGGTGCGTTTTTTTGAAAGGAGAGAATATCATGAAAGTGAGATCCTCGGTAAAACCGATGTGTGAAAAATGCAAGGTTATCAAAAGGAAAGGAATCATCCGCATCATCTGCGAGAATCCCAAGCACAAGCAGAGACAGGGCTGATTCTTTCACAGCCGCGTCTTTTGACGCGGCAGCACAATAATTATGGAGGTAGCATCAAATGGCTCGTATTTCTGGTGTAGATTTACCTAGAGACAAGCGTATTGAAATCGGTCTGACCTACATTTACGGAATCGGACGTACAAGCTCCGGAAAGATCCTTGAGAAGGCGAATGTCAATCCCGACACCCGCGTGAAGGATCTCACCGATGATGAAGTCATCCGCATCCGTGACATCGTAGAAGGTCATTACACCGTTGAAGGTGATCTTCGCAGACAGATAGCGATGGACATCAAGCGTCTCAAGGAAATCGGCTGCTATCGCGGCATTCGTCACCGCAGGGGCCTGCCTTGCCGTGGTCAGAAGACCAAGACAAACGCTCGTACCTGCAAGGGACCGAAGAAGACTGTTGCGAACAAGAAGAAGTAATTCTTCGCAGCAGGCTGTTGTTTTTTATGCTATGCCTCAGGATGTGAGTTTCACACGTCATGAGGGATCAAAATTTTAAAGAAAGGAACCCATAAGGGAAGGTTAGTTTAAGATGGCACAGACCAAGAGATCTTCTGCCGCTAAGTCGGCTAAGAAGCGCGTCAAGAAAAACGTTGAACGCGGACAGGCCCACATCCAATCATCCTTCAATAACACTATTGTTACCCTTACGGATACACAGGGTAATGCTCTGTCATGGGCGAGTGCGGGCGGTCTGGGATTTAAAGGTTCAAGGAAATCTACACCTTATGCAGCGCAGATGGCAGCAGAAACTGCTACCAAAGCCGCTCTTATCCATGGTCTCAAGACCGTGGATGTCTTTGTGAAAGGTCCGGGATCCGGACGTGAGGCCGCAATCCGCGCCCTGTCCGCAGCAGGTCTTGAAGTCACAAGCATTAAGGATGTGACACCCGTTCCTCACAACGGCTGCCGCCCGCCTAAACGTAGAAGAGTTTGATCAGGAGGTAAAGAGAATTGGCTATTAACAGAGTTCCTGTACTTAAAAGATGCCGGTCCCTGGATCTGGATCCTGTACATCTGGGTATTGATAAAAAGTCCAAAAGACAGCCTCACCACACAAATCGTAAGATAAGCGAGTATGGACTTCAGCTTCGTGAGAAGCAGAAAGCAAAGTTTATCTACGGAGTCATGGAGAAGCCCTTCCGCAATTACTATGCCAAGGCATCCCGCATGCGCGGACAGGTCGGTGAGAACCTTATGATTCTCCTCGAGCTGCGTCTTGACAACGTAGTGTTCCGCGCCGGCATGGCCAGGACACGTATGGAGGCAAGACAGATCGTTGATCACAAGCATGTGACTGTCAACGGCAAGTGCGTCAACATTCCTTCCTATCAGTGCAAGGTAGGCGATGTTATCGAGATTAAGGAAAAGCATAAGGGCGACCAGAGATACAAGGATATTGTCGCCGCGACTGACGGCAGGGTTACCCCTGCGTGGCTCTCCGCGAATCTGGAGACCCTCAGCGCGACCATCAACGAGAAGCCCAGCAGGGAGTCTATCGATGTCCCTGTCAATGAGATGCTTATCGTCGAGTTGTATTCCAAGTAATTTTCGGTGATTGATTCTCCGGATAATTTCCCATTAGGAGGGGATACCACGTGTTTGAATTTGAGAAACCCAATATTGAGATAGCCGAGATATCAGAAGACAAGAAATACGGAAGGTTTGTAGTCGAGCCTCTTGAGAGAGGCTATGGGTCGACCTTGGGGAACTCCCTTCGCCGCATCATGTTGTCCTCCCTTCCCGGCGTTGCCGTGAGTCAGGTCAAATTCGACGGTATACTCCATGAATTCAGTTCCATCCCCGGTGTTAAGGAGGATGTCACTGAGATCATTATGAACCTCAAGAGTCTTGCTATCAGGAACAATTCTGACAGCTATGAGCCTAAGACAGGATATATCGAGTTCGTTGGCGAAGGACAGGTCAAGGCATCAGATATTCATGTCGACCAGGATGTCGAGATAATGAACCCCGATCAGCTTATATGCACCTGCAGCGGCGGAAAAGACACGAAGTTCAATGCGGAGATCACCATTACCAAAGGTCGCGGTTATGTGAGTGCCGACCGTAATAAGTCAGAGGACCTGCCTATAGGTGTCATAGCGACGGATTCTATCTATACGCCCGTCGAGCGCGTCAACATGACAGTAGAAGACACTCGCGTAGGCAAGATAACAGACTATGACAAGCTGACGCTGGATGTATACACCAATGGGGCTCTTGCTCCGGATGAGGCCGTCAGCCTCGCCGCGAAAGTTCTGTCAGAGCATCTTAACCTTTTCATAGATCTTTCTGAGAACGCCAAGACCGCTGAAGTCATGGTTGAGAAAGAGGACAATGAGAAGGAAAAGGTTCTTGAGATGAACATTGACGAGCTTGAGCTGTCCGTGCGTTCTTACAACTGCCTGAAACGCGCAGGCATAAACACCGTTGAGGAACTGATAAACAAGACTCCCGAAGAGATGATGAAGGTCAGGAATCTCGGCCGTAAGTCTCTTGAGGAGGTTCTGGCGAAGCTTAAGGAGCTGGGGCTTGAACTTAATCCCAGCGATGAATAACTGATCGGAGGATTTTTATCATGGCAATGTATAGAAAGCTTGGCAGGACTTCCAGCCAGCGTAAAGCCCTCCTGAGAGGTCAGGTCACCAGCCTGATCAACAGCGGTCGCATAGTTACGACCGAAGCCAGGGCTAAGGAAGTCCGCAAGATTGCTGAGGGTCTTATCACTCTCGCGATTAAAGAGAAGGACAATTACGAGACTGTGACCGTTCAGGCTAAGGTTCCGCGTAAGGATAAGGATGGCAAGAGGGTCAGAGAGGTAGTTGACGGCAAGAGGGTCGTCGTATATGACATCGAGCAGAAGACTATCAAAAAGGATAAGCCCAGCCGCCTTCATGCGCGTCGTCTCATGAATGAGACTCTTTATACTGTAAAGTATGTCCCGAAGGAGACTGCCGGACGCAAGAGAAACACCAAGGTGATTGATCTTAGCCAGAAGCTTTTTGACGAGATCGCGCCTAAGTATGTCAATCGTCAGGGCGGCTATACCCGTATCATCAAGATCGGTCCTCGCCGCGGCGATGCTGCCATGCAGGTCGTTCTTGAGCTGGTCTGATCTATATTTATACGGATCAATTATAGGATGCTTACTGTTTATATAGTAAGCATCTTTTTTATTTTTCAGCATCTCTGATGTGATTGGCAAAGCTAATCATTCTTGTCATGTTTTACATATTTCTTAACAATTAACAATATCTGATTTACGGATTTTACATAAAATGCTATACTTTTTCACATAGTGGATAGTATCCACAAAAGCTAAGCTGGATATGCTCATGCAGCGGATAAGCATAATCCGGCGTATTCTTTTTACCGGCGTGGCTGCCGGAATATAAAAAGGAGGTAACTATGAGTAAGAAGAAGCATCAATGGATGTCAAGGCTGATTGCAGTCATGATATCCGCAGCGATGACAGTTTCCGTCATTACGCCGACAGCTATCTTTGCTGCTCCCGCGGCCGATTCCGGCCAGATCGGGATTACGGCAGATGAAGCAGTCAAAGCTCCGGAGGTTGAAATCGCTGAGATAGCTGAAGATGATGAAGCCCAGAGCATCGTGGTTGACGGAAGACTTGGTTTGACAGAGCTTCCTGAACTTAACCAGGACAATCTGGCGGACATCATGGCCGAGAGGATGGCCGCGACAAAGACCGACGCTACTGTCATTCCTATGCTGTGGCAGGGTCTCCTTGAACAGAAGATCAAGGTCGGCGAGGAAGTTCGTACTGCCAAGATCTATGTCCCTGAGAACACCCCTCAAGGAACCACTTTCGTTCTTATGAATGTTCCTGAGGGACAGGCAAACACCATTGGCTGGATGTACAACAGCGGATGGATCCAGCTGGCAGACAGCTATGGATTCTGCCTGTTCGTACTTGAACCCGGTGAGGGCGGCTGGAAAACAGCTGAAGAAGAGATGCCATATTTTCAGGCAGGTTATTCTGCCGAGAGGAGCGGCATATATCTTATGGCAGGTCCTAGCGTTTACGTAGTAGGATACGGCACAGTAGGTTCCAATCTGCAGAAGATCGCCATGGCGAATCCTCTTTCCATCGCGGCAGCTGCGTTTGTCGGAGCAAATGAGATCGATGATGCTTATCTTGAAGAGATGGGCGAGAAATCATTTGACAGACCCGGCAGGGACTACGGTGTCATGTACAACGAGGTTCCTGTTCCTGTTATGCTTGCCAACAGCGATGAGAAGCTTGTGAATTACTGGAAGGGCGTTTCCTCTGCTGACAAGGAAGTATCAAATACAGAGACCATGACCTTCTGGCAGCAGTCGGAAGAGAGCATGTTCACCCCGGAAGGTAATATCGTCCTTGTAGGCAATGTCAAAGGTACTCCCGGGGCGACCTCTATCGCAAGCTTCCTTAACAGGTACTATCGTTATGGCGGCGGTCCCAAGTCGAACATGATCGCAAACAAGGTTGATTATGATAAGCTCGGAGTCGATTTTTGCTCATTCACCGATAGTAACGGTATTGACCGTGAGTATATGGTCTATGTCCCTGAATCTATTCGCGGCTCTGAAGAGGGCGCTCCGCTTGTTATCGCATATCACGGCGCACAGACTTCGATGAGGAACTTCTTCGAGAATACGCTGTACTACAGGATCGCTAATTCCGGTAGGTTCATCGTAGTATTCCCTGAATCCACATTGATCCCGGTGGCCGCTGCCCTTACCGGTGGTTTGACCAAAGCCTACCGTCCTTTGTGGCAGCTTGAGAATCCTGAGATGATCGATACTGAGGAAGTTTATGCGGATGAACTGCTTGACGATGTCATCGCCAATTACAATGTCGATGAGAACCGCATATACTGCACCGGTCATTCCATGGGAAGCATGATGACCAATTACCTTGGAACCAGTAAGGTCAGCGACCGGTTCGCTGCCTGCGGCTCCACCTCCGGACCTCTCAACGGCGAAGCGGATTATGACTATGAAGAAGCCGTTCCTATGTTCCTCACCATGGCAGAGTATGACATGTGGTCTTATGACATCAGCGGTGAGTCGGGAGTCACTAAGGCCGTCGACAACTGGCTGATCCGCAACGGCATCGCCACCGCGGACAATGTCAAAGACGTACGCACCAACCCTGATGATGAGTACGTCGAAGGAAGGTATAACAATTCTGTATGGAAGAATGAGAACGGCATACCCGTTGTCCGCTACGCGTGGGTTACGGCGAAAGATCACGTCAATATAGTGGACGAGAACGTCACAATGTGGACACAGTGGTTCAGCAAGTGGACAAAGACCACGGGTGGCCGCGCGTATGAGGGCAAGGTACAGCCCACTAAACTCACAGATGCCAACGTCCCCCAGATCGACAGGACTCGCGGCATGGTCCTTCCTATGACCGGTTATCTGTCACAGGATATTCAGGTCGGAGAAGAGACCAGGACAGTCAGCCTTTACATCGGCAAGGGTGCTCCTATCCGCTGCTACATGAGCATCATCAACGTTCCCGATGGAATTGACACTTACGAGTTCCTGAAGAGGACCGGCTGGATCGACCTCATGGATGAGCGCAAAGAAGGTGTCTTCGTCCTTGAACCCGGAGAAGGCGGCTGGGGTACCGCTGACGAGGAGCAAGCCTACATCGCCGCCGCGATGGGGGCTTACAACACAAGGAAATGGTATTCAAATTACGGCGAGTCATATGCTGTAGGCTATGGAGACGGTGGAGCCGCTCTTCAGCAGTATGTCATGTTCAAGCCCACCGCGTTTATCGCCGGCACATTTATCAACGCAAGTAACATCAGCAAGGATTTCATTGAAGAGAACGCCGCCACGGTCAATGACACACAGACCGACATCCTGAAGGGAACCATCCCTGTTCCCGTCTATGAATATGGGACAAATGCTGATGTAGCTGCTTACTGGCTTTCAGCGAATTATTGCGTAGGCGACGGAGAAGCGGTTGAGGGCGGAACACTCTATACTCAGAGCGAGGACTGCCTGCAGACCTCCTACACCAAGGGTGTGAAATCCGTTGTCTTTATCGCGAACGAAAGGGTCGAACCTTACACAGCTGAGTTCACGAAGGCCGCATATGACAAGATGGCCGTATACACCCGTTACGAGAATAACTGGGCGAACGGCAACGCGCTCATGCTCAGGCCCGATTATGAGGAGCTTGGAGTAGAGTTCCATGAGTTTGATCAGGATGGCTTCAAGCGCGAGTATATGGTTTACAAGCCCGCGAGCGCTCCTGAAGAGAACATTCCCGTAGTCTATGTCATGGCCGGCAATACTCAGTCTATGCATGTCTTCTTTGACTGCACAAGCTGGTGGCAGGTCGCGGACGACTATGGCTTCATGATCGTCCTGCCCAGTGAGCAGTTTAATACCGCTGTGGACCTTACCTGGAACATCACTGACTATCAGCCCGGTTCCGCGACTGCCACCGCTGATGACGTCCAGTTCCTCAAGGACATCATCGCCGAGGTTGACGAGAACTATAACACTGATAAGTCCAGGCGCTATGTGACAGGCCAGTCTTATGGTTCCATGTGGACCAACTACTGCGCTCTGCACATGAGCGACTACTTCACTGCTTTCGGTTCAACCTCAGGTCCTATCAGCTTCGATATCGATGGCACTGAGGATACCGATGTTGTTCCTGTATGGCTGTACGCCGGTCAGTATGACATCTTTGACTGGGATTTCACGAAGGATGTCACCGAAGGCTTCAGCCTGAAGAAAACGGTTGAATACTATCTTGACCGCGATGGCCTTGGCTCTCTTGAGGATTATGAGAAGAGCGTAGACGGCAGATACACTACCTACACCTGGGCGAACGAAGAAGGCATCCCGCTGTATGTCTTCACTCAGACCGAAGGACGCAACCATAACTGCGTTCCCAGCGAGCCTCGCATGATCTGGGAGAAATGGTTCTCCAAGTGGACCAGGGAAGAGGGCGGCCCCCGCTGCTATGAGGGCACTCCCATAGCATCCAGGCGCGGAGCGCTCACTCCTGTACATCTGACAGAAGAAGCCTTCGCTACCGCTAAGTATGTCGGACAGAAGAATCCTTTCACGGGATATTTCTACACCGAGATCAATGTGGACGGCGAACAGAAGCAGATAAAGTTCTACATTCCTAAGGACAGCCACTGGGCGCTTTACTATGTGCTCATGAATACTCCCGCCGGAATGAACGCGGACGAATTCCTCGTAGAGAGCGGCTGGGCTCAGCTTGCTGAACAGGAGCAGTTCGGTATCGTGATCATTGATGAGGAGTTTGAGTCAGAGGGAGAACGGCAGAAATTTATTGAGGCTGCTTATAGGTTTATGAGCAGCGCAAAGTATTTCAAGCCCGGTACCTCATACTATGCGGTAGGTTATGGTGAGACCGGCAATGCGATCGAGCAGTTTGTCATGAAGAATCCCATGACCTTCGGCGCCGCCGCGTTTATCGACGCAGGTGACATCAGCTATTCTGTCCTCAAGAGCATCGGAATCGATAAGGCTGATTCCCGTACTTCCGTACAGAAGCATGAAGTCCCTACTCCGGCATATATCGTCGAGGCCAGTGCTGATGATGCCAAGAACGTCATCGATTACTGGAGGTCCTCGAACTATGTCGGCACTTTGCCGGATCATGAAGGACCTTATGGCGAATCTATCTATACTCAGATAGAAGACACCATGTTCACCACGCACTTTAACAATCTAAAGGTAGCAACATTAGAAAAACAGGCTGATTATTCCGATCCTGCCCTTGCCAACGGCGCCTGGAACTTCATGAAGGAATACTTCACCTATGGCTCTATAGCTACCGGATGGATCACGGGCGAGCGCGCCGACTATGACGAGCTCGGCGTCAAGTTCAAGACCTTTGAGCAGGACGGCTACCTGCGTGAGTACATGGTCTATGTCCCTGATAGCGCGGCTGACAAGGATGCGGCTCCCGCGATCTTTGTTGCCCCCGGAGCCGGCTCCACCGATACCTTTATGTTCGACACTTCGATGTGGTGGAAGGTCGCTCAGGACAATGGCTTCATCGTCGTTGAGCTGACTGCGCCTGTCACCGGCAATTCCACGACCTCTCTTCATTCGGTCTCATGGGACAACCGTTCCGACAGAGACCTCAACTACATCAAGACCGTTGTGGATCAGGTCAAGGCGGACTACAACGTCGATGCCTCCCGCCTGTACTTCACAGGGCAGTCTCAGGGTTCGGTGCTCAGCCATTATGTGGGCATGAATCTTCCTGAGATCTTTGCTGCCATCGGCTCTACTTCCGCCGGAATCAATGCCGGTATGATAAGCGTCAATGACAGCACGACTCCTATCCCCTACAAGCTTATCGTGGGTGAGTTTGACGTCATGAGCTGGGATTTCTCAGGTTCGGATGCTCAGACCAGAAAGACAGTTGCCCACTGGGTCAGGACTAACAAGGGCGGTATCCCCGATGCTGGATATGAGGTCAACAGCAATCTTGAAACCGGTGGCCGCTATGTGAGCTATGTCTGGAAGAACAGCCAGGACATCCCTGTGTTTGATTTCACTGAGTGCCACGGAAGAGGACACAGCGTGGTCGTGACCGATATGGCGGAGCTGTGGCGTTGGTTCGAGCACTACAGTCAGGATGATGAGGACAACACATATTATGACGGACAGCTCATCGACTTCACTGACGAGCTCGAAGCGATTGACGTAGCTGCCCTTGAGGCTCCCGCGGTTGATTACACAAGGGGCAATCATCAGGAGTACACCGGCTACTACAAACAGACTATCAATGTAAATGGCGTTGATCGTACTGTCAAGTACTATATTCCTGAACAGATGAAGATCCGTGGATATTTCACGATCATCACCGTCCCGGAGGAGATCGGTACCGAGGTCTTCCTGACCGAGAGCGGCTGGAAGGAAATGGCTGATAAGACGGGCGATGGTCTTGTTATCCTGGAGCCCATAGCAGGTTCCTGGGGTTCCATAGATGATGAGAAAGCCTATGTTGACGCTGCCATAAAGGCATTTGAGTCCGGCACATACTTCAAGCTCTTCGGCGAGCATTATCTCGTGGGCTATGATGGAAATGGCGGCACCGCGCTTCAGATGTACGCCGCGGAGAACCCTCTGAGGGTTATCGCCGGAGCATTCGTCAACGCAAGCAGCATCGGAGAGGAATTCTTTGAGGAGGCCGGAAAGGGCACCCTTCCTTACAGCGCGTCTGTGATGAGCGATGTCACAAAAGCTGAGATTCCTGTTCCGATAATGATATTTGAGAAGGATCTCTCAAAGGCAGCGGCAGCCCTTGGTTATTGGAAGAAGGCAAATGCTGTTAATGAGGACCCTATCTACGACGATGATGGGATGAAGATTTATTTCCAGGATGATGTATACTCAAGCATGGTGACATCGTACAAAGAAGTCAGCAGCTTTGTTGTTGAGTCGGAGCTTTCCAACCATGTGACCGATAAAGAGCTGACGAATTTCATCTATGAGAATATATCTACGTTCACCCGTTATGAGAACAACTACATCGGCGGCAATGTACTTAATGAGAGAGCCGACTTGGCCAGAGAAAACTTCAAGACCGTGACCTTTGACCAGACCTTCGAGGGAGTCACCTATGCGCGTGAGTACATCGTTTATACCCCCGATGAGGTCAAGAGTCCTGCTCCCGTCGTGTACGTGTTCCCCGGCGGTTCCCAGACAGACAATGTCTTCATGGATGCTACCGGATGGTGGCAGGTTGCCAGGGATGAGGGCTTCATCCTCGTCATGACCATGGCGCAGGAGGGCGGTCCTATGAGCCCTTCATGGAAGATCATGCACCGGCCAGTCCATGGGGTCGCTGATGAGTGAGCAGAGCGCGATCGAGATGCCTGAGTACTATGCGGCCATCGGTTCCACCTCCGCCTGCATGGGCAAGGATCAGATTGCCGCTTACACCGATCCTGCCGAAGGCATCATTCCTTTCTACCTGATCCTTGGTGAGTATGATGTCGACAACTGGGATTTCCAGCAGACCGGTGAGGATATGAACAAGTGCAGCACCATCGTCTCATACCTGCTTGGCAGGAACGGTTTTGCTGATGCTTCCGGGTTCGATGACAAAGTAGTCGATGGCAGGTATACCACCTACGTGTGGAAGAATGCTGCCGGACAGCCCCTGTTCCAGTTCGGTCAGACAGCTCTTCGCAACCACAACTGCATCCAGACAGAGATGCCCATGCTCTATAAGTGGTTCAGCCACTGGTCGCTTGAGGACGGAGTCCGCAAGTACGACGGAGCAGCCATAGATACTGTGATTGAAAAGGATCCTGTCAGTGAGTTCGTCGGAAACCTGTATGAGACTTGCCTTGGCAGAGAGGGCAGAGACCACGAGATCGCCACTTGGGCTGATTTGCTCAAGAACGGTGATGTGACAGGCGCCAAGACAGCTTATGGTTTCTTCTTCAGCCCCGAGTACACAAACTCGAAGAAGAGCAACAATGAGTATGTCACGGATCTGTACAAAGCCATCATGGGCCGTGAACCCGATGAGGAAGGCCTCAATACCTGGGTCAGCTTCCTTGATAAGGGAACCAGCCGGGAGAAGGTCTTCGCCGGTTTCGTCAATTCTGACGAGTTTAGGGCGGACTGCGCGGCACACGGCATCAAGCCCGGTTCCTACAGTTCCGATAATCCGGTCGATGTCAATCCTGATGTCACGGCCTTCGTCGTCCGTCTGTACAAGGTGGCGCTTGATCGTGACTTCGACACGAACGGACTTAAGGACTGGACCTTCAGCCTGATCAACAAGCAGGCTGCCGGCTCCAGAGTCGCTGAAGGCTTCCTGACAAGCAAGGAGTTCGAGAACCGCAATCTTAGCGATGAGGATTTTGTAACTGTTCTTTACCATACGATGTTCGACCGCGAACCCGATGCTGACGGCTTCAACGCATGGGTCAAGTCGCTTAAGGACGGCTCTACCCGTGAGCAGGTCGTCAGAGGCTTCACGAAGTCTGTTGAGTTCGACAATCTTTGCAAATCATTTGGCATAGAGCGGTAAATATGCCGGGCTAGAGCAGAACATCGGCTTGAGCAAAACATCGGCTTGAGCAAAATAAAAAAACATGTTAAAATAGGGCGGCGCAGTTCATATGAATTACGTCGCCTTTTACATTGAAAGTCGGCCCCCGCGAAGCGGGTGGCCATATAGGGATGTTTGCTTTATATATGGTTAACTATTGAATCAGATAAAACAGAAAGAGGAGATGATTATGTACATCACATGTTTAGATCTTGAAGGAGTACTGGTACCTGAGATTTGGATCGCGTTCTCCGAAGCCAGCGGCATCCCTGAGCTTCGCCGGACAACTCGCGACGAACCGGATTATGATAAGCTCATGAGATACCGTCTGGCCATCCTCAAGGAGCATGGACTCGGGCTCAAGGAGATACAGGAGACGATAGCGAAGATCGATCCTATGCCCGGAGCGAAAGAGTTTCTTGATGAACTGAGATCCATCTGTCAGGTGATCATCATAAGCGATACATTTGCCCAGTTCGCGGGTCCTCTTATGAAGAAGCTTGGGTATCCTACGATCTTCTGCAACAGTCTGGAGGTCGCTGAAGACGGAGCCATAACAGGCTACAAGATGCGCTGCGCTCAGTCCAAGCTCACGACAGTGAAAGCCCTCCAGTCCATCGGCTATGAGACCATCGCCAGCGGGGACAGTCACAACGACCTTGGCATGATACTTAACAGCAAGGCAGGCTTTCTGTTCCGCAGCACGGAACAGATCAAGGCTGATTATCCTCAGCTCCCTGCTTTCGAAGAATATGACGAGCTGCTCGCCGCCATAAAGGAAGTTATAAAAGACTGATCAGGCAGACGCGACCTATGCGCTGAAGGCTGATCGATCTGTCAGCCGGGGCTTACGCGCCCAAAAGCAAACAAAAAGCCGGGGCTTATACGCTCCGGCTCATTTAGTTATAAGTGTTCCTATTATTATTGCACAGCATCGCTGTTTCCGAAGGGTTGAACAGTATCTTTATAACCGCTCATTAGATCTTCGCCAAGTACATAGCCGGAACAATCGCCTGAGCGTGATATTTATACATCAAGCTTCTTTGACGCGGCGACAGCAAGCGCCCCTGAACCTATGTGGCAGGATACCGACAAGGAAAGGGGATTGACGACCATAGAAGCGGCACATGCGGGAAATACGGCCTTTAACTCATCCATATAAGCCTCCGCGTTATTCGGCGACCCTGTGTACGCGATGTCGAGCTGCATGCCATCCCCGTCTTCCGGGCAGCCGAAACGAGTCGTAAAATCATGCTTCAATGCTTCGCACATGATCGACTTTGCCTGAGATACCGAACGGGCGATGGCGAAGGAATCAAGCTTGTCTCCTTGAATCTGCAGCACCGGCTTGATACGAAGGATGGAGCCTATAGCGGCGGCGGCAGGCGTGATCCTTCCGCCCTTGCGGAGATATTTCAATGTATCAACCATGATGTAAATAGTGGCGTTCAGTCCATCCTGCTCTAAAATCTCTTTGATCTCTTTTGCAGAGAGGCCTTTGTCGGCGAGCTTTATGGCATCGTAAACTGATGAGCGCATAGTAAGCGAGATACGTTGGTTGTCCACTACTTGAACCCGTCCGCCGAAATCCTGAGACATGGCTGTGGCAGTAGAGCAGGCGCCTGAAAGGCCGCTGGACATCGGTATATAAAGCACCGAGTCGTGGGTCTCAAGAAGGCCGCGCCACAAGGATAGCAGATCGCCGGCGATGGGCTGCGATGTCGTTATATCGGCGCCGCTGTCCTGAAACCGGAAGAATCGCTCAGGGCTTATATCTATGTCCTCATAGTAAAGCTCGCCGTCAATATAAAACGGCATGGGTACGACAGTAATCCCGAGATTCTCACTCTCAGTCTGGGTTATGCCGCTGTTGCTGTCCGTAACTATGGCAATTCTGTTCATGTGTATCTAAATCCTCCGATATAATATCCGTCAAGAAGCACATCAGTCGATGCTGCATCGATTTATCTATGGGAGCAGTGATGTGCAGCATCCCGAAACCGGGGATACTGAATAGTCGCTCTTATTTAAAGATGATATCACAAAAAAAGCATAATAGCCAGATAGTAATGAAGTCTACGTCATACGTAGCTGAAAACCGTTTGAATATGTATTGTTGACTGCATTTTAAGGACAACAAATCAGAAAACATATTACATATTTTTCGTTATATATTACGGAAAAATTACAAAAAGTTACATTTGTTATGGACAAGCCATAGACCTTATGATAGAATAAGTGCAGTTTTGCAGAAAAAACATTGCCCTACAACAGTTTTTGCAACATAAGGGAGATGTATTTATCTTAAAGGAGGAACTTATGAACAGCATAGGAAAGAGGTTATTGATTACTTGCTTTTCTGTATGCATGTTGGTCACCGCCGTGCCTGTCATGGGCGCTTCATCAGGTGTGGCGGAAAGACCTGCCAATGCGGTTTTCGATATGGGAGTTTATTCATGGAAGTCGTTCTGGCAAGGGATATTCGGAGGCGGCGGCCAAAGCTCAAAACCAGCTTCTACACAGCCACAAACTGAGAAAAGCACAGAGGCAACTACCATAATAGATACAAGTCCGGTGGATGTCATATCAGAGAGCTTACCTCCAAATGATTCATATTTAAGCGATACAGATCCTGCGGAAATAGAGGACAGTTCAAGTCATAATTCCACTTCAGGAAACGCATCGGCAGATGCTTCAATAGAAGAAAGAATAGAACAGCTCGAATCATACAAAGTAACATCAGATAATAATATCAAACAGATCGACAAAGAGATTTCCAACGCGGTGAAAAGAATAACTTCAGCCGAACAGCTTTTTGATGATGTCAACAAAAGACTCAATGATGTCAGCGGCAGCATAGGCGACATATCACAACGATTAAATCAGGTTGAGGAAAAAGTAAGAAATATTGGCATCACATCCGATGGGACAAGCGCGGTTACTGTTTTGTCTAATAGGGTCAAAGCACTTGAAGATACAGTACAAGCCATGGGTGGTACATCCGGCAGTTCCTCTGACATGTCCGCTGTAGCCGGCAGACTGGCTGTGCTCGAAAACAGGGTGCAGGACATAGCTGATAACAGCCAGTTGTATAACAGCGAGCAGATCACGGATATCAGTAATAGGCTGAAGACTCTAGAGAGCAAGCTAAAAAATGTTGAGGGCAGGCTTTCGTCAGTGGAAGGTGAGGAGTCCGTCACTTCAGGAGAAGCCCTGTCAGTCTCTTCAAGCCTTTCTCAGGCAAAGGAGAGGATAGACGAGCTTGAGTCAGAAGTAGAGATGCTTATACAGACATCCAGCCGCGAGCAGAAGGATATAGCAGCCATTACACTCAAGCTCACGGAGATCGAAACGGCAATAAAGTCCATCGATGAAGGTTCATCGTCAGGCTCCGCGTCAGATATCGGTCAGATTTCAGGCAAAATAGCGTCTATGGACGCTGATCTCGCACAGGTACACAAGACGATATCCGCGAACGCGGACAGTATGGTGAAGCTTACGAACAGGCTGTCAGACGCCGAAAATGAGATCGGAAACGCTTCTGAGAGACTGACTTCTATAGAAGGAAGGCTTCTGCAGGGCGACAGCGGCTCAGGAATGGCCGCGGAGAAGATCCTCGCGGTAGAAGACGAGCTTGCCGGAGCTGTCGCCAGAATAGCGGGAGCCGAAGAGAGACTGCTGACCAATGAGGAGAGGATCTCCGCAAATGAAGAGAGGCTTACCTCGGCTGAGACGAGGCTGGCGCAGTCTGACGAAAGATTCGATGATCTCGATGCCAGAATAAACGCATCCGATTCCAAGCTTTCCGATGAAGACATGAAGATTTCATCGCTTGAGAAGAAAATAGAGGAGATCGAGGCTCAGCTTGAGGATCTGGACGCAAACTTAGGCAATAAGATCACATACACCGATACATCTCGTTATATCAATGTCACCACAGATTTCGGTGATTACAACCTCGACAGCACCGGCTACGAGGATGTATCAGGAAAGCTTAATTACATATTAAGCGAGCTCTGGGATGAAGTCGCGGGACGCACCTTGTTCTTCCCCAGCGGCATATACCGCTTTGAGAGTCCTGTGGTTTGCGTCAACGATAAAGTATCATCAGGCAAATATCAGGGCAGGAACGCCGGAGTCACCTTCCTGGGAGAGAGCCAGTTAGGTACGGAATTCCGCTTTAACTGCTCATCGGGACAGGTTCCGCTGACCTTCAAAAACGGCCACAGGATAAGACTCTTCTCGATCACGTTCGTCAATGATAACGAGAACCCTGCGGATATGGTCTTCTTACAGAAAGAATGCCATGACACATTTATCAATGACTGCCGTTTCCTTAACTGCATAAGAGGCCTTCACATAACAAACAGTATGTATTCTTATGTTTACCAGACCCATTTCATCAACGGAAAGGGAACCGGAGTCTCGAATCTTGACTGCTTCTACGAGCTCTGGTATGAGGATGGCGAGTACGGCTACGTTGAGAACTGCTCCTTTGAGGGCAAGTTCAACAACGGGAAGGGAGTGGGCGCCCTGTCTACTAACAGCCTGCTCCTGTTCTTTGACAAGAATGACTTCTGCAACTGGTATCAAGGTTCAGCAACTCAGGTGAGAGGCGAGAGCGGATATTCAAGGGGAAGCGGAAGCATCTGGTACACGAACTGCATCTTCATGAGAAACAAGAAGAGCATCGATCTTGCGGCCACCGGCAATGCCAAGAAAGGCGTGTACAACATAAGCGTTTCCGGCTGCGCCTTCACAACGCTTAACGAGACCAGGGACGCCTATGTCGTATATGGTCCTAACAGGCTGGTCAGAGGCCTTCGCATCAATGACAGCTATGTATACGGAAGCTCGGAGACCGGAATCAGGATCAAGCTCCCCGATGATTTCTACAGCGACATGGACAACCGTGACGTCTGCAGGCTGGATCTTCTCATACCGAACGACACGAAGATCACGGTCGAACCCAATGAACTGAAGGATAAGGTGCACTACGAATCATTAAGTGATTGATAAGGTGTTTCTACAGACAAATAGCGGTTAAAAAAATACCGATATTCGCAATTGCACCACGCTTCATACAGGTTTTTATGCCGCCGCAATATGCGCATCACAATTGCGCAGGTTGCGGCGGTTTTCTTTTATCTATGGTTTTATTTGATGGATATTTGTGGTAAAATGAGCCGTAATGATTATTAAGTTATCATATAATGTAATTGTTGAGTTACCATAGTAGTATGGAACGGAGTTGCCATGGGTATAATAAAAGCGGCTAAACTGGTGTATGAGTATGCCATGCGTGATGAGAATGACAAGGTACTTGAGGTCGTCAGAGCGGTCGACGGTGTGGATATGGATGTCGAAAGAGGAACCTTCCTGGCTATACTAGGGAGAAATGGATCGGGCAAATCCACGCTCGCGAAGCACATCAATGCGCTCCTCTTTCCTACCGAGGGCACGATATGGGTAGAAGAGATCGACACAAAGGATGAGGACAGGCTTCTTGACGTGCGCCAGGCGGCAGGCATGGTCTTCCAGAACCCAGACAATCAGATCATAGCGACCGTGGTCGAAGAGGATGTCGGCTTTGGACCTGAGAACATGGGCGTACCGACTGAAGAGATATGGAAGAGGGTTGATGAGTGCCTGACTTCAGTGGGAATGGCGGCATATCGCAAAAGCTCGCCTGACAGGCTTTCGGGCGGACAAAAGCAGCGCGTCGCCATTGCCGGCGTCCTGGCCATGCGTCCGAAGTGCATAATTTTCGATGAACCCACGGCGATGCTGGATCCGAACGGGCGGAAGGATGTCATCCGCATAGCCCATGAGCTGAACCGCACCGAGGGCATAACTATTATCCTCATAACTCATTATATGGAAGAGACTGTAGACGCGGACGAGATCATGGTCATGGATGCGGGCAAGGTCTGCATGACAGGGACTCCGAGGGAGATATTTGCCAGAGTCGAGGAACTCAGAGCACTCAATCTGGATGTACCGCAGGTCACTGAGCTTGCTCACAGGCTAAAGAACAGGGGGCTGAAGCTGTCGGACTGCATCCTGACCATTCCTGAGTTCCGTGAGGAGATGGCGAAGATACTCCGCGGATATATTAAAGCAGAGAAGACTGACGGTTATTTCGGCACGATCCTTGATGCCGGATCAGCAGATGGATATGCAGCTTCGGCCGCGCGCGATTTCAGATATGCCGCACCCCTTTCTGATCCTGTTATAGAGCTCAAGGATGTCAATTACATATACAACCCCGGAACTCCTATGGAGAGGCACGCGCTGAAGGACATTTCACTGACTGTGCGCAAGGAAGATTTTATAGGGATTATCGGGCACACAGCTTCCGGAAAATCAACACTGGTCCAGCATCTGGACGGATTGCTCAAGGCATCCTCAGGCGATGTGCTTTTCCACGGAAAAAGCATCTACGCGGAAGGCTTTAATATGAAGACCTTGAGAAGCAAGGTGGTTCTGGTCTTCCAGTATCCTGAACATCAGCTTTTTGAAGCTGACGTCCTTAGCGATGTCTGCTTTGGTCCGAAGAACCTCGGAATGAGTGATGAGGGAGCCGCTGCCAGCGCCAGAGAGGCACTCAAGCTGGTAGGAGTGGATGAGAGCAATTTCACCCGGTCGCCTTTTGAGCTGTCAGGCGGTCAGAAACGCCGTGTCGCCATCGCAGGAGCCCTTGCCATGCACCCTGAGGTCATCGTCCTTGATGAACCAACCGCAGGCCTTGATCCCGGCGGAAGAGATGAAATACTTGACACCATAGCAAAGCTTCACGGAGAGCAGGACATGGGAGTAGTGCTCGTATCCCACAGCATGGAGGATGTGGCTACTTACGCCGACCGCCTTGTGGTGGTAGACGACGGCAGGATTCTTTTCGATGATACCCCGCGAAATGTGTTCCGCCATTCGGATGAACTGGAAAAGATAGGACTGTCCGCGCCGCAGGTCACCTACATTAATCGCGCGCTTATTGAGGACGGCTGGATGATACCGGATGGCATCACGACCCTGGAGGAAGCGGAGCAAGCGATCATTATCGCTTTGGACAGCATGGAGGATGCCGCAGTCACAGCTGCTGTCAAAAAATCCTCGACAGGTGTTCAACATGGCAGACTTAAGAAAGACAGCTGATTGAGGGAGGGGGCAGAATATGCTTAGAGATATTACTATAGGAAAATACTATCCTTCCGGTTCAGTCGTGCACAGCCTTGACCCGCGCACCAAGCTAGGAGGAACACTGCTGTTCATTATATCTTTATTTATAGCAAATGAATGGCAGTGCTATATCGCGGCGGCAGTGTTTTTATATTTCTGCATACGTCTTTCGAAGGTACCGTTACGTTACATCGTCAAAGGACTTAAGGCGGTTCTTTTTCTGCTTTTGTTTTCCGTGGTGTTCAACCTCTTTCTGACGCCAGGAGATGTATTGGTCGGTCTGGGTCCTGTACGCATAACCAGACAAGGTCTGATTCAGGCGCTTTATATGGCTGCGAGGCTCATTTTTCTGATCATGGGTTCGTCATTGATGACCTTTACTACAACGCCGAACGCGCTCACGGACGGCATGGAGAAGTCCTTGTCACTGCTTAAGGTGGTGCATGCGCCGGTGCACGAGATCGCTATGATGATGAATATCGCCCTGCGCTTCATCCCTATCCTGACCGATGAGACGGACAAGATCATGAAGGCTCAGATGGCCAGGGGAGCCGATTTTGAGACCGGCAGCCTGGTGAGACGCGCCAAGGCTTTGATACCGCTGTTGGTGCCGCTTTTCATCTCCGCTTTCCGCAGGGCTTCAGACCTGGCCATGGCCATGGAAGCACGCTGCTATCACGGCGGCGAGGGCAGGACGAAGATGAGGCCGCTCCGCTGGAAGCGCGAAGACGCTATAGCCTGGCTCATATTGGCGGCATATATTGCCGTGATGGTCATATTGAAGAAGGTGCTGTGAATAATCGCAAAGGGGATATATATAATATGAAGAGAGTCATGCTGAAGGTCGCGTATGACGGCACGGATTACTGCGGCTGGCAGCGTCAGAGCAACGGCATAACCATACAGCAGGTGCTGGAGGAGGAGCTTGGCCGCATGCTGAAGGAGGAGATACAGATCCTGGGCTGCAGCCGCACCGACTCCGGTGTTCATTCGATGGGCAATCTCTGCGTATTTGACACTGAGACCAGAGTCCCCGCCGATAAGATCAGCTATGCCCTTAACCAGCGCCTTCCCGAGGATATTTCGGTGATGGAATCGATGGAAGTGCCGATGGGCTTCCATCCCAGGAAGTGGGACAGCGTCAAGACCTATGAATATACCATATATAATGGAAAGATGCGCAATCCCATTTACCGAAGGTACTCATGCTTCCACTATGGCAGGCTGAATGTTGAGGACATGCAGGCGGCGGCAGGGTATCTGGTGGGAGAACATGATTTCGCGAGCTTCTGTTCGGCGGGCAGCACTGCTGAGAATACCTTCAGGATCATCTATTCCTGCACAGTCATGAAGGAAGGCGACCTGATCCGCGTCAGGATAAGCGGGAGCGGTTTCCTGTACAACATGGTTCGCATCATAGTGGGCACGCTTATGAAGGTCGGAAGCGGACAGTGGAAGCCGTCGAGGATGAAGCAGATCATAGCTGCCCGCGACAGACAGGTAGCAGGTCCCACCGCGCCGCCCGAAGGTTTGTGCCTGATCGAGATAGAACTCGAAGACCCTCCGTTCTGAATGATGGCATCAAACGATATGATACGCAATACGCGATTCAGTGATTTTGCGAAAAAATATAATTGACATAGTCTGCCAGATGAAATATAATATCGTGGTGCGGCCAAATCGCAATCTTTTTTGTGTCCGATACCAAAGCCCCGGAGGAGGATGCAGCAGCATAAAGATGTGATAAGGTCGGCAGCGACTCCTCACCGCTGTACAACACTCGATGATTTTTATTTGATATATTTAAGGAGGATGCTCCACATGAAGAGCTATGTAGCGACCCCCTCGACGATTGAGCGGAAGTGGTATGTCGTCGACGCGGAGGGAAAGACCCTTGGCCGTCTCGCGGCAGAGGTTGCCAGTGTCTTAAGAGGCAAGAAGAAACCTATTTTTACTCCTTTCATTGATACAGGAGATTATGTAATTGTAGTCAATGCTGAGAAGGTTGTCGTCACCGGCAAGAAGCTTGATCAGAAGAAGTATTTTTCCCACACCGAGTATGTCGGCGGAGTGAAGGAAGTAAGCCTGCGCGAACAGCTGCAGAAGCATCCCGAGAGAGTTATCGAACATGCTGTCAAGGGCATGCTTCCGAAGGGAGCGCTCGGCGATCAGATGTACAAGAAGCTTCACGTCTATGCAGGTCCGGATCATTGCCATCAGGCACAGAAGCCGGAAGTTCTCGACATCTGAATCAAGGAGGATATAGAAAATGGCTAATACATGCTATGGCACCGGAAGACGTAAGAAGAGCATCGCGCGCGTTTATGTGATGCCCGGCACCGGTAAGATCACTATCAATAAAAGGGACATTGATGACTATTTCGGAGAAGAGACCCTCAAGACAGTCGTGAGGCAGCCCCTAGTAGCTACCGATAACGTTGACAAGCTTGACATGAAGGTCACTGTCCGCGGCGGCGGCTTCACCGGTCAGGCCGGCGCTATTCGCCACGGCCTTTCCAGAGCCCTGCTTCAGGTCGATGCTGAGTATCGCCCCATCCTCAAGAAGGCCGGTTATCTTACCCGCGACCCTCGTATGAAGGAGAGGAAGAAGTACGGTCTCAAGAAAGCCCGTAGGGCACCTCAGTTCAGCAAGCGTTAATCAGTGGCGCTTCTCAGGACGTCTTTATACAACATATTGCGTCCTATTACGTTGGTTATCCACTATATGTAGTTGTAAGAAGTCGTATGCAGCAATTCGCGTTCTAAGATAAGTAACGTATATGCAGCACGCATGCAGCACACCAGAGTTCTCACAACCCCGAAAAACTCACATCAGACAGGAGATCTTCTTTAAGGAGAGGGTCTCCTGTTTTTTTATGCTTAAATTTCCCAAGCTGCGTATGCAGCAAAACTATGATCATGACCCCGGTACGTCATTTAGATCTGGTTGATCGCTTCCAGCAGTGCCTTCACATCCAGATGGGTGTACACCCTCTCCGTCAGTGTCATGGCACCGGAGTGGCCTACGATCTTCTTGATCATGGTCGTATCCACATGAGCCTCCGCCAGCATCGAGACACAGGTGTGCCGCGTGTCATGAGGCTTGTGGTCGAAGCCCAGGCTCTCCATCACCGGCGTCCAGTAGCTGTCGTAGTAGTTCCGGTAATCGAATGCCGTTCCCGAAGGGCAGTAGAGCAGGTACTCACAAGGAGATCCCTTATACCAGGCCTTGAACATCGGCAGGATCTTATGATAAGGGGTCTTCCCCGTATCACTGAATGATCCCTGTGGAATTAGTCTGTTTCTTCCGCACTGTGTCCGATGAGCTCGTTCCGGCGCTTCAAGCGCTCTTCCGGGGTCAGGTCTTCCTGTTCTTTGTCCGGAAGCTTTACTCCGGCATAGTAGGCCAGTTCCTGATCGAACCACCGGTCGAAGTAGGCCTGATCGGTCCAGTAGGTCTCGACCCGTTCCCGTTCCTCCGCGAACCTCTCCAGAAAGAGGCACAGATCCGAATTGTGTTCGGCTGTCTGGTCGTTCCCGTCGAAGGTGAGAGAGCAGGTCCACCCTTCCGCGTTCGGAGGCCGTTTCACATCGATCTTGAATCGAATTCCGGCCTTTTTGTTGAGTTCGTTCAGGGCTTCCAGTACATCGGCGAAGGATTCCAGCCGGATCTCCTGCCGCTTATAGCCCATTAGCTCCGCGGAAGAAACATGTAAGATCTTCGCAAGTTCGTTTATGGTAGCGATCGATGGCTCGATCTCTCCGCTTTCGTATTTCTGGATCGTGCGGAGCGTCTTGTTCAGATGCTGGCCCAGGACCGTCTGGCTCATCCCGGCAGCTTTCCGGGCATCCCTGATCCTGATGCCGATCCCTGAGGGTACCGTATTCATGATTTTTCACCTCCGGATCATATTGTAGCACAGAGTTGTGAGAATTGTAATAGCGTAATACGAAAATATTATTCGCATATGGCGGTGGTAAGACGCCGGGTGTATGCAGCAAGGAAATGCAGGCAGAAATGAAGTGCACTATAGATCAGCCTAAAATGCAAAGAGAAAGCCCTCTCGTGAGCCAGGGTTCCAAACGAGAGGGCACAGCCGACAGAACACTGCAGATCTGTCAATATAGCATTAAATGATATTTGACGGAATAAAGAAGTTCTTTTCATCGATCGGAAGGAGCGTATCGGTCATGCAGACGATGCCGCCGTTTCCGGTCTGCTTCTCCGTTTCCTTCAAAACGGAGAATGCGTTTATCAGCTTTCTCTCCGGGGAGCTTCCCTTCTTGATCTCGATGGGGTGGAGGATACCGTCCGATTCAATGATCAGATCGATCTCCTTCATGTTGCGGTCCCGGTAGAAGTTCATGTTGACTTTGTTTTTGCCGTAGGCATAGTTTCTGATGAACTCACCGACCACGTAGTTTTCGTAGTAATGGCCCGAGGCCGCTCCGTTCATCAGCACATCTCTGGATGTCCAGGAAGACAGGTATGCGCATAGACCGGTATCGCAGAAGTACAGCTTCGGCGTCTTGATCAGGCGCTTCAGTTCATTGGAAGCGTAGGGCTCCAGAAGTGTAATGACCCCCATGGACTGAAGGACCTTGACCCATTCTTTGGCTGTCGCACCCGTGACTCCGGCCGATACAGCAAGGTCGTTATAATTCAGCAGCTGCCCGGCAAAGGCCGCACAGGCCCTTAGAAACTTGCGGAAGCCTTCAGTATCGGTGATCCCGTTGTCATCCACGGCATCGCGCATCAGATAGGTCTCTATATAGGAGTTGAAGTATTCCTGCATCATTTCCTGGTTCAGCGGCTGCACATCCGGCATGCCGCCTCTCCAGATCCGCTCGAACGTGTCCAGGACATTGTTCGCCGGAAACATCTGTTTCCTGGTTGCCCAGACAGGAAAAGAAAAGTCGATCTCTTCATCCGGATAAATGCCCAGAAGCTCGCGCTGTGACAGGCTGTACATTTTCAGAACGCATAGCCGGCCGGCCAGGGAATCGCCGGCTTTTTTCATGAGTTTTTTGCTTTGGGAACCGGTCAGCCAGAAAAGGCCTCTTTCTTCACTTTCGTCGCAGATGATCTTGATCCGTTCAAAAAGCTCCGGGGCTTTCTGTACTTCGTCGATCAGGATCGGCGGCTGATAGGTCTGCAGGAACAGTTTCGGATCCGTCTGGGCAAACTGCCGAAGCTGAGTATCGTCCATCGTAACACAGGTCCGCTTCTGGTCTTTGGCAAGCTGCTTCAGCATCGTCGATTTCCCGACCTGCCTGGCACCGACGACCATGACGGCTTTGAATGCCTGACTGGCCTTCAGGAACTTGCGTTCCAGTTCTCTTCTTATATATTCCATGGCACGTGCCTCCTTAGGCTGAAATGAAGTCTACTATATTTTAGACTAAGTTTTGCACAAAGTCAAGGGACATGTTCGTTGAGAACTTGGCTAATAAATTGTTTAAGTTATCAATAGAAAAAGACCGGAGGTGATGTGCGGCACTGTTGTGCGTATCTCATGGTGCCAATGCGAAATAATAATTCGTAAAAGGTATTGACAAGAAGCGCAGGGTGTGATACCATCACGATGCGAACTGATATTTCGTATTTTAGGGGAAAGGAGGTGAGGCAAATGAGCCAGGAGAAGGTCTATCTGGAACTTCCGCCCTTCACCGGACGAAACGTTCCGATTATCGAGATCGCGAAGGCCATGCACAAGGACGCCCAGTACGTAAGGGTCGGGCTCCAGCAGGGAATCTTCCGGTTCGGATACGCGATCAAGCTGGATGACTCCAACGAGTACAACTACTACTGCCCCGACCGGAAGGTCTGGGAAGAGATCGGGTACTTCCAGCCGGAGGCGGTCTGAGGCCAGAAGATGAAAGCCGGGACAATTGAATACACATTCATCAGGTACGATCCAGTGATAAGGAGCTACAGCAGCAGCGAACGCGGAGACGGTCGAAAGACCAGAGCGGCAGCTGGCCTGTAAGAGCCGGACAGCAACCGGCGCATAAGCGAAGATCTGTCACAGAATAATGAGACTTCCGTCGAGAGACGGCTCGGTGAGAACCACGGAGGGGCAGGAACGACCCATGGATCCGGTAAGCCGCCGGACATCTGATGATTTCCCGCAAGAATGAAAGAAATTGCGTTTCCGGGGATGTCAGGGACAAATACGGAAAGATCATATAAATCGAGAGTCCTAAAATGTAGGACTGACTTTAACCATAGGATAATTGGAGTTGTTTGAAAGATAATTATGAAACGATACGAATATGATGCGACTCTTCATGAGATGGAGGACAACGGCGGAGCCTACGTGGTTTTCCCTTGGGATATCCGCCGGGAATTTGGAAAAGGCCGTGTTAAGGTCGCTGCTCTGTTTGACAGCATTCCATACAATGGCAGTATCGTCAATATGGGACTGAAAAATGAAGACGGATCGATATGCTATATCATTGGAGTACTGAAGTCGATCAGAAAGCAACTGAACAAATGCGACGGTGATGTGATCCATGTTGTCATTGAGCTGGCAGCAGATAAAGGAGACTGAATATGCGGAAGCATCTGGGCCTTTATCCAGGAGGCGAGGCAACGACAGTATTTGCGGAGGAACTGAAGGAATACGACGTGAGCAAGGGTACGATCAGCCTGCCGTGGAATAAAGAACTACCAACGGAGCTGATACAGACAATCGCCCGCTGGTGCTATAAGGAGTACAAAAAAGATTCAATCGATGACGATGGAGCATATTAACCGCTAATGTGTTTTGCAGAATATCCATTCGACATGTTCTCAAAAAGTGGAAATTAAAGTGAGGATCTGCGTATATAGTGCTAAAATCCATCGCCCTGGGATGCGGTGGGTATGAAGCACACATGCAGCAAATCCTCACTCCATACGGGGGTTGCGCTGATACCGGGGATCACGATCTTTGCTTACAGAAACCGCCAGAATCAAGCAAAACTGAGCGGAAAACGCAAAACCATCTCAGTTTTCTCGGGCTTTTTCGGAAGTGCCTGGCAGTCTCCGAAGAGATAAGGGAATTCAGCAAGCGCTGATCGAGAACAAGAGAGATGCGAAAACCCTGGGAATTCAACATTTCCGGGGTTTTTTCATGCCCAAAGCCTCTAAACCTCGACATAATGTCCTATGCAAGTACTGCGAGAAAGTTACGTTTATTTTCACATAAGGGCTGCTGAACAGTTGCAGGTTGGTTTTTATCCTTTTGGAGCAGAAAGTGAAAAGAGCGTGCTCAGCTCTTTTCCGTTCTCCTGCATGCCACGTTTGATCCATTCGAGCATCCACCCGTATATGCCATATGCCCAAAAGGATTTCATGTATGCCTCAAGATTCTGCATCTCAGGCGTGATCCGAATAGTGTCTATGATCGTTTCCATCATGATGGAGGACATACCGGCATCATAGAGAGTGGTGTAGAAATCCCTGTGGTCCCGGTAGAAATCAAACAACGATGGAAACAAGGTCTCCGGTGCTGATTCCGGATTTGACTCATACAGCTTTCCCCATTCCTTAATGAGACGGTCCGATTCTTCCTTCAGGATATCTTCTTTGTTCTTATAATTCCGATAGAAGGAGACGCGACCAACCTCGGCCCTATCTGCAAGTTCACTGATGGAGATATCAGAGAGAGGCTTTTCTTTAAGAAGCGCAAGAAGTGCAGTGGTGAGCTGCTTTTTCACATAGGTTTTTTTCTGTTCGTTGTTCATAATCATGATGACGAAACAAACCTCCGGTCATTGTATCAGTTTGCTAAAACACTTGTATCATCGATGAATTAATGATACACTTGTTTCAACGGCATGTCAAGGAGGTCAATATGAAAAAGATCATGAAAATCATCGGAGTGATCATTTTAGCCATAGCAGCTGTAGCAGCTGCACTTGTGCTCAAAGGGTCTATAGAGGCAAAGAAGGCCTCCGTCAAAGAGGAATATTATACCGATTTCGCTTCTTCCGCGCCTCTTGAGCAGAAGTATTCGCAGGTCGGCGAGTACGAGGTTTCCTCTTTCGATGATCCATCAGATAATGAGACGATCAAAAAGGTGCGCTTTTGGTATCCTTCAGAACTAGCGAGCAATGATAAAAAGTATCCTGTGATTGTTGTCGTTAATGCCAGCGGGACACCTGCATTCAAATATGAACCGTGGTTTAAGCGTCTTGCGTCGTGGGGGTTCATCGTTGTCGGAAATGAAGACCCGCAGACAGGGACAGGTGAAACAACGTCCATCATGCTAGACTATATTCTGAATCTGCCGTCGGCTCACCAATTAAACGGCAGGCTGGACGCGGATAATATCGGAATTGTGGGATTCTCACAGGGCGGAGCCGGAGCCATAGCTGCAGTAACGATGTATGACAATGGTACAGCGTATAAAGCAATATTTACCGGTAGCGCAGCCTATCCGCTCCTTGCCGAAAACATGGGGTGGAGATATGACGTTTCAAAAATCAAGATACCATATTTCATGGCAGCAGGAACCGGGAAAACGGATGATAATGGCGCTGCTGATATCACCAAGGAATATGCCGGAGTTGCACCGCTTGCTTCTCTTGTCGGGAATTATGAAATGATCAGCGATGATGTGCTTAAGGTACGCGCAAGAGCAACAGGCGCAGAGCACGAGGACATGCTTGCCCGGAGTGACGGCTACATGACGGCGTGGATGCTGTGGCAGCTATGCGGAGACGAAGAAGCTGCTGAGGTCTTCATCGGTGAATCTGCGGAGATCCTTCATAATAACAATTGGCAGGATGTGGAGAAGAACAAATGAGCAGGAAAACAGGGAAAAAGAGACATACTGTATTGATAGTTCTTGCTGTCTTACCGGCTGTTCCGGCGATAATCGCTTTGATCCTTATGACGCACACGCAGATCATCGTAGGTACGATCCAAAAACTATCGGCCGGTACGGTAAACACCATAAACTCCTACGAGCCGCTTGGTGAGCCGATGGAAGGTGTAAAGAATAATGGTCAGTACATCATAACCGAACTCAAGTATTCTGAAACCTATCCAAACAGCTTCCTGGACATTACCTACCCGGATGAGAACAGGGAAACATCAAGGCCCACTCTTATCTACTTTCATGGCGGCGGATTCTTTGGCGGCAGTAAGAGCGTAGGGGATCCCCTCGCTGAAAGTGACGCGACTGCATTGCTGGACGATATTTGTGCTGAAGGGTATAATTTTGTAAATATTGATTACGTGCTGGTTCCCGAGTACCATTTTCCGGCTCCTCTGATCCAGGCCAATGAAGCCTTCCGGTTTTTGAACGATCACGCTGACGAATATCATCTGGATATGGGTCGAGTGGTTATCATGGGCTCGTCCGCGGGAGCGATCATGACAAGTCAGCTGGGGAGTATTATTACCAATCCGGATTATGCTGAGGTCTTGGGTATTTCGCCCGTGCTGAAGCCTGAGCAGATCAAGGCAGTGGTGCTTGACGATGCACCTCTCGTTTATGATAAGTTTTCTTTAGGAACCAAGGTTCTTGTGGGCAACTATGTAAAAGGCTCTATCTTCCTCAATCATGAGGAAAAGCAAAAATACAATAACATCCTGTGGGTTGATTCAAACTACCCTAAAGCGTTCTTGCTGGGCAGTGAGTATTACGTAGATATGCGGGAAATGGATGCTGCATTAACCAGCGCAAACGCAGAACACGCTTTAGTCGATCCTCTGGCTGAACAGAACCTTCAGATGCAGCACTGCTTTGTTGCCTCTGAACGTGAAAACGATGTGGCAAAAGACGCATTTGACAGGATGATAAGCTTTCTGAAACAATGGGTGCGATAAAAGAACAGGACCGCGGAGTCAACACTGAAATCAAAATCGCCGAAAGATGCCCGGTTCAGGATGTCATCCGGCGGTCTTTTATTGATTGGCAAATGAATTCTTTATCTGATTCAGGAACCTCTCTGCGATAGGCGTGAAGCTCTGGTATTTATTCCAGATCAAATACATTTTCAATTCAAGACGCGGCGAGAGCGGTCGGAAGACTAGTCCGTTTTCCGGCGACGTATCAATCAAATTGTTCAGTGTAAGCAAGATTCCAAGGCCTTCTTTCGCAAACATGGAACCGTTATAGGAAAGGCGAAAGGAGCCTTCCAGATGCAGCTGAGGGAACAAATCTCCTGCCCAGGGACGGATATCGTTTTCCCAGCTTTGTTCGGAGCAGAACAGAGGCTGGCCCGCAAGGTTCTGCGCAGTGATGCATTCCTTCTCCGCCAGTGCGGACGATGTGGGGACAGCTGCCCCGAAATAGTCTGCCTCCGGAAAAATGATGTAGTTATATTTCCTTTCATCCGGGATTTCACAGATCACTGCGAAATCCAGCAGTCCCTTATCAAGCTTTTCCGTGACCTGTTCTGTATCTCCGCTGGTGATGTGATACTGGAGATCAGGATAGGTTTCCTTAAAAGTGCGGATCTCCCTGGCCAGGTAACGGATCTGATAGGACTCTGCCAGGCCGAAGTAGATATCGCCGCCGGTGATGTCGTCAAGGGTCAGGAATTCCTGCTCGATCTTGTCTGCCATGGATATGAGATCCTCTGCCCGGTTCCGAAGAAGCACGCCTTCCTCCGTCAGTGCGATGCTGAAGCTGTGCCGAATGAAAAGCTTCTTGCCAAGCTCATCCTCTAAGGCTTTCAGCGCCTTGGAAAGTGTAGGCTGCGTTACGTGCAGATGCTCTGCAGCGCGGGACATATTCTCTTCCCTGGCAACAGCCAGAAAATACCTTAGGGTGCGGATCTCCATGGTAGCTTATCCTCCTGCAGTTTTGATGGAATGATATGCTGATTACGAATATCACGATATTCATTATATCCATTAGCGAGACGTTCGTAAAGCCTTTATAATGAACAAACAGAAAGAAAAATGGTTGGGAGAACCCTAGAGATGAAGGAAGAACTGGAGAAGATCCTTACGAACCTTTCGGATGCAGGATGTGGAAGCGAGGAACTGGAAAAAGCAAGAAAGCTCTATGAAGCCGGAGATGCGGAAGCCATGATCCGGCACTTCCGGAAATGCCGGTGCAGCCGGATGGAGGAGCTTCACGAAAGCCAGCGAAAAGTGGATTGTTTGGATTTCCTGATCCGGCAGACAGCAAAAATGTTTCAGCAGACAATATGAGATAAGGAGATCAAGACCATGATCAAAAAAGAAGAACTCGTACTCACAAGCGAATGGGATAAGACTTTCCCGAAGAGCAAAAAAGTTGATCACAGCAAAGTGACCTTTGTCAACCGCTACGGCATTACGCTGGCGGCAGACATGTATGTTCCGAAGAATGCGGAAGAAAAGCTTCCTGCGATCGCAGTCTGCGGTCCCTTCGGCGCGGTCAAAGAACAGTGCTCCGGCCTGTACGCTCAGACGATGGCAGAGCGCGGATTCCTGACGATTGCTTTTGATCCCTCATTCACGGGTGAGAGCGGTGGAAATGTCCGTTACATGGCCTCCCCCGATATTAATACCGAAGATTTCATGGCAGCAGTGGACTTCCTCTCCCTGAATGAGAAGGTCGACCCGGATCGCATAGGCATCATCGGGATCTGCGGCTGGGGCGGCATGGCTCTCAATACGGCGGCGCTGGATACCCGGATCAAGGCGACCGTTGCTTCCACCATGTACGACATGACCCGTGTGAACGCGAAGGGATACTTCGATTCTGAGGACAGCGAGGAAGCCCGCTATCAAAAAAGAGCCGCCATGTGCGCCCAGAGACTCGAGGATCTGAAGGCTGGTGAAAACAAGCTGGGCGGCGGAGTGGTCGATCCTCTGCCGGAGGATGCGCCTTTCTTTGTCAAAGACTATTACGATTATTACAAGACCGGACGAGGCTATCACGCAAGATCACTCAATTCCAACGGCGGCTGGAACGTCATCGGCTGTGAGAGCTTTATCAATCAGCCGATCCTTAAGTACAGCAATGAGATCCGCAGCGCTGTTTTGGTGATGCACGGCGATGCAGCCCATTCATGCTATTTCGGCAAGGACGCCTACGCCGACATGGTGAAGGACAGCAAGTATACTGACAACAAGGAACTGCTGATCATCCCCGGCGCTTCCCATACCGATCTTTATGACGGAGGCAGCAAGAACGCAATTCCCTTTGAAAAGCTGCAGAGCTTCTTTGAAGAATACCTGAAATAAGGAGCGGACCGATGAGCAAAGTACTTGTGATTTCCACGAGCCTGCGGGCAAAGAGTAATTCAGATATTATGACAGAGTGTCTGGTGAAAGGTGCTAAAGCTGCCGGGCATGAAGTCGAGCAGATCAGTCTGAAGGGCAAGGAACTGAAATTCTGCATCGGCTGCCTTGCATGTCAGAAGACGCAAAAGTGCGTGCTGAAAGACGATGCGGTCTGGATCGCCGAAAAGGTCAAGAATGCGGATACTCTCGTGTTTGCAACGCCTATTTACTACTACGAAATGAGCGGTCAGATGAAGACCTTGCTGGATCGGTTGAATCCGCTCTATCCCTCTGATTACAGATTCCGCAAGGTTTATATGCTGATGACAGCTGCGGAAGATGAAGACTATGTGCCGGAAAAAGCGGTAAACGGCCTACAGGGCTGGCTGGATTGCTTTGAAAAGGCAGAGCTTGCAGGAACGCTCTTCTGCGGCGGCATGGGCGCTCCCGGCGAGGCCTCGGGAAAGAAAGAACCACAGCATGAAGCTTATGAATTCGGAAAAGCGCTGGAGTAATAACATCCATATATGGCGCTGACACTGATGTGATATTAATAGCTGGAGCTTCACCTGCTTTGGAAAAATACAAGGGCTCTATCAGACAGAGCTGAAAGAACTCATTGGCACCGATAATACAATCGTCACTTTTTCCTGTCCAAAGGAACGAGTGAAACTCAGTTCAGCAAGCGCTGATCGAGAACAAGAGAGACTCGAAAACCCCGGGAATTCAACATTTCCGGGTTTTTATGCATGGAAAGCTATGATCGGATTCATGGTTTATCACTTGCTTGCTGCTTTGCGTGCTTCTAAGATGAAGCTGGCTTGTTGGGAAAACTCCCCAAACCCTTCTGAACGATTTTTGTAAAATTGGCTGCGCACCGTGCCGGAGCTTTGTGTAAACAGGCAAACGCTGAAATACAGCGTGTGCCTGATAATGTAAGGTGCAAACATTTGTTATTCTGATAGAATTTGTCTGCCCAAAACTTGATTTTAGTACATTCACAGGGTACAATGTCAGTGGCTATTTACCAACTCATGGTTGATATTTATAAATTCCCGAAGCTTTTTATGCTCCGGTCTTTTAATGGCATTAGCCTGATGCCTCTACCTGATCTA
>CACXUY010000001.1 GCA_902770965.1 uncultured Lachnospiraceae bacterium | reverse complement strand
GAGCAGATGAAGGACTTTAACTGGAGCGGGTATCATTTTGATGATGACCGCTCTTCGAATCAGGAATATGTTTTTATCCGCACAGTAATACCAGGAAAGAAAAGTCTACCATTGTGAGGGAACCTAATGGGAGAGACGAGTATGGCATCAAGCAAGGGATACCTGGATTTCATATTGGAGCAGTTATCGGACTTGAATGATATATCCTATCGAGCCATGATGGGCGAATACATCATATATTATCGAAGCAAGGTGGTCGGCGGCATTTACGATGACCGTTTTCTTGTAAAATCCACAAAATCTGCTGTGGCGATGATGCCGAATGCAGATATGGAGCTGCCATATGAAGGCGCGAAGGAAATGCTTCTTGTCGATGACGTGGAGGACAGAGAATTTCTGCGCAAGCTGTTGGAAGCAATGTATGATGAACTTCCTGCTCCGAAGAAAAAGAAGTAAGGGCGAAACAGACTGACTACAATTATAAGCAGGGTGAATATAAATGAGTAGGCACAAAATGGTGGACGGGCGACTGCTCCAGATGAATAAGAGTTACGGGCAGCTGAAGCAAAAGCAGAAAGAGAAAATCTCGGAGTGGATGTACCAGGCCTATCGAAAACAGACTGAAGATAATCTGGCGGATGAAGAAACCCTGCAGTTCGTTTTTGACCGCATTGAAGAGGCAAAGATCTGGATTCCGGATTATGAGATCGTCAACCGTTACCGGGTGAAAAAGAGCCAGTTCAGAAAACGCCTTGTCGGAGAAAACGTGCCGCAGCATATCTATGCAATGGAGAGCATTCTGGATAAGGCGTCACAGAAGATGGATGCCCTGGAAAAGAAGATCGAGGAGTATGAGGCATTCCAGTCTGAAATTCAGAAGCTGGAGGCATATTATACGAGCCAGCAGTGGAAGGACGATTATGCCATGGATGAAGCAGGCACCTTTCCAGAGAAACTGAAGCGTGGCGTCCTTTCACAGGATGGTATTTGGAATCTGTTGGAACGGAACAGGGAATTGACCCGGAGACTCGGAATCTCGGAGGGACGGGGGCATGATGACGATCATGGCTCGACTTACACACCAGAGCAATAAAGGAGAATGGCATGGGCTACTGTACCTGGGCTGGAATGAATGAGGCCAATCAGATTTATCATGATACGGAATGGGGAATCCCTGTCCATGACGACCGGCAGATGTTTGAGCATCTGACTTTGGAATGCCTGCAGTGCGGACTTTCCTGGGACCTGATGCTGAAGAAGAGGGAGATCTTCCGTGAATGCTTCTGCAATTTCGAGTATGACCGCATTGCTGAGTTTGGCGATGAAGATGTAGAACGTATCCTGAATACAGAAGGGATGATCCGTTCACCCCGCAAGGTACAGGCTGTTATCAATAACGCCCGGTGCTATCAGAAGGTGCGGGAGGAGTTCGGAAGCTTCTGTGATTACATCTGGAGGTATTCCGGGGGAAAGACGATACTCTATCAGGGACATGATAAGGGGCCGATCCCGGTTAGCAACGGATTATCCGACAGAATCAGTAAGGATCTAAAGAAGCGTGGCTTCAAATACGTGGGTGCTGTCACGATTTACTCTCACCTGCAGGCCTGCGGCATCATCTGCGACCATGATCCGGAATGCCCCTGCTATCAGAAGATTGTTGCAGCTCATCCGACTATGCGGAAACGCAGGGACAAGGAGGTGCTCTGATTATGAAAGTATTGATTTTTAACGGGAGTCCCAGGCCAAAGGGAAATACAAAACAGATGATACAGGCTTTCTGTGAGGGACTGGAAACGGCAGGGCATGAGTACGGCGTCTATGATGTCTGCAAGATGAATATCCACGGATGTCTTGCCTGCGAATATTGTCACACCAAAGGGAATGGGCAGTGTGTTCAGAAGGACGATATGCAGTTTGTCTACCATGAGCTTCGTGAAGCCGAGATGCTCGTGATCGCGTCTCCTATCTATTATCATGGTCTTTCCGGACAGCTGAAATGTACTATTGACCGCTTTTACGCAGCTGCATACCCCAACAAACCGGAGAAGCTGAAGAAGGTGGCCATGTTCTTAAGCTCTGGTGATCCCAATATGTACGATGGAGCCCTGTTCTCTTATCGGGGAGATTTTCTTGATTATCTGCAGCTGGAAGATATGGGAGTTTTCACAACTCATGGATATGATCCCGGTGTATCGGAGGAAAAGCTGGAGGAGCTTCGCAGGTTTGGAGCAAGCTTGAGATAGCAGATGATGTCGGTATAAATGTCGGTATAAATGTCGGTATAAATGTCGGTATAAATGTCGGGACAAATCTGTTTGCAAAAAAACTTCTATATTGCATCACAGAGGAAATGAGGCGGTCATTTTGGAATACAGGAAGACAATCACATTGAAAGACGGCAGGACCTGCATCCTGCGCAATGGGACGGAAAAGGATGGGAAGGCTGTTCTGGATAATTTTATCCTGACACATGAGCAGACGGACAATCTGCTTTCCTATCCGGACGAATCAGACATCACTGTGGAACGGGAGGCTCAGTTCCTGAAGAGCAGGACAGAGAGCGCTAGCGAGATTGAGATACTTGCAGAAGTGGATGGTATTGTTGTCGGCCTGGCAGGGATCGACCAGGTAGGCAGCAAATATAAGGTTTGCCACAGAGCTGATTTCGGAATCAGTGTCGATAAAACATATTGGGGATTTGGAATAGGCCGGGCTCTTATGGAAGCCTGTATTGAGTGTGCGAAAAAGGCCAGATATGAGCAGATAGAGTTAAATGTGGTCGCTGAGAACAGCAGGGCAATCGACATGTATGAAAAAGCCGGCTTTATAGAATTCGGAAGGAATCCAAGAGGCTTTAAATCCCGTCTGTCAGGATATCAGGAACTTGTGTATATGAGATTGGAATTGTGAGGATTTGGGATGCTGGAGACAGAAAGACTGATCCTGCGCCGCTGGGAGGAAAGCGACGCAGAGAACCTATATTATTTTGCAAAGGATCCTGACGTCGGCCCGATCGCCGGATGGCCGCCTCACCAGAGCGTAGAAGAGAGCCTGCATGTGATCCGAAATGTCTTTAACGGCCGGGAAGCGTATGCCATTTGTCTGAAAACAGATAATAAAGCAATCGGTGCGATTGAACTCAAACTGAATGGTCACACAGATATGACAGAACGTGATGATGAGTGTGAACTTGGCTACTGGCTGGGCAAGCCATTCTGGGGACATGGGATTGTACCGGAAGCTGTTCGGGAGATGCTGCGTCATGCCTTTGAGGATATCGGCATGCAAAAAGTCTGGTGCGGCCATTATGATGGCAATCTCAAGTCAAAGCGAGTGCAGGAAAAATGCGGCTTCCGCTATCAATGGACCACGGAAGGTGTCGATGTACCGCTCATGCACGAGACGCGGACAGGACATGTCAATCTGATGACGAAGGATAACTGGCTCTGGCAAAAGCTCTATGAAGCAGCTAAGTCTGTGCAGAACGGCAGGAAGATATCAGATTATGTCGAGGCAGGCGGCGTGGCTGCGGCCATCCTTTCTGCGTCAGGAAGGATTTATACCGGAGTGTGTGTAGATACCTGCTCGACCCTCGGCATTTGTGCGGAGCGCAGCGATGCCGGGAACATACAAAGGGATTGAAATCATGCTCGATTACGAAAAGAACAGAGTGGTGACGCTCGGAGAACTGACGCCGGAATGGTGGATCGGATAACAATGTGGAGCAGAAATCAGGCCGCGAGGCTTTGATGATAAACAAAAGAAGGAGAAGTGCTTTTTGAAGACATTTAACAAATCAATGGAGATTGTGGCATAACCGGGAGGTTTGCCAACGATCTCGCAAGCCTCCCAGAAGGTTTATGATTTTACTTTTAGGAGGACAATCCCCAATGAATAGGGAAAACAAGAAAAAATCATTCGAGAAGAATTACTATAAAACACACCCATGTAATGAAACGTTCGTCTGTAAGATCTGCGGGAAAACCGTGGTGCCGACAGGCGCAGGGAGCGATCATCGGAACCATTGTCCGTATTGTCTGTCCAGCCAGCATCTGGACAACGAGCCCGGAGACAGGGCGGCAGAGTGCGGCGGTGTGATGGAGCCGATTGCTGTATGGGTTAGGAAAAACGGCGAATGGGCCATCATCCATCGCTGCAGAGTATGCGGAGCTCTAAGCTCCAACCGTATTGCTGCGGATGACAATCCCATGAAGCTGATGTCACTGGCCATGAAACCGATCTCTTCTCCTCCGTTCCCTTTGGAGCGGATCGAAGAAATGACGCGGCTGATGGGCGGCGACGGAGAACTAAAGTGGTAATACAGCAGGCGGAGCCGATGCGTCTCATTGACGTATTGGCTCCAATTATTATGAGCAATTTTGAAAAACTCCTGTGTTAGGTATTGACTAACGAACGAATGTTAGGTATAATAAGCGATGAAATTGAGTATTACTACTATATTGGAGAAAGGGCGAAAAGTATGGAAAAGAGCAACACACGGGAAGAAATACTGGAGGCAGCGCTGGATCTCTTCGCTGTCAATGGATATGAAGCAACCAGTATCTCGCAGCTCGCCGATGCGGTGGGTATCCGCAAGGCATCCCTCTACAGTCACTTTGCCAATAAACAGGATATTTTGGACACGATCGTAGAAACCGTATTGAAAGGCTATGCCGATCATTCGATCTTTGTCCGTGCAAACTGGGACGATCCGGAATTCACAAAAGACAAGACCGGCATGAAGGCGGAAGATGTGGCTAAGCTCGTGCAGGGACAGCTGCGTTACATCCTGCATGACCCACGTATCAGCAGGAGCAGGAAGATGCTTACGATCGAGCAATTCCGCAATGCAGAGCTGGCAGAGCTGCAGACGAAACAGAATTATGAAAATGTC
Source organism: uncultured Lachnospiraceae bacterium (assembly GCA_902770965.1). GTDB lineage: Bacteria > Bacillota > Clostridia > Lachnospirales > Lachnospiraceae > RUG11623. The sequence goes on along the minus strand of CACXUY010000001.1, from coordinate 128,796 downwards.
CTGAACTACTTTATGGGTATGATGAGATTCCTGATCCGAGAGGGAACTTTGAGAAATGCAGACACCGAGATTATGGCAGCGCAGTTTTCGTCCCCGATCACAGTATGGATCAATCTGTGCGACCGGGAACCGGATCGTGAAGATGAAGTGATGGAACTGGTCAGGAAACATGTCATGCAGTTTTTTGAGATCTATCGGAAATAGATCCGTTTGAACTGGGATTTACGATAGCCGGTCAGGTCGGAAACGGCTGACCGGATTTCTTTCCGTCACAAAACTAACGAACGATAGGAAGCCAAGGAGGGATCATCGATGAAAAATAAAGCATTTTCGATCTCAATGACAGTTTTATGGGGTATGGTATTCGGCTCAGCCATGCATAGCCTGATAATGGGGATATGTATGGGGCTGATGATGGGAATTGCATTCGGGTTGCTCGATTCCGATAAAAAGGAGAACCAGGAAAAAGAGTAGAACCAACTATACAACGTATGGAGGATATGACAATGAAAGAGCAGTTTGTAAAGTGGATGCCTGTTCTGGCACTTGCCTGTTTTGCGGCAGCTGTGTTTCTGGTCGCTGACGGACACTTTTGGAACGGTATTGTGTTTATCGGTGCCGGAGCGAGCACTTATTCTGCCTCGGTAGTTTATAAAAAGAAAAACGATGACTCTGACGGGGATCAGGATACAAAGTGAGGAATTACCATGCTTAGAATTGAACACTTAACGAAAATCTATGGTGAGAAAAAAGCGGTGGACGACCTGTCCCTGCACATCCTTCCGGGAGAAATCTTCGGCTTTATCGGACATAACGGTGCCGGGAAGAGCACGACGATCAAAAGTGCGATAGGCATCCTGAAGTTTGACGAGGGAATGATATCGATCTGCGGGAAGAATATCAAGGATTACCCTGTGGCCTGCAAGAAGGATCTGGCATATATTCCGGATAACCCGGATCTGTATCTGCTGTGCGGTTGGCTTTTGCGGATGCATCGTCGGTATTATAAGCCTTGGATGGCGCTGAATTAACCGTGATGGAAGAAGGAGAGCACTGGTTCCATACGGAGGGGCAGATGCGGTTTCTGGATAACTGGATCATGAAAGGAAGGCAGGTGTGAAATATGAAGCAGGAATTTGTTGCCGGTATCATCTTGGGTGTTATCGGGATAAGCTTGGTGGTAGTGCCGCCGGCAAGATGGTGGGCACTTACGGAAAGATGGAAAACAAAAGACGGCAGCCAGCCTTCTAAAGGCTATGCGGTGCTCATGAGGGTATTGGGAGCAGTATTCGCATTGGTCGGCGGAATGCTTATTAAATGGGCTGTGAAATAGAAAATGCTTTTGGGAGGATAAGCCAATGAAGATACTTGTTTTGAACGGGAGCCCCAAGAGGGATAATAGCGATACCATGCACATCACCCGTGCATTTCTGGATGGTATGAAGGAAGCGGCACCGCAGGATATCCATATCATACACACCGTCGATCAGCACATTGAATACTGCACTGGATGCTTTTCCTGTATGCGGAACGGTGGTGCCTGCATCCGTAACGACGACATGAAAGCCATTCTGGAGGAGATTCTGGAAAGCGATCTTCTGCTGTTCAATTTCCCTCTATATTGCTATGGAATGCCTGCATCCCTGAAGGCCCTTATGGACCGCACGCTTCCCCTTTCCAATATGACGATGCAGAAGGTTGGTGATCGATATGAGCATGTGGGACAGGCGGACTATTCCCACCTGAAATACCTCATGATCTGCGGCTGCGGATTTCCCAACAGCAGGAAGAACTTTGAACCGGCCATCATGCAGTTCAAGCTGTGCTTCCCCTGTAATCACACGATCATCACTGTGCCGGAAAGCCCGATGTTCAATGCGCCGGAAGCGGCAGTCGTGACAGCGCCAAGACTGGAGCTGATCAAACAGGCCGGGCAGCAGTACGCCGAAAAGGGCGAAATCGAGGCTTCTCTGCTGTCAGAGAGCGAGTCTGACGGTATTCTTTGAAGATCCTTTCTGGGTCGGTGTTTTTGAACGTATCGAAGATGGAATGCTTTCTGTCTGTAAAGTGACCTTCGGGGCGGAACCGAAGGATTATGAGGTCTGGGATTACATCCTGCGCCACTACTATGAACTGGTTTTCAGTCCGGCCATCGAAACAGAAATCAGACAGGCGGCTGACAATCCCAAAAGAAGAAGCCGGAATGCAAGAAAGCATTTGGAAAACACCGGTATAGGCACGAAGTCGCAGCAGGCTCTTCAAAGGCAACGGGAGGAAATGAAAATGGAGCGCAGGCAGATCAGCCGGGAGGAACGGGAGGCGGAAGCCCAGCGCCGATTCGAAATGAAGCAGGCGAAGAAAAAGGAAAAGAGGCGCGGACATTGATAAAAAGAGGCATAACAAGGAAAGCAATCACTGCTATCCTGCTGGCGATATGCCTTCTTCTGTCAGGGTGTGGGGGAAAAAGCGCTTTCGATGGTTCCAGGACATCCGAAGAGACGGGATTTCGGATGGAATACAGTATTCTGGACAAAGAAGAATCCGCCAAAATGAAGCTGACGGAAGGCGATCAGATACAGGTTCATATTTCGCATACTGCAGGAAATGTGGATGTTATCGTCGGGCAGAATGGCGAAGAGCCGATATACAAAGGGACTGAGCAGGAAAACGCTGACTTCATTCTGATGATTCCGAAAACCGGCTGCTACCACATCTCCGTAACAGGCCATCGGGCAGAGGGAGCGATCTCTTTTACCCAAATTCCGTTGAAAGAGGAATGAAGGAGATATGGCAAACACAATTACGTTTTTCAGAATGACAGCCAGTATCGTTCTGCTTTTCTGTCCGGTGTTCTCTCCTGCCTTTTATGCGTTTTACATAGCGGCCGGGTTGTCTGATATGCTTGACGGATTTGTGGCGAGAAAAACAGATACCGTAAGTAAGTTGGGGGCAAGGCTGGATACGATTGCGGACTTTGTGCTTGTGGTCGTATGCCTGATCAAATTGCTTCCGGTCCTGCGTATTCCTGCATGGCTGTATATATGGATCGGAATCATAGCCCTAATAAAGGTTGTAAATATCATTTCCGGATTCGTCGTACAGAAGAGGTTTGTGGCTGTTCATTCGGCTATGAACAAAGCAACTGGAGCTCTGCTGTTTCTATTGCCGTTGACGATACTCGTTTTCCCACTGAAAAATTCTGCGATTGTCGACTGCGCGGCAGCAACGTTCGCTGCAATCCAGGAAGGCCATTTCATCCGGACAGGAAGAGAATAGCAGCTCGGGATATGCGGAGCGGGGCTTGGGAGGAAAAAATGATTTTTGTTATAGCATTGATGGTAATGTTTATTTCAATAATATGCTGCATAAAAATAAAGAAACCGACGGTTAGAGTAATTCTGGGAATGGTGGCATTCTTTAATATTCTTATTATGATTTTAGCTGGAAGTTTTACTTATACTACAAGATACAAAATACATGATGTTGCTTCATATACATCACCAGATGGAAAATATGAATTATTATTCCAGCAGGTAGGAGATCCGGACTGGCCATTTGGACATACACATGCCAGGTTGGTTCTTAAAGATGAAGCAGGAACAATTGCAAAACATTCTTTTGATATAGCAGATGATGGGGCAAATGCCCGTTCTGATTTATGTCAGGTCACATGGAAAGCGACTCAAGTGGAAGCAGTAATAAGCGGTGAAGAGCAGAATGATAATCAGTACACTTTGTTTTTTAATGGTACAACAGATTCCAATCAGCTTGATACGAGGTTCGGAAAGTACTGAAGAATGCCGCACCGGGAAGGAAGGCAAAGCAGACCATGAAATTCAAAGGAACCCTTATCGTTGTAAAAGACTGTAAGAAAGCATTGAAGTTTTATCAGGATATGTTTGGATTCGAGTTGATTCGGGATAATGACGGCAATATGGAACTGTCCGGAAATCTTTATCTCCAGGAAGAAAAATACTGGGAGAGGTTTACAGGGAGGCGCATTATTCCGCAAAGCAATCAAACTGAACTGTATTTTGAAGAGCCGGAGATTAACAGCTTCGTAAAAAAACTGGAAAGACTCCGTGGCTGATTACCGTATCCATCCATGTACAGGGTGTAACCGCTGTTTTTCTAATGAAGATCATGTCTGTGTCCAGAATGACGATATGGCGCTGATCTATGAAAAACTGAGAAACACGGATACCCTCGTTGTCGCTTCTCCGGTGTATTTCTATGGAATCAGCGCACAATTGAAAGCAATGATCGACCGACTGCATACGCCGATGCGGAACTCATTCTCTATACGGCAGCTGGGGCTGATCATGGTAGGCGCTGCAACGATGCAGGATCTATTTGATCCCTATCCACTCACAGAAAGCGGATCTGAGAGCCATCGTAATCGGGAGCTTGCAGCTGCGGCAGGAGAACCGATGAAAGCGAAGTATTCCTATAGCGAGATGGAAGCATTGCTTTCGGAGGCAGGGTTTCTGATTTACGAACACATGAACGCAGCCGAGGCGACAAAAGCTTTCTTCCAGGAATATAACCATAAAAACGCGGAACACGTCATGACGGCTCCGGAAGGCGTAGGTTATTGCCTTGCTGTGAAAAAACAACTTGCTCACTGAGGAGGATATCTACATGAATGAATATATCGCATATTGCGGCTTGGATTGTGAGGCGTGTGAAGCCCGTCTCGCAACCGTGAATAACGACAACGAGCTGCGCCAGAGAGTCGCCAGGGAGTGGTCTAAACTGAACGGTGTGGAGATTACGGCCGAGATGATCAACTGGGCACGTGCGGAAAAAATGGAAAGAATCGTACCGCTGAAGGAGTTGTGGAAATATCCAAAAACCCTACAGATACGACGCAGAGGAACAAAATGAAAGACATGGGCATTAAGAAAAAGAAACATACAGCGATCAGAAGAATTGTTATCTTATGTATTTTTGCCGTGCTGGTTCTTACAGGGGCTGTATTTTCCCATTTTGGCGGATTTGGAACCGGGGGGAGTGCAGATCCGGAAGAATTTGCCACATATGCTGGACAGATTTCGGACATAACGATTCCTGAGAATACAAGAATCATTGCGCTGGGAGAGGCGACGCACGGGAACCGTGAATTCCAGCAGCTGAAACTGGATGTGTTTCAGATCATGGTGGAACAAGTAGGCGTGCGGGCGTTTGCCCTGGAGGGTGATTACGGTGGGTGCGAGGCAGTCAACCGCTATATCCACGGTGGAGAAGGCACAGCAAAGGAGGCTGCTGCCGCGATTGGGTTTGCCATCTATCGGACCGGGGAAATGGAGAACCTGATTTCCTGGATGCGCAGCTATAACGTGACTGCTGCTGACGGAGATGATATCCGTTTCTACGGGTTCGATATGCAGCAAACAGAATACAACTATCAATTCCTTCTGGAAGAAATGAAGAGCCTGGGTCACGATACTGCAGAACTGGAGAAACTCCGGGATGGTGAGGACTGGTCTGCTTTGTATGATCGTGAGGAGAGGATCTTGGTTTTTACAGAGCTCAGACAGGATCTTTCAGAGAGAGTCTCCGCATCTGACACGGATCAGGCGATTGAAACAGCGGTGCATCTGACGGACATTTTATTGCAGAACCAGGCGATGGAAAAGGCGTATGAAGAGAATTTCGCGGATGCCAACGGGATCCGCGACCAGTACATGGCGGACAATACGATGTGGATCCTCGAACAGGAAGAGAGGAGGGGGAATGACAGGATCTTCATTACGGGACATAACGGCCATATGGAACAGTCAGGCACATATGTCGGCGGTGAGAATAAGGTTATGGGGAATCTGCTGACGGACAGGATCGGAAGAGATGCATACTTCGCCATAGGGACGGACTTCTATAAGACGACATGTAATTTTCCGACAAGCTCCGGAAAACGTGTGAACAGGACATTTTATTCGAGAGATCCGCTTGCGAAGGCTTCCCGTAAAAACGGTTATGACGTTTCCTGGCTGGATTTCTCAGTTATTCCCGCAGACGGGGGTTTGGCAGAAATGGTGAACGGATACATATTCATGGGCAACCTCGGGGAGAATCCGATGGATGGCCTGAACGGAATTGTGTATCGTCTCCTCCCGTATGCTTATCGGGTCTGGCAGGTTCCGTCAGAGCTGTATGACGGGATGATCTTTGTGACGCAGGCGCATCCTATAAGTGTCAACAACTGAAAGGTACAGGGGAATACAGGCATCCGGGAATAATATGCCGGAATTTATATAAAAGAGAGTGAGAAGATATCATGGAACTAGTGTTAGACAGAGTATCGAAACAATACGGGAACAAAATCGCAGTCGACAGGATCTCCACCGTATTCCGGGCGGGTGTCATCGGGCTTCTTGGCGCGAACGGCGCCGGAAAGACGACGTTGATGCGCATGATATGCGGAATCTTAAGGCCGACGGACGGAACGATATGCTTTAAGGACGGGGCACATTGGACGCTTCGGAAGAACTGTACCGCGATGCGCTCGGTTACCTTCCGCAGGATTTCGGCTATTATCCGGATTTTACCGGGAAGGATTTCCTGATGTATCTGGCAGCCCTTAAGGGACTGGATAAGCGTACAGCCAAAAGAAAATGCGCAGAGCTTCTGAGGATCGTCAGCCTGGAGTCGGCTGCTGGAAAGAAAATCAAAACCTATTCCGGCGGGATGAAGCAGCGTTGAGTTGAAACTGCGGAAGAAATGATGAATGTCGGGACAAATCTGTATTTAAGAAGAAACTCCTTAAAGTGGTGACACTTGGAGAATTGACGCCGGAGTGGTGGAGCAGATAGCATACTAAACCAAAAGTGGGATGCTATTCTTGAGAAAAACTGTATATATATTAATGGAGAAGATGCCATCTGCAACAGGTGAATTCCTGCGGCAGATGGCATTTTCTATCTCATACAATGGGTGCTTGCCGGGATATGGAATAGCTGTCCCGTTATATGGGTAAACCGCTTCGTGGCCGCTGGCGGTAAAGATCGGAAAGGCGTTGAATACTGGTGTTGACTACTATCTCGCTGATACCTCTGACCAGTATTTTGATATCCAGATAGATTTGGAGATTTCCAATATCTTAAAGGACTGCGATATGGAGGGGCGTATGGCGATCCGCGATACCGCCAGAAGAATCGCAGAGTACGGAAAGAGACTACAGGCAAAGAAACAATAAGCGTGGTGGTAGTTGCCAATGAACACTTCTTGGCAGCCACTCATATCAAAATTTTAAAAGCGTGCCGCAGCGGGCAACGGCTTCAAACTGCTCCAGCAGGTAGGATTCGATTAGCATGACATCATTTTCTTTCTGTTTTCTATCTACCGATATATACGTGATACGTATACCATCATAGACACAAAGCAGTGTACATGCAAGGGAAATCAATATAAAATGGCATCATCAACGAAGAAACAAGCTATAGTCCTTATGCAACGGACAGAAACGAAAGGAGATACAGGCCATGGAATACATTACACTGAATACCGGAGCAAAGATGCCGCTGGAGGGTTTCGGAGTTTTCCAGATTCCGGATGCTGCCGAATGCGAACAGGTTGTTTACGATGCAATCAAAACAGGATACAGACTGCTGGACACTGCCGCTTCCTATGGAAATGAAGATGCGCTTGGAAAAGGCGTGAAACGTGCCATCGCTGATGGCCTGGTGAACCGGGAAGAGCTTTTCATCACCACCAAGGTCTGGATCACCGACATGAAGAACGAAGATTCGGCATATGAAGCGGTGAAGACTTCTCTTCAGAAGCTGGACATGCCGTACGTGGACCTGGTCCTGCTTCATCAGGCGATGGGTGATTACTTCGCGGCCTACAGAGGCATTACAAGGGCATATAAGGAAGGCCTCACAAAGGCGATCGGTGTTTCCAACTTCTATCCCTTCGTACTGATCAACCTCTGCGCCAACGTAGAAGTCATCCCCGCCGTCAATCAGGTGGAGCTGCATCCTTTCTTCCAGCAGGAAGAAGCATTGGCAGTCATGAAAGAATACGGCATTGCACCGCAGGCATGGGGCCCGCTCGCCGAAGGAAAGCACGGGATCTTCAAGGATCCGCTGCTGACTGAGATTGGCGCCAGGTACGGCAAGACGGCGGCTCAGGTCGTCCTCCGCTGGAATACCCAGCGCGGCGTTTCGATCCTTCCCAAGTCCGTCCATGTGGAGCGCATGGAGCAGAATCTGGATATCTGGGACTTCTCCCTCACGGATGCAGAGATGGAGCAGATCAGGGGAAAAGACCTTGGCCACAGCGAGATCATCAACCATTTCGATCCCCAGCTTGTCAAGTGGCTGCTTAGCTACAAAGCCTGATGATCGGACATGGAGAATAAGGAGCAGGATATGGCAAAAGAACTGGTAGTTTACTTCTCTGTCTATGGCACGGCAAAGATCGTGGCTGGGGAGATTGCGAAACAGACGGGCGCAGATATCGCAGAAATCGAGCCTGTCGTACCCTACGACAGCAACCGGGATCACTACAACGCACTGGCAAGACTCGCAAAGAAAGAACATGACGAGGATCAGCGGCCTAAAGAAAGAACATGACGAGGATCAGCGGCCTGCGATCAAGAACGAGATCGACATCGAAGGCTATGACAGGATCTATATCGGTTACCCCATGTGGTGGTATACCTTCCCGATGATTATTTACACCTTCTTTGATAAATACGATTTCAGTGGGAAGACCATCATCCCCTTTAACACCCACATGGGCTCCGGGGACGGCGACACTTATGATACGATCCGCGAGCTTGAGCCGAAGGCAAAAGTGCTGACCGGTCTTCCGGTGGAGATGAGGGACGCGGAAAACGGACCAGCAAAGGCCGTTGAAAAGTGGCTGAAGAGCCTGAGTATCTTGAAGGAAACAGCATAAGGAGAGGAAAAGAGCAATGAAGAAAAAAATGATTATATCCGCACTTCTCGTTGCGGTACTGATGGCAGGCTGTGCGCAAAGTACGACAGCGACTTCCCCGCAGACAACGTCGGCAGAGGCCAATACGGCTGTTTCGATGAGCGAAACGGCAGAAGTAACACAGGATACCTCGAATGCCGAAGCTGATACAGCAGCCGCGGTCGAGGCTTCTCAGGATGAAGACGGAACGCTTCGTATAGCGAAGCAGGGCATGTTTTCCGCAGGTGGAACGGTCACCGATCCTGTGCCCGGCGAGTATGACGAAACAAAGAATTGGCAGGATCTCACCCGGGCCGGGAATACAATGCACGTGGATCATGCGAATGTCTTCTATCAGATACCGGAGAATGACAACGGCAATCCCATCGTTTTTCTGCATGGTGCCGGTCAGTCCCGCATGGGATGGATGACGACCCCGGATGGAAGAGAAGGCTGGTCGGATATATTTTTGAAAGCAGGTCACAGCATCTTTCTCGTGGATCAGCCCCGTCGCGGAGAGGCAGGGCAGACTGCTGAAGGTCCTGTAGATACACTGGCCGGAGATCAGGCCTGGTATACACATTTCAGGATCGGGCGTATTGCTCCGGAGCGCTATGAAAACTCACAGTTTCCGGAAGGAGACGAAGCTCAGGATCAGTTCTTCCGTCAGATGACCCCGAATACGGGCGAATATGATCAGGAAATGATCGCTGAAGCCATGGATGCGGTTTTGAAAAAGGTTTATGAGATGACCGGGCATAAGTCGATCCTTGTGACCCACTCCCAGGGCGGATTGGTCGGATGGGATGTTTCCCTGGACTATGTCTCTGCGATTGTCGCCGTCGAACCCGGCATTGCGCCTGCGGAGCAGATGATGCCCGAAGCGTGGAACAAGTTCATGACACTGGAGAGCAAGGTTCCGGTCATCTTCTATTACGGCGATAACATCGATAACGGGCCGGAAGACATTGACTCTACGGCATTCTGGCAGATGTCCAGGAATACCTGCGTCGCGTTTTCGGAAGCCTATAATGCCGCAGGCGGCGACGCTGCGGTCATTGACCTTCCGAAGGAAGGAATCTACGGAAACAGTCATTTCCTGTTCCAGGAGCTGAACAACAAAGAAATCGCGGACCATGTGGAAGCCTGGCTTGCAAAACAAGGTCTGACGAGTCAGAAAAATTAAATGGAGAAGCCGGATGGTGTGCGGGATTCGTGTCCGAGGCCCGTGCCCTTCCGGCTTCAAAAGAGCAGATTTGAGGTTTGCCTGCGCATACAAAGTCAACGAAATGAATATAATATTGCATATTTAGGTAAATGAAACAGTGACTCCTGCTTTGAGCTGTGCTATAATTCTGATGGAGGATTGCGAAGCTGGAAAGGAGGATTCGTCATGTATGCAATGAATTTCTCACAAGTGGGAGCTAATATTCAGAAACAGTTGGATGTAAAGAGATTCACACAGCAGAGATTGGCAGACGCTTTGGGAGTTTCCAAGCAGGTGATGAATAAAATCATCAAAGGCAATAAAGCAATCAATGTTAGTGAGCTTGCGAAGATTGCTTCTATATTAGGAACATCTACAGATGATTTGCTCTCTGTAGGGGGTGAACGAGTCTCTGCAGACAGTCTCAGCTTTATGGTAAGCGTGACATGCGAAGAAACACGAGAAAAAATCAATCTAATGCGTCAAGCAATAGATGAAATCCATATGTTGGAGGATCTATTGAATGCGTAAAGGATTGAATGACTTCGAAATCGAAGAAGTAAAGAACCAAGCACGGGAGAAACTTGGGGTTTGTCGTAAAACGAATGATATCATTGGTACACAAATATTCTCTATACTTGGAATATACGCAAGAGTCATATGTTATCCGTTTGGCATAAATGCACCTTGGGGATTTACAAGAATCAGCGGTTCACAAGATGATGCCGGGTTGGAAAAGCCTTTTGTTGCGATTAACACCTCCATTCCTGTCCCATGCCAGGTTTTTGCAGCAGCGCATGAGTTATACCATATTTGGTATGAGCAAGCCCCGGACGTTATTCCTTCGGATCTCTTGGATGAAGACGAGAAAGAAACCAACGAAAAAAAGGCAAATCGCTTTGCAGCTGAATTTCTTATAGATGAGATTATGCTGCGTCAGGAAATGGAGACCTACAAGATAAAGAAGGTCTTCATTAAAGCGGTATTGCAACTAGCAGATCTGTTCACGGTTCCTTATAAAGCGATGGTAAAGAGACTTCATGAGACTGGCTTCATTGGGGATGATGAGCGCGAAAAGTTCTTGGCAGAATCTGATAAGTCAATTCAACAATTCAGAAGAAGATATGCGTTTACTTTGGGTGAAGCTGACAATAGAATTGTAGTTGATAATCTTGCTGATCTTTCAGTCAATGCTTATGAAGTTGGCCTGATTACTTTTGAAAAACTAGAATATCTGTTAGGCTTGTGCGGACTTAAGCCGCAAGAACTTGGAATCAACAAGGCTTTCGAAAATAAGTTCCCCTCCGATGAGGAGTTAGATATCATTATGGAGGAGAGCGAATGATAGCCAAGATAATTGTGGATGCGGATTTGTGTATAGAGCCAGGTGTAAGCAATAAATATCGGTTTTTATATGACATCCTTCCACTTATCTCGAGCAAAATCTATATGCATACACATGCACTCGGAGAGGTCATGATGCCGCCATCCGCAGTGAGCCAGCTTAATGATCTGGTTAATGATGGCAAAATTGAGATTGTCAATGAAAGCGGATTAGATGCCAAAGATCGCGTAATTTTTGATGCTGCGTATCGGAGCCTCGAAAGTGTGATGATTGACCCAAACAGACCAAACAAGAATAAAGGCGAGGTTTGCTCTCTTGCATATGCGAAAGCAACAGGAATTCCTGTTTTTGCAACGGATGAAATGAATCTTCAACCAATAATAGATTCCAAGCTAAATACGGGAATGGATGATATTACCTGCATAAGAATAGTTGATATTATCGGGAAAGCGCATACCGGAGAGGTAGATGTCCCCAGGAAGTTGTGTAAGGCTTTATGGGCTATTGCGGGCAAGAAGAAAGAAGTCTTTGATAATTCTGTTTGGCCCATATAGTGCCTATTATGGCCTGCTCGGCGGTAGTAAAACATCTCCGTTTTTACTACCATTTGACTACCATTGATGGCCGTGATTTGCCGCATTTTGCCGTATTTCGGCTGAGCCGTGGCATTGCTGTAGAGAACATGCCGAAAAACCAGGGTCGCAAATTGCGGCAAATCGCGGCAGAATTCGGCCTTTTAGGAGGTGTTTCAAAATCATTCGTATACTTTTTGTCTGTCACGGCAGGATTTGAACCGCCTTAAAGAAACGGCGGAAACAAGCCATTTCTTGGCAAGGAAGTATCTGATTTACACCTTGTTTACACCTTTTGATCTGAGGTTATATAGCTTACTGAAAGAAAGAGTATACGAAATGATAAGAATACTGTTCATCTGCTGGGGCAAGAGATTTCAGTAAAGCAGTAAACCTTGAAAATACGCAATGTCATTAACTTAAGGATCACTAAGCGTAGTGAGAAAAAACAGTATTAATAGTTGCGTTATATATGCTATTATGCTATACTTTGTAGTGAGAAAAGAGGTTGGCATAAGGCATGTTCATCAAAATACTGACAAAAACATACAAAGGTGAGAAACGGTACTATGCCAGTCTTGTTGAAAACAAACGGATTAATGGCAAGGTGGTTCAAACGGTGAAAGCGAATCTGGGGCCGGTGACAGAGGAACAGATCCCTTATCTTAAAGCCGCCTATGCTGCAAAAAAGCCTCGTCTTGTTTATGACGATGATTGACGCGGAGGTACTGTAGTGAGAAAATCCGGCTTCCGCATCAAATGCGATGTTGATAGAATTCATTCCGACTCTTTCGCTGAGTTTTGCAGGAATGGTAATCCAAACGTTTTTGTACGCAACCGTAAGATGCCGTTGGATGATCTCGCTTTCTCCATGATCAACAGGAAGGGGCTTACCCTCAAACTGGAGCTTCGTGGATATATGAATATTTCTCACCCTGGAACGCAAATTTCAAAACCCGGCTATTTGAAGCAGCGCATGAAATTGAACCCGGCTGCTTTTGTTGATCTGTATCAGTTCCACAACAGGAATTATTATTCAGATCCAGAGACTGAACTGTATACGATCAATGGCTTTCTCGTCCTTGCGGCTGACGGATCCAACGTAAATGTTCCAACTACACCCGAGACAGTGGCTTATTACGGTTCATCCAGTTGCAAAAACACAAAGCCGCAGGCTGCGCTGGGGCTCGGATGTCTATATGATGCTTTGAACCGCATGATCCTGGATGCCAGCATCAACAAGGTCAAATTCAATGAAATGGCTGTTGCGGAGGCACAAATCGCATCCGTTCATGAAACCATTGGCGATCATCCATTTATGGTCACGATGGATCGAGGGTATCCATCAACACCGGCATTTTTGAGAATGATTGATGACAACATCTACTTCGTGGCCCGTCTGAAATCATCTGATTTTAAAGCAGAGCAGCAGGCGTTGTCTTCAGATGACGAGGATGTAGACATTCCTCTTACAAAAATCAGGCGAGCTCACTATATGGGAACTGCTGACGAAGCCATTGTCATGAGCCGGGACAGTTTCCCACTTCGCATGGTGCGGGTTTGGCTGGATGAAGAACATACCGGGTATGAGATTCTTGCAACTAACTTGCCGCGAGACCAATTCCCGGCAGATTGTTTCGGTGAAATATACCATCTGCGCTGGAGAATAGAAACGGCATACCAGACTCTTAAGGAGCGTCTGCAGATGGAGAATTTCACCGGTACGAAACCCATCTTGTTGGAGCAGGATATCTACAGCACTATATACGTCAGTAACATCGCAGAAGATATTGCGCGCGATATTGAGCAAGAGCAGGCCGGTCATCTGAGAAACGATTACAAACACCGCATGTCCGTCAACCGGACACTGTGTATCGGCCTGCTAAAAAGCGACCTTATCTATATCCTTTTGGAGAAGGATCCTCAGAAACAGGATGAGTTATTCCAAAAGCTCTATGATGAAATCAGTGAAAATATAGTACCGGTCAGGCCGGACCGACATTATCACAGAACAAAAGGACAATTAGCCGGTAATTACTCTAACACCCATAAGCGTAGTTTTTAAAATCAGCAGGATTAGTATGCTCAGAATATCGTCCCTTTTCAGAAGGGTCCTTTTCTGGTGTTTACAATTTACCTGCCGGGCTGATTTGGTACAGCTTTGGATTGAAATAATGGTATCCGTTGACTACCGGCCATCATGTCTGTTTTGCAAAGTTAATGACATTGTGAAAATACGGCATTTTGAAGAATTATCAAACGGATTTACACCCCGTTTACACCTTTTGAAGGTGAACTATCCGATGAGATGAGAGCACTCTGCGTTATGCAGGGTGTTTTTCTTTGGTTTGGTGGAGGAAAACTTTGGATTGGTAATATAAATCTATGGATTGGGCAGACAAAACTTTGGATCGACACATAGATTCTTTGGATTGGCTACAAAATTAGGATGTCGAAGAATCTTTTTTATGGATCGAGATTTGTTTTAAAGTTTTTTAGAAATTGAGCGGTAGCAATTAGAGTAGCAAATAAAGTGGTAAATAAAGTAGCGAAAAGAGTAGCAAAAAAGAAACAAAAAGAGTATAATCCATAGTAGCAGGGAGAAACTATGATAAAGAGAAAAACCGTTGCCAAGAGAACAATACATTTAGGAAGCGTGAAGCTATGAATATAGGAGTAGAAACAGAAAGGATAGAATTCAAGAAGACAACCGGTGAGCTCCGGGAAGGAATAACTTCATTGGCTTCTATGCTCAATAAGAATGGCTATGGAGTTCTGTATTTTGGAGTTAAAGAAAATGGGGATGTAGTTGGCCAGCAAATGGGCGACAGAACACTTAGAGAAATATCCCAAGCGATAGCAAATTTCCTTAAGCCACAAGTTATACCGACCATAGAACATGAACTGATCGATGACAAAAACGTAATAAAAATCGAAGTACGTGGTTCAGAAAAACCATATTCAGCATATGGACGTTACTATATGCGATCGGCTGATGAAGATAGAGAATTGAGCCCAACAGCTCTTAAGGAGTTGATGGATAGACAAACTTCATCGGATATTTTGACATTGATTCCCGCACCGGTCCAGACACTTACTTTTAATCCTTAGATACAACTGAAACTCAACACTATACTATCACAAGCTCCCTTGAATGGGCCAATATGCAGTATTTCAGGCATTTTTGACCACTAACAATTGATTTTTCTGTGCATTTGCGTTAATATATATAGTGTTGAGGAACACTATATAGGGGGAGGGCGCTCCGATGTCATTTCTTAGGACACAGAACATCAAACGTGATGCACAGAACAACATTATAAGCGGCTCTGCAAGCATAATGAACACCGTCTATGACAACACGCGCGCTCATAAAAGCAAGCAGGTTGTTCTTGAAAAACTCGGTAAAGTGCTGTGGTTAAGCGAAAATGGGCGTTCAGGTATCTTTCTTAACCCTCAGCGAGGCCTTTTCCACTATGACTCAAGCACTGGTGAGTTCTCTTCTGTTCTATCTGACGACCCTCGTCTTCCAAGGGAAATGGACGAGAAACCAGTCAGGCATGTTGTCTTCGGCACAACTGACCTGTTTTTGCATTTTTTGGAAAAACTGGGTTATACCGAGATGCTGAAGAACATTTTTCCAACAAAACAGGATTTCCAGCGTGTAATCTGCCATCTCGCGCACAAGTTTTTAAAGGATGGATCACATGTCCATGTGGATGACTTCATAGAGAGAACGCTCCTTTCCTATTATGCAACGGATATCTCCACTGGCTCGTTAAGGTGCGATACCAGATATTTCACAATGATGGGGGACGAGCGTGTCAAGATAGCATTCTTCCGCGAACTGGTAAAAATGTACAGGAAGTCCAGCCCCGACTTCGGAAAATGCTGCCTGATTGATTCGACTCCGCTCCCCAATGACATAGACAACAACCCGTTCAATGCCCTGAGCTGCCATGGGATCGGTGGAGCTGCCGAACAGACACGCCTGGTACTGGTTCTGGACAAGGATATCGGCATCCCTGTATGGTATGAACTGATTCCCGGAAATGTACTGGACATCAATACATTGACGCAGATCCGGAACGCGGTCATGGAATTCCTTGAGCTGGAGATTGCCGAGTATACCCTTGATGCCGGGTATTGCTCCAAACTGTTGATCCAAGAGTTCTTTCCTGGTCCGACAGACAAAGGCGGTCAGGACATCTCCGGTTCAGAGGATGCCGGCGTACAAAGCAGCCCTGGTCAGGCGGAGGGCTGCGAACAGAACAGTCTTGGTTCAGAGAACGGCGGCAAGCAGGACAATCATGGATCGGATGATGACAGCCAGAAAACACCGGGCAATCTGATTGTCAGGATGCCGGCACGCCGGGGCTACCCATACAAAAAACTGTATCATTCCAAAAAGAACCTTTTCGGAAAGGGGAAGTATCTGTTTACCAACGAGAAGCATACTTATTTCGGCATCCGGGAAGAAGCCGAGATCTTTGGCAGGACAGTCAATGCTTATGTTTATGTTGATAAAGAGAATGCCTTAACGGGCTTTCGCAATTTCCTGAGCGAACATGGGGAAGACTATGATGCCATGCCGTTAGCAGAAAAGGACTACAAGACTGTAGAGCATGGATATTTTGTCCTGCTCTCAACCTATGTCATGGAACCGAAAGCTTTGCTCATGGAATACTTTGCCAGGACCGATATCGAAGGAATATTCAAGACTGCCAAGAATTACCTGGACCTCCTTCCGCTTGCAAAATGGACAGATCGGACAGTCAGGGGTAAAATCCTTTCAGATATGATTGTCGTCCCGATATACCTTCAGGCTCGCTTGCAGGTTAATAAAGCCAATAAATCCATGACTTCAGCTATCGGTGCAATGGATGCATCAATCTGTCTTGTAAACAACCAGAAAAGAATTACCGTTGACTATCCGACTAAGAAAATCAAAGAAATTCAGGATAGCCTAAAACTTACACAGGAGAGTAACATCGTCCTTGATGAGTATTTCAAGGAAATGAAGCTAGTGATATAGTGTTGAAATCAATGTTCATCTAAGGTTAATAAACTTAAAATTGCATATGTAACAGCTGGGCTGACAGTTGATCAGACAACCTTTGAAGATAATACAGGGTTGAAAAACAGCGATGGAAAATATAATATGATGGCTTTTTTGCTTGCTGACAAAAATGATATTTCGATAAAAGTTGTTACATTTGCAGGAAAAGATAAAACGGATCTTATAAAGAGAAATGAGTATGGTGGAACTTGTATGGTTACCGCTATTGATAAAGTGTTGGATTATATGGAATCAATTAATGAAACTATGGTTACGATGGGAAAACATAGGCGAACGGAAGAAAAGCTATTTGATATGGCAAGTTTTAAAGAAGCTTGGCAAAATGCATGTATTCATACGAAATGGGACAAAGGAAATCCACCGGCGGTTTATATTTTTTCTGACAGAATAGAAATAATATCTACTGGAGGATTACCGGTAGATTTAAACAGGGAAGAGTTCTATAAAGGGATAAGTAAGCCGGTAAACTCTAAACTCCAAAAGATATTCGGTCAATTGGGATATGTAGAACAAACCGGCCATGGCATTCCTCTTATCATAAGCAATTATGGAAAACAGGCTTTTGATATTATGGAGAATTTTGTTAACGTTACTATTCCGTTTAATTATGAGAAAAAGATTAGTGATGGAACAGGCACTGAGAATGAAGTCAGTATTAATGAGGCTGAACAGCGTGTTATCGATTTTATAAGTCAAAATTCCAGCATCACGATAAAAGAATTAGTTGCAGTAAGTGGGTACTCTGATGGATATATAAGAAAAATACTTGCTTCGTTGAAGGAAAAGAAGGTTATTGAACGTCAGGGTGGAAATAAGACTGGAAAATGGGTTGTTGTAAGTTAATAAAAAGGGCAGAAAAATGATAAAAACAAAAGACTTTCCTGGCGCAAAAGCAAAAATGAACAGACTAATCCCTATAGTAAATGAATATGATTTTATAGATGTTTCTAGGGCCATTTACTGTATATGTGTTTGCGTAAATAACCGCTCTGTTCTTGAATCTGCATTAGCTTTAAATTGGGCTTTGGCAAAACACAATCATCAGGGTGATAAGAAAATAGAGAATTATAATGACTTTAAGAAATTCTTTTTCGCTATTGAAAGCATCATAAAGCCTTCTGCGTATGATGATGCTGTGGTGGAAGATTATGGAGACGTTTCAGTTGAGGTATTTGGTAAAAAATATTCTGTTATTATAGGAACTGGTCATAACATGGTATTTGCGTGTCTCCAGTTATTACCAATGCTAGCTTGTGAACTAAAAAAAGAAGATGAACTAATTGAAGTGATGACATACAATTCCTTTATTATAGATTATCTTAAAGACGTAAATACTCCAGATGGCGACTATGGGGTTAGATTGGTTTTGCCAACAGAAAATTTATTTTGTAAAGTAGGCAAACTGTTTGACATTCTTGAGGATGAGACCTTAAGAAATGTTGCGTCAATAATGAAATCCGATTATATAGAGAAAAAACATTTTATTGAAACTAAGAACGGAATAATTCCTTTAGCAAACACCTCTCTATTAGTTGATTTGTACGATATATGGTATAGATCTGTTGCAGAAAAAGACATAGGACAGTTAGTAAATAGAATGTTAACAGGTGTTGCATTTGACCTGTATAAATTGGAAATGGATGAAACAATAAATTGTTTATGCCCGGTTGGTATTTCGAATGACAGAGAAAATGCAAAACCAATATATCGTTTTCCGTTTGCGTTGGTATCTTCTAGAGGGATTATTTTTGCTGTAAATAAGAGTGAATACTCAAATGATGAACTACATAAAGTTTTAAATGAGATAATTCATGCAAAGAAAAATGACTCGTTATATCTACTTGAACTATATAGCAGAAGGAATGATGGTAAATGCAGGGGGATTACTGTTCTCAAGGATTCTGATATTAGGTTTATGATATATGATGCATGGGCTAATCCATCAGAAATTCACCTGTTAAGTCATACAAAAAATGAAGAATATCATTACTGCACTGCACTTGATATCGTTTACTATCTTTTGTTTATGAAAGATGCGGATGAATTACATGATTATTTTGACTTTATGAAAGATGAGAATAAAGCACAAATATTTGGTCATGGTGGTGATGCATCAGCATTTCTTATATGGAAAGATGCAGACCATGTTTTTGAAAAAGGTGCTCTAAAGTACAGCATGATTAATGTTGGATTTGATACCGAAAATGAGTATGTGGTTGACTACTATCGCAAACATTTGCAGGACTTTCCTCTAGGAGCTGGGGATTACATATTGGACAACCCATTTTCTTGGAATATTACACCCAAAGAAAATGGGTTCTATGAATATGTTCAAAAAGGAAAAGCTGGGTTTGGCGGGTTATATCGTTTGTTCCAAAACAATTGCTATTTCTTTTTTCCCCATAATGTTAAATTCTATCCAGATATGAAGGAATACTTAAAATATAAAAATGCAATTTTTATGACTGAGGATATTATTCAACGAATGATGATATCAGTTAAGGATATCATTGAGTCAAGCTCTGAATTAGATGGATGCTCAGTTCAGGTAATGATGATGCCTGAGATGTATGCAAGCAAATCGGATCCATCTGGTAAGTTATTATCGCAAGAAAGAAGTTATGTAAAAAGTGATTCAATTATATCAAACGGAAAAATTTGTATTCGTTTTGTTCCAATTGTTGATAAGCTATTTGAAGATATTTCTAAGGCAAAAGATAGAACGGTAGAAGTTAATTTCTTTATGGAATTGATGCAACCATTAGGGAGATATTTCCCGCATTTCTATATGCAATTAGAGAAGCATATGGAGATAGTAAAACTAGAAAAGAAGGAAGTATCTGCAGTTAGTTTTAGTATTGAATATACTTGGAAGCAAGAACAGGAATCAATCTTTTTAGTTGAAGATGGTGCATATATTGCTGTAAGAAAACATATTGCTGAGGTATGTTATAACGCCGGGATTACTTCCGGAGCTTATTATGGTAATGATGCAACTTGGGTTGTAAGATCGATTCAAAAAGAACTTATAGAAGATTTTGAAAATGAAGTGAAAAAATACGATTATTTAAAGTTGTTTGAACGGAGTCTTGCGGACTATGCGACACTTTTGCACGAAATAATGATTCACAGGGAGAGATATAACAGCTTTGATAATATGAAGGAGGAAGTTCTAGACGAAGTATCTCAAAATATTATAAAACAACGAGAAGAATCAAAGCACAATATGAGAACAGTTTTATATTTGCTTGAAACAACTTTATATAGTAGTGAAAGAGGAAAAGCGGTTTTATCGGACGAAAAATATCAGTATTTATTGGCATATGCAAATTGGTTAGTTGTTTTAGGGGATAATGCTGATATGTGCCATTTCACAGAAGATGAAGTTTATGTTGAAGTATCAGGCGAATATATTATTGATGTGGAATCAAAAAGGGTATCTGGTCACCAACTAGGCATAGAGTTAGCTAGAAGAATGTATGATAACCCAGGTCATTTTGAACGAGACGATTCAGCTGATGGGCAATATTTTGAAAAAGCTAAGCAGGCTTTTAAGATAGATACTGGCGTACCATTAGAAGTGTTTTTGTCATTCATGTATTACCTTGAAACTGGTGGTAAAGTTGATAGTGAACTTTACTATAGAGGTAACATATTATGCTTTTGGAAAGAAGATATAATAAATGATTATTGTTCTGTTCAAAATGTTCCTAGGGTATTGGCAGAAAAGACACTACAGTTACTTTGTATCAATGTTGCAAAACTTAAAACTAAAAATGATGTTGAAGACTTTTACTTGCCTATTGGAGAGAAAGAAAAACGTAGCGATAGATATGAAGTAAAGCCGGTTTATGAATATGATGATATGGTTATATATTCACCATCTGCAATTCATTATTTGAGAGACTATTGGCAAAATAGTATGTTTGAATTTCATATGCCGTATGAAATCGGAATGCCTGCCACAAAAAAGGTTTTGATGGATTGGAAAAGGATATATGAGAAAAAGATCGTTTTTGATCTTGAGAAAGTGCTTAAGGATAACGGATTTGAAGTAAGACCGAATTTTGAATTAATGAATCTTGATAAAAAGAAATATCCGCAATATTTGGGAGATTACGATTTGTTTGCGGTGAATTTGCACTTGAAAGAAATATGGATTATTGAGTGTAAATTTATTGAGAAAGTTGAAACATTTTATGAGATGTTTAGGCAACAGAAGAGATTCTTTAAGGAGAACAAGTGCGATGAGAAGTTTCAACGTAGAATTGATTATTTAATTAAAAACTACAGTGAGGTTATAAAGGACTTAAAACTTCCGCCTGCAGAATATAAGGTTAAACCGTATATGTGTGTAAACAAAGTCTTTGTATCAAGATATAAGGAAATTACTTTCCCAATATTATGCTATCAGGAGATGGTTGGTGAAATTGTTAATTGGAACCGATCTACTGGGGCAGTGTGATTTGATAATGAAAGAATTTGAACTCGTGGCCGTCTGAATAGATGGCCACTTTTTGCATTTTATATTCCGTTTACTGCAAAAAATCGACCATTCACTACATTGGGAGCAATAAACGGTGAGTAATATCCGATAATATCTATATAGTATGCCCTTTTGGAGGAATACCATGAGAATTGCTATTTGTGATGATGAAAAAAGAATATGCGCCATCCTTGCCGAGAAAGTCGGGAAAATCTGCCCTGATGCAGAGATTATTACATACGCTTCCGGAAAAGAACTGCTTAATGCCGATGAACTACCGGATATTTTATTGCTTGATATCAGAATGCCGGGAATCAGCGGTATGGATGTTGCAAAGACTCTTCGGGATAGGGATTGGAGAAAAATCCTGATCTTTATTACAGGGGAAGAAGAACAGGTGTTTAATTCATTTGATCTTCAGGCGTTTCATTTCCTTGTGAAGCCGGTGGCGGATGAAAAGCTTAAGGAAGTGCTGGATAATGCCCGGAAGGAGTTGGAACGATATGGGGATATATCCGGTAAACAAGATAAGTATATTGAAATTCAGTCCGGCACGTCACATATCCGAATCAATCTGTTTTTTGCAAGCCCTTTTTGTAGAAAGTTGCAAGACCATTTTTATTTTACAACAAACATTTCTTGATCAGGCAACGGCGGTATGAATAAGCACATCAAATAATGAAAACACAACAAAAAATACGTGGCAGGCGAACAGCCCGATTGATATAATGTCAATGTCGGGTAGTTCGCCTTTTCTATTATGACAAGGAGGACTACAAATATGAGTGAAAAAAGAAAGGATAACAGAGGAAGAGTTTTACACAACGGAGAGATACAACGTAAAGACGGCAGATATCAGTTCAAGTATATCGATGCTGACGGAAAAGAGAAATTTGTATATAGCTGGAGGCTTGACCATAATGATGCAACACCACCAGGAAAAGTAAGATCATTGTCGCTTCGCGAGATGGAGAGAAAGATTCAGGCTGATCTGTTTGACAACATCGTTTCAAATGGTGGCAATATGAACGTGCTGGAACTTGTGGAGAAATACATTTCTACGAAGACCGGTGTGAGGCCTACAACGAAAGCGGGTTATAAAACGGTGATTAATTTCCTGAGTAAGGATCCCTTTGGTAGAAAACGCATCGATACAGTGCGCCTCTCAGATGCAAAATGCTGACTTATCAAGCTTCAGGCAGATGGAAAGAGTTATAGCTCAATTCATTCTTTAAGAGGCGTCTTAAGACCGGCTTTTAAGATGGCTGTGGATGATGATCTGATCCGCAAGAGCCCGTTTGATTTCGAATTGGCATCCGTGATCGTAAATGACAGCCATACAAGGCTTTCGATAACAAGGGACGAAGAGAGAAAATTCCTTAAGTTTGTAAAAGAGGATCCTCATTTTGGCAAATACTATGAAGGAATCTATATTCTTTTCCATACGGGGCTTCGCATCTCGGAGTTTTGCGGACTGACTCTTGGGGATATCGATTTTGAGAATCACAAGATCAATGTGGACCATCAGCTTCAGAAGCGTGCGCATATCGGATACTACATCGAGAGCACAAAGACTACTTGCGGAACCAGAGTGTTGCCTATGACAGAAGATGTTGAGGTTTGCTTTAGGAAGATTATCTCTGAACGCAACGCACCCAAGGTTGAGCCGATAGTAGATGGGTATACCGGATTTCTGTACTACGACAAGGATGAAAGCATTACATACTCGCTTCACTGGGATCATTACTTTAAGCATATAGTGGACAAGTATAATTCCATTTACAAGCTTCAGATGCCCGAGATTACACCTCATGTATGCCGCCATACCTACTGTTCCAACATGGCAAAGTCCGGGATGAATCCGAAAACGCTTCAGTACCTCATGGGGCATGCTGACATCGGAACCACGCTGAATGTCTATACTCACGTGAATTTTGAGGATGCAAAAGCAGAGATTGAGAAGCTGAATGTTGTGTAAAAATCTTAAGGTGTAAACGAAAAATAATTACACCTTACTTTACACCTTTTGCCGGTGTAAATATGCCAAAATATGCATATATTATGCCGGCAAATGAAAATGAAAAGGTGTTAACCCCCTGATAAAACAAGGAAAAACGATATGATTAAGATACTATTTGTCTGCCACGGCAATATATGCCGTTCCCCTATGGGAGAATTCATAATGAAGGATCTTGTGGAAAAGGCCGGTTTGACCAATCAGTTCCACATTGAATCCGCAGCGACGAGTTCAGAAGAGACAGGCAGTCCCGTATATCCGCCGGCACGCAGGAAGCTTGCGGAGCATGGGATATCCTGCGATGGGAAAACAGCGAGGCAGGTGACAAAGCGTGATTATGAGGAGTATGATTATATCATCGGCATGGACAGCATGAATATCCGCAATCTCCATCGCGTGTTCGGCGGTGATCCGAAGGGGAAGATAAGCCTTCTTATGAGCTTCACACCGCATCCCGGAGATGTGGCCGATCCTTGGTACACAGGTGATTTTGAGAGGTCGTGGAAGGACATACTTGAAGGCTGTAAGGGGCTGCTTGCCGAGATAAACGAAGGCTGAAGCACCCTATATAGATGATTTGATGGAAGGATAGCAGGACATGTACGAATTTGTTAAAGAGAATAAGGAGCTTTTGGGAGATAAGATAGAGGAGCAGCTTATAGAGTTCATCCAGAAGGCACCCATAGCTGTGGGAGAAAAGATACCCAACGAATTTGAACTCGCCGAGAAATTTGGCGTCGGCCGCAGTACCGTAAGGGAAGCCGTAAAGGGGTTGGTGACCCGCGGTATGCTGGAGGTGCGGCGGGGGTCTGGTACCTTTGTGATCAGTACCTACCCCTCTGAAGCTGATCCTTTGGGACTCGGTAAATATGAAGACAAGTATCAGCTTGCCCTTGAGCTTTTTGATGTCCGCCTTATGATCGAACCGGAGATCGCGGCAAGCGCAGCCGGAAATGCTGCAGAAGAAGACATAGCCAATCTCAGGGAGCTTTGCGCGGAAGTGGAAAGGATATACCTCGGGGGAGGAAATCATGTATATAAAGATGTGGAACTGCATACTGCCATAGCCAAATGCTGCAGGAACAGGGTGGTGGAGATATTGGTTCCCCTCATTGATTCGGCTGTACACACCTTCGCAAGCGTGACGCACCATGAACTGATGAAAGAAACCATAGAGACCCACAGGGAAATTGTTGAAGCCATAGCGCGCCATGACAGGATAGGAGCCAGGTGCGCCATGGTCATGCACCTGACCTACAATAGACAGATGATCATAAGCATGATGCAGCAAAGAGCCGATCGCGGGTAGGAATAACCGTTGAAGTCAGACGTTTACCATTGAATACAACGTTGGTTACATGTGTCTTAATAATACAAGGGCACTGAAAAACAGTTTTTGATGGTTACGTGACGGAACGAAATCATCTGTCTGTTAATATGTTCTGTACGCAGCGGTGAAGAGAGAAACAGTAAAAATACATCAGATGTTTATGACCGCATGAAGCTCACGACAGTCCCCGGAGAAAAAACCAGGGGCATGATGAGCTGAACGCGGTTTTTATTTTACTAAAAACAATAACACTAAAATTTTTTATAAAAGATACATCAGATGTATTGCGCTATACAGCACTATATGATATACTGAACGCAGGTTAGACATATGATGTCATATGTTAACAAGCAAATACGGCCGTCAACGTTATTCCCTCATGCAAATGTCAACGCTCATGCAGCTGTCAACGCTCATGCAGCTGTCAACGCTCATGCAGCTGTCAACGCTCATACAGCTGTCAACGCTCTTGTAACTGTCAACGCTCTTGTAACTGTCAACGCTCTTGTAACTGTCAACGCTCATGCAGCTGTCAACGCTCTTGTAACCGTCAACTCTGCCGCAATGGCCAAAGCTGTTTTTGCTGTAAGCATTGCCGCAGCCGGCACAGATTTAACTGTTGCTAAAAAGAAAAAGGAGAGAAACGATGAGTGAAGGTGTTGTTCTGGATCCTGCCCGGTTGATAGCGGGCGCATTGATCGGTCTTGTCATTCTGCTAGTGCTTATCATCAGGTTCAAGGTTCAGGCGATGGTCGCAATTCTTGTGGGAGCCATCTCCATAGGGATCATTGCAGGTATGCCGCTTGCTGACATCATAACCGCAGTCAACGACGGCATAGGTAATACGCTCAAAGGAATTGCGCTGTTAGTCGGCCTGGGATCCATGTTCGGAGCCATATTGGAGGCTTCGGGCGGAGCGCAAACCCTGGCTGTAACCATGGTGAAGAAATTCGGCGACGAGAAGGCCGCCTGGGCGCTCGGAATAACGGGCCTTGTCGTAGCCATGCCCGTATTCTTCGATGCAGGCCTTATCATACTTATTCCCCTCGCCTTCTCGCTGGCGAAGAAGACGAACCGCAGCGCCTTGTTTTACACTATCCCTCTGCTGGCAGGACTAGCTGTTGGCCATGCATTCATTCCGCCTACGCCCGGTCCCGTCCTTGTCGCGACCATGCTCGGCGTTGATCTTGGCTGGGTCATTTTGATCGGTATTTTCGCCGGAACAGTCGCCATGATCGTTGCGGGTCCTCTATGGGGTTCCGTCTGCGGCAAGAAATATTTCATTCAGGTTCCGGAGCATGTGCTCAATCAGGAAGAGTTTGATGAGTCAAAGCTGCCGAAGTTCGGCACTATCGTCGGGATTATCCTTATCCCCCTTGTCCTCATCATCATGAAGTCCGTCTTCGGAGTCATCCCCGCTATGTCGTCGGTGATGCCTATCTTCAACTTCCTCGGCGAGCCCTTCGTCGCCCTGCTTATTTCTACGATCTTCGCCATGCTCGTTCTCGGAATAGGTCACGGCTATACAATGCCGGAACTCGAGA
The DNA here is from genome assembly GCA_902770965.1 of uncultured Lachnospiraceae bacterium. Classification (GTDB taxonomy): domain Bacteria; phylum Bacillota; class Clostridia; order Lachnospirales; family Lachnospiraceae; genus RUG11623. The sequence goes on along the minus strand of CACXUY010000001.1, from coordinate 102,293 downwards.
AGATAATGACCAAGTCACTTGAACCCACCGGCCTCATCCTTCTGGTCACGGCCTGCGGCGGCGTCCTTCGCTATGTGCTTCAGTACTCAGGTATCGGAGACCTGATCGGAAATGCTGTGGGCAGGGCACACCTTCCCATCGTGGTCGTCGCGTTCATCGTCGCGGCTTTGGTACGTATTTGCGTCGGTTCTGCCACTGTAGCTATGACGATGGCGGCCGGTATCGTCGCCGCAATGCCCGCCATCCAGGGACTGTCCCCCATTTACCTCGCATGCGTGACCGCGGCTGTCGCCGGCGGTTCGACGGTATGCTCACATTTCAATGACTCAGGCTTCTGGCTTGTCAAGTCGCTCGTGGGCATGGATGAGAAGACCACCCTCAAGACCTGGACCATCATGGAAACTCTCGTCGGTTTGAGCGGATTTGTAGTCGCGCTTATCATTTCGCTCTTCCTCGGCTGAGGCTGCCGGATGGATCACGGAAAGCGTTATATGATAATATGAATTGCCCGATTGGAAAGGAAACAGGTATCGAAATGGAACTTACGAGTCAAAAAATGAGGAGGATAGCACCGGAGATGGATCCTCTGCGGATCGGCTGCGGCTGGAAGAAGGAGGATTTGGAAAAGCCTCAGATCATTATCGAGAGCACGGCCGGCGACAGCCATCCGGGCAGCGGACATTTGTCGATCCTCGTTGAGGAGGTACGCAGAGGAATATATGACGCGGGCGGCTTCGGCGCAAGGTACACATGCACAGACATCTGTGACGGTGAGAGCCAGGGTACGGATGGCATCAACTATTCCCTTGCCAGCCGCGAAATGATCGCCAATATGATAGAAATTCACGCGAACGCCACTCCGTTTGACGGCGGCGTATATATCGCAAGCTGTGACAAGGGCATGCCGGGCAACCTCATGGGCATGGCAAGGGTTAATATCCCCTCGGTGATGGTCACAGGAGGCACGATGAGCGCGGGACCCGAGCTTCTCACCCTTGAGCAGCTTGGCATGTACAGCGCGAAATATGAGCGCGGCGAGATAGATGAGGCAAGGCTTGCCTGGGCTAAGGAGAACGCCTGCCCCAGCTGCGGAGCCTGCAGCTTCATAGGAACAGCTTCTACCATGCAGATCATGGCGGAAGCGATGGGACTATCACTGCCGGGAAGCGCCCTTTTGCCAGCCACTAGCCCTGATCTCAGGGATTACGCTTACCGCGCCGGGAAGCGCGTGGTCGGGCTGGTAAAGGAAGGACTTACGCCCAAGGATATCGTAACGATGGACGCGCTGGAGAACGCTATCATGGTTCATGCAGCCATCTCAGGCAGTACCAACACCTTGCTTCATCTGCCTGCTATCGCCCACGAGTATGGCCTGGAAATAGATGGAGATACATTTGACAGGCTGCATAGAGGAGCGCATTACCTGCTGGACCTGCGCCCTGCGGGAAAATGGCCGGCTGAATTTTTCTACTATGCGGGCGGCGTGCCTGCCATAATGGAGGAAATCCGGGACGTGCTGCATCTGGATGCTATGACTGTCACCGGAAAGACCTTGGGCGAAAATCTTGACGAGCTGAAAAAAGACGGTTTCTATGAGCGCTGCCAGAAATGGCTTGACAAGGCAAATGAGCGTTACGGTATCCACATTTCAAAGGAAGATATAATCCGCTCGTATGATAATGCGATCGGGACGGAGGGCAGCATCGCTGTGATGAAGGGCAACCTGGCTCCCGAAGGAGCCGTGATCAAGCACACGGCCTGCCCTGAGGAGATGTACAAGGCAGTTCTGTACGCGCGGCCCTTTGACAGCGAGGAAGAATGCCTTGAGGCGGTGCTGCGTCACAAGGTCAATAAGGGAGACGCGGTGTTCATCCGCTATGAAGGCCCGCAGGGAAGCGGTATGCCTGAGATGTTCTATACATCCGAGGCGATAAGCTCCGACCCCGAGCTGGGACGCAGCATAGCCCTCATCACTGACGGGCGTTTCTCGGGAGCATCCACGGGTCCTGTAATCGGACATTGCAGTCCGGAAGCTCAGGCCGGAGGTCCTATAGCCCTTGTTGAGGAAGGCGACCTTATCGAGATAGACGTCTTTGGAAGGAAGCTTGACATAGTCGGTTTCGGCGGCGAGAGGAAGACAGAGGAAGAGGTGGAGGCTGAGCTTGGCAGACGCCGCGCTTCATGGAAGCCCAAACAGCGCAAGTACAGGAGCGGCGTGCTTCGCCTCTTCAGCGAGCTGGCTGCCAGCCCCATGAAGGGCGCATATTTGGACTATAACCGCTTCAACTAAAAAACATGCGCAAATGGTAAATCAGCCGGACGCAAAATGCCGGTCGGACACATAGTATCGACCGGATGAAAAGTATCGACCGGATGAAAAGTGCCGGCCGGACGCATAGTATCGGTCGGATGCAAAAAAACAAGCCGCCGCCCAGGTTCACATGCCTTGGGCGGCGGCTTTTATTATCTGTGTTCAGTACCGGCGGTTCAGTGGTCAAAATGCTCTGAGACCTTGCCCATGAGTTCGATAATGGGCAGGTGCTGAGGACATACAGCCTCGCACTGGCCGCAGCCGATGCAATCCGAAGCTTTTCCGAACTTTTGCGTCAGCAGGTCATAATTGGTAAAATTCACCGTCCAGCCCTTTTCCTCCAGGTTCTCCCTCATGTCTTCGTTGTACAGCGAGAAATATTTTGGGATGGGGATGCTGACAGGACATCCTTCGGTGCAGTAAGAGCAGGCGGTGCAGGGCACGGCGATCTGATGGTTGATTATCTCCGCGACCTGTCTCGTCATGGCTATCTCTTTGTCGTTCAGCGGCGAAAAATGCTCCATGAAGCTGACATTGTCATTCATCTGTTCCACGTTGCTCATGCCGGACAGCACGACCATGACATTGTCAAGTGACGCGGCAAACCGTATCGCCCAGGAAGACACCGACATGTGAGGATCGGCGGCTCTCATGAGCCTTTCGGCGGCCTCGGGCACGGTGGCCAGGGTGCCTCCCTTGACCGGCTCCATGACGATGACGGGAATATTGTGCTTACATGCTACTTCATAAATAGCTCTTGACTGGATCCATTCGCTCTCCCAGTCAAGATAATTTATCTGCAGCTGGACGAATTCCATCTCGGGATGCTCGGTAAGAACTTTGTCGAGCATCTCGGCTGAGTCGTGGAAGGAAAAGCCGGCGTGCTTCACAAGACCCTTCGCCTTCTTGTCAAGAAGCCAGTTGAAGCAGTCAAACTCCATATATTTCTTATAGCTTTCGGAATCAATGCCGTGTATGAGGTAATAATCGAAATATCCTGCTCCTGTCAGATCGAGCTGTTCGTTGAAGATGCTGTCGCGTTTTTGGAGGGTGTTGAAGAAAGCGCTGTGCAGCTTCGTCGCCAGCGTGAAGCTGTCACGAGGATAACGGTCCACGAGCGCTTCCTTTATGGCGCTCTGGCTCGCGAAGCCGTTGTACATGATGGCGGTATCAAAATAGGTGAAGCCTTTGCCCATAAAGATGTCGACCATCTCCTTGAGCTGCTCGATGTCAACAGACGCGTCATCGTTAGGGTCTAAAAGCGGCAATCTCATAAGTCCGAAACCAAGTTTTTTCATAACAGCCGTGTTGCTCCTTTCGTGGATTAATATATTGATTTGTAATTATTCAGCGCCTCTGGCCGCCCCACGACGAGGGATGCGCAGCATTCCGAGTCTGGGGTGCTGAACATCAACGATAATTTAACTCATATTAACATAAGACTCCGATGGCTAACAATGGGAAACCGCAAAAATCGCATGGACATTGGTCGGTAAAGCCGTCAGTCATCAGGATAGTCCGTCAGTAATCAGGATAGTCCGTCAGTCGTCAGGATAGTCCGTCAGTCATAAGGATAGTCCGTCAGGATGTCATCCTCCTCTTTTGTACGGATAAAGATGGTCTCCTCGATAGTTCGGATGCATTCATCGGTGTGCTTCATGATGTCCTTGCCCCAGAACCTGAGCACGGTCCAGTCAACAGCCTTGAGGCTGCGGTCGTTTCGGCTGTCGCGCTCGATGTTTCGGCTGATCTTCTTCACCCAGTAGCTGCTGTTGCTGCCGTTTTCCAGGCGCAATCTCAGTTCATCCCAGTCTTTTCCGTGGAAGAATTCACTGTCGCAGAAAATAGCGATCTTGTACCGTGTCAGTACGATGTCCGGAGTTCCCGGAAGCCCTTTGTAATTCTTGCGGTATCGGTAGCCTTTGTGCCATAAAGCTTTGCGCAGTCTTACCTCGATAGAAGTATCCTTTGATTTTATGGCTGACATGTTTTTATGCCTTTGTTCGGAAACAGGCGTGGTTACGCCGCACATTTTTTACCTCCTGTACAGAACAATCCCCATTGGATGATTGCTGAACATTATACCATTTAAATACGCATCTGAGAACAATCCTTTGTACGACTCTTTCCTTGCCGACTCTTGCGGCGGGCTGAAGCCGGCAGCACATTGGCGGCAGGCTGTCATTTTCAGCCGCGATGCAGCTCGTGTGTCCTGCAGGTTCAGTGCCCTTTCCCGGACTCATACGTGCGGGGGGCGGGAAACGTCTTTTGACGCGAACCAGACGAGCCGGTTGGCTCGATCCCATACTTGGGGGAGGAAAATCGACTGCCTGAGTGGGCGGTTTAAGATTGTTTGTGATAAAATAGTATTTATAGTTGAATGTTGATAGTATAGTGGCTGATAATAGAGGCGCATATATTTGACATGCCACATAAACTTTACTATACTTTTAATTAAGAATGCTAATCATATCGCTGTTCATTTTTAAATTACGCATACAATTTTGATATAGTTAATAATATCGTAATTATTCAGCATCCCGAGTCTGGGGTGCTGAACAGTTACATAATATCAGCATAATAGTCAATAGTGCTCATATACCAGTCAATTATACCCCAATACCAGTCAATCATACCCAAATACCAGTCGATCATACCCAAATACCAGTCGATCATACCCAAATACCAGTCGATCATACCCCAATACCAGTCAATCATACCCAAATACCAGTCAATCATACCCATATAACAGCCAGCAGCCTCCATATGACAGTCAAGAGAATATTAAGAAATATAAAACGAAAGATATCGATTGAATAATATATCAATATACATAATTTAAATACCTGACGACAATGACAGGCATTTTGCCATTAGCTCATCATTTCTGAAGTTTGTAAGATTTCATGGAAAGCAGGTAAGCTTATGAAGGAATGGTTCAGAAGGACAATTGCATTCATATGTGCGATTTGCATAATTGTGACAGGCGAGATGCAGCCTGCCTTAGTTGTGTTGGCAGATATTATAAATGATCTGCCGACTGTGCTGACGGAGAGTATCCTTACAAAAGAATGGGACATCTACCGGATTAAGGTCACATACGATGAGGAGGCAGGCATACCGGATGATGCCGAACTTGTTGTGTATGAGTTAACGGCGGATAACAATCCTAATTATTCAGACTATCTTGCGGCTAGCGCAGATAAAGTCGGTGCGGCAGAGGAGGACATCAATCTAATCAAGGCATTTGATATATCCCTTTGCAGCAAAACCACAGGTGAGAAATATCAGCCTTTAAAGGATCTGAAAGTAGAGATCAGCATACCTTTTTATTCGTTGAATGATGATATGCCGGTGGAAGTGGTACACTTTGATGAGACGTCCATAGTGGATGCCGGAGAGTCCTCTTCTGAACCCGGTATGTCGCTCTCCGATGGGAGCGACACCTTGGACTCTGATGTGTGGGATGAAGAGCCTAAGACCGATAGACCGGAATATGAAGGTGAGGGTACAGATGACCAGTATGTCATGGATGAAGCTTACGGCGCAGAGGGCATAAACAGCGGGGAAGAACCGGACGGAGCGCCTGAAATAGATTATTCCGTGATAGGAACGCCCACCCTGATGGATACTGAGTTGAAAGGAAGCACTGCGTCTTTTAACACGGGCGGATTCTCAGTCTATGTCATCGTACAGAGTATCGTCAAGAAGGTCCTTGAAAACGGCGATGAGGCAAATTACCTTGTAAAGGTGGAGTATGATACAGCCTCAGGCATCCCGGAAAATGCGGTGCTGGAGGTGGCGGAGCTGGATGGGGAAAGTGCGGAATATGAAGAATATCTGCGAAAAGCTGCCGATACCCTTGGAAAAGAGATCAATCATTTTGCATTTGCCCATGCTTTTGATATCACGTTGGTGAATCCGGAAACCGGGGAACGCTACCAGCCGAACAAGGACGTAAAGGTTAGTATTGACTTACTCAGTGAGGATGTGAGGTTCGGGGATTCTGTTGATGTAGTCCATTTCCCAGGCTCATATGTTGGGAATCCTTCAAAGGGAACCGTTAATGAAGACGGAGGAACCGCGGAGGTTCTTGAGGTGGATGTCAGCAACGGAACCGTGGCGTTTGAGAGCGGATCTTTTAGTGTATATATTGTCACTTCCGATGCCTTGATGCAGCATTTTGTATTCCTGAACGACACGGACGGCGGATTGAATGACAGCAACCGCGGGGATTATGTATACAGCGAGCAGGTACTTATCAACGGAGAGAGCCTGCAGGAAGCTCCCAAGCCGTCAAAGAACGGAGCAGTGTTTAGCCATTGGTCCGCTGTGGTGGGCGGAGACAATTCTTTTGATGATGATCCTGCTGTGGATGATGACGACACCGTAGGGCTCTCTTACTCAACGGTTACAATTAATAAGAGTGAAATCAGGACCGCGACTGCCGCAAAACTGGGCATAGCTGATGAGTCACAGGTGACTCATGACCAGATGCAGGCATACATGAATGATGAGAGGACAGTCTACTTTTACGCCGTCTATGGTGCGGAGAAGGTCCTGGTCAAATTCTACAATCAGTCAGGCCTGGTGCTGCAGGAAGTAGAACTCTACAAGGATCCGGCGACGGCACCTGCCGGCGCCTTGTCAGGGAGCCTGGATACCAATGATGAGAGATATAGCTATATTCCGATTCAGGATAAGGAAAACACATATATTAGATTTGAATATTGGACGGAGAACAGCGACACAAATATAAATGCGGGCACGATTACAGTCTCTCCGACCGATACACGCACACAGATCGAGCTTTTCCCTGTTTTGACCGATGGTCACTATATATATTTTGACGCAAACAGGCAAAAAACCAACGTCAGTACCAGTTACATATCACCGATCTATACCGTGAGCAGGATATGGAATGAGTCTGATTATACAGCAGGGCTATCTCAGGAAGAGATTGAAGCCCTGACGGATGAAGAAATACTGCTTAGAAAAGCTGAGATACTGGCTAAGGAGCTGGCAGCAGAGCTGTGGGCGAAGGATGACCACGGCATTCCCATTGCCTCGGGTTATATTTTTGAGGGATGGTACCTGCTGAGCTCCGGCGAAGGTACTCCTTTGTTTAAGATCAACGCCAGCAATGACGGCTACGATTATAATGCGTCCGAACTTGCAAAACGACTGGACAGCAGCGGAAATTTCCCCAATCATCCCACTGTTTTCGCCAAGTGGGCAAAAATAGACAGCGCCGGATATAAGGTGGTAGTCTGGAAGCAGATGCTAAATAATGCCGGAACTGCTGCCGTGGATGATTACGCATTCGTGGAAAGCTTTAATATGCCGATGCATTCTGTTGACCTTAATGATCCTGTCGAATTGCCGGATGATTTTAAGAAGCTTAATGAGATCAACGGCTATAATGCCGTGGATGTCTACCGCGAGACTTCACATAAGATTACTGACAATACGAGGGAAAATCCCTTGTACGGCTTTGAAATCTATCTGGAAAATGACCCAAATGCCCGATACAGGACAGAGCTGAGCGAAACCGTGTCACCTGATGGAAGCACGGTTCTAAACGTGTATTATAAGCGGATTGTCTATACGCTGACGTTTACCGAAAATATATATGGATCAGGATATCAGGTGGCGACAACAACTACAGGAACCCTGTATGGCGCGGTGAACGGACAGATGGTGGTTTTAACCACCGTGGGTGAGAGTAAAACGACTGCGACCAACACTTATCGTTTTACTCCCACAACGGCGAATAGCGGCACACAGTATGGAATCTATGGCGGCAAGTTCGTTCAGTTGAATTATTACAGAGGGGAATGGTACAGATCAACTACTCATACCAATGCAAATATTTACAGCGGAACACGTTATATAGCTACGAGTGGCGATAACAGCGTATATACAGGAACACGTTATACAACTCCTGAATGCAATACAGTTACGACAAGTACCAGTGGAACACAGTACTGGACGGATGGAACCGTGATCTATCAGTTGGCAGTGAATACTACTCCTGTCTATTATTATAATGGGGTAGAATATAACGGTACAGTTTTCACATATCAATCTCGTAGTACTTTTGATATGGTGGTTCGTGTCATTGATGCACCTTATGGTGTCAGTGTGCTCAATTATTTCCCTATCACAAACCAATTTACTGGGAAAAAATATAAGAATTATACTTGGGATCCAGTACCAAAGAATACATTCGTAGCTTTACTCTCCACGATAGAAACTATGCCGGCCGAAAACGTAGTTTTTTATGGAAATAGTGGGGGTGACTCTTTTACGGTTAAATACTATCTGGAGTACAGTGACGCTGAGGAAGCGGCTGAGATTTCAGACAGGTTTTTTTCAGGGTCGAATAGGACGGATCTGAAGAGAACTTTCACATACAACGGGGTCACGAAGAATTATGCGCTCTATAAGGAGATTAAGCATGAGTATAATTTCATAACTTTCGGTGAAGAGTACCATGAGATAGACGGTTATGTAACTGACCGAAGATATGCAGTGCCGTATTTTGGTCAAGCAGGAAAACTGGCCAGAGATAGTGGAACATTCCAAAACAATAATTACGCCCCCGTAGGCGGTTATACTAATGATGGAACAACCACGGAGTCAAAGGTCAATTACCTGTTCTATCAGAAGAACAGCTATACTCTGCGTTTTGTGGACACTTCCGGGGTGACGGGAATCATGGCGCCTACCATGCCGCAGTCGAAGACGATTCAATATTTCGACAATATGGCCGGTTACAAGCCGACGAGCACCCCGACGCTAAGGGGACACAGGTTTACGGGATGGTACATGGATCCCACGTGCACCAAGCAAGTATTCTTTACGGAGGCAGATTACAATGGAGCCGTCGATGCAGACGGTAATGTGATCCCGGCCGACAGGAAGGAACTGTTGAAGCGGATGCCTTCGCACAGTGTGGACATATATGCGGGCTGGGAGGATCTCAAATTCCGCGTTAATATCTATCCCAATGGCGGAGAAATGGGCGGTTCCACGGAAGAGCCAAACAACTACGCCAACTGGTACAATATTTTATATGGTGAGAAGGTAACCGAATACAAGGATATCACCCGTGATTACATAAAGGCGACCGGCAGCGGCAGCTATGCTTATGTGGTAGATCCCTACGGCCAGGACGTGGACGGTGAGGGAAAAAAATATGCCCGCAGCGCTATCTATACAGAGACGCCAGAAAACGGTGAACCGCTTGAGTACGTCCAGGCGCCGGGGGCGTATGTGCTCTTGGGGTGGTTTGAGGCTAAAGAATTCAACAGCGACGGCACTCCCAAAAAGGATGCTTATGGTCAGTACATCACCAAAGACAGACCGTTCAGCTTCGGCTCCGCACCGAACAGAGATGTCACTCTGATCGCCAAATGGCAGCGTGCCGGTGGTTTTTACGTGCGCTACAACATAGAGGATCCGGCCTTGCAGGGTGTCAATTATGGCAGCTTGCAGATTCCCGTGGACGAAAATGAGTACATAGATGGGGCAAATGCCCTTGTGCTTCCGGCCATTGACGCACCGCACGGCTACTCCCTGGATTACTGGGTGGACAAAATGGGCAACCATTACGAACCGAACCAGCTTCTGCCCATCAAGGACGTCCTGGCTGATCAGGTCGGAGGCGCGCTTCAGCTATGGCTCACCGCACACTATAGGCCTTATGTGCCAAGTGACCGCGTGATGGCAGACTATACGTTCATGACGAATGTGGAGGGGACGCAGACCACGGTCCATAACGATGTGACAGGCCAAGATGAAACAGTGACCTCGGCGCCGTATAACTTCGCAGCGAATTACCACGCACATGAGATCCAGCGAATAGCCGTAAATGAGGAATTGAAGCCGCCCGTCACACCGGCAGCCCCGGATGGCTATGTCTTTAAGGGCTGGTATTATGACAAGGAAGGTACCAGGCGTTTTGATGGCTTTGGTGTGATCGCCGCACCTGCTTATACAACGATCTATGCCGTTTTCGATCGGGTATACAGGGTTAATTACTACCTGACCGATGCCCTGACAAATACAAAAACGGATATCGTACTTTCCACGCAGACTTATAACAGGAACGGTACGGAAAAACTAGATACCCGCCATGTGTTCCATCCAGTAGACAGCGACCATTACGTTTTGGACTGGACGGATGGGACGGCAGCCTATGCTTATAATCGCCTGACAAACAAGCTTGTCACGGGCGATATGGACCTGTATGCTGAAATAAAGGTGCGCAAGTATATCCAATTTAATTCAATGGGCGGTTCCTATGTGGAAGCACAGATGATCCCCGAAGTCGGCTGGCCGGTATATCCGTTGGAGCCTGCCCGCAAGGGCTATGACTTCCTGGGATGGTTCACAGAGCCGGAGGGCGGCAGTAAATATGAGTTCGACAAACCATTGCCCGTGGATTCTGCCAACAATCCGATAAGCACTCTCTATGCCCATTGGAAAGCTAACCACAGCGAAAGGGGAAAGCTGATAATCGCATGGTGGGCGCAGACCGCAGACAGGCCGGAGGATGATGACGCGGGTTATGCCAATGATCCTGACTATGATATCAATACCGATACGTCCCACTACCAGCTCATCGCCATGCGCCAGGATTTCACTGCGCCGATAGATGTTTATACTTTGGACAAGTATGATACACCGCAGGCTAACGAAGGTTTAGGCCTTATGTCCGGCTGGAATGACATTGTTACTGTCTTGAACTGGGCAAAGGACAGAGGTATCACCTCGGCAACCAATTTCATCACCAACACAGTCGGTGAGGGCGGCAGCGTTGCAGATGTTGCGAAATACTATGAATTTAACTCAAATTATGCCGCTTCCGTCGCTTCCTCCGTCACGGTGGACGACAGCGGCAACAGCATCCTTAACATACGCTTTGTGCTGAAGCTATATACCTTCCGGTATAACCTGACGAACAATAACAACGTCAAAGTCGAAGTTTATGCAAAAAACGGTAATTACAACGACACTTACAGCTTTAAGACCTGGCTTGGAAAGGATATCAGCTTATGGTGGCCGATTGACAATACAGTCAGGAGGGCGGCGGGTGATTCCGCATCTTCCGGGGCGTGGGTGAAAAAAACAAACACCAGCAACTATTCTTTTAATGGCTGGAAGGAGGTTAATGGAAGTAAGAACAACTGGGGTACCCTACAGCCAACCGCCGATAAAGAAAAAATAGACAATGCATACGCCAATGGAGGTATTTATTTACTAAGCATCCTTGATACCAACTACAGTGGTGCCGGTAAGCTCCATTATATGGAGTGGAACGGCGAAAAATATATTGAGATGACAGCCCTGACTGAGGATAAAAAGATATCCACAAACACCGCCAATTACCACGCCAGTTCGTCAAGCTGCGGTATGGATTACTACGATCTGATGTTAGCCAAGACCATAACGAATTATGTCAATGTCAATGATAAGAACGGTGAACCAAAGAGGATGGTCAACGGTGTAAATACACTGATCGACCATAACTATGTTGCAAGTGGTGATACGAGGGCCTATTCACGCTACAAGACACGTTCTGCAACGCAGGTTTATGAATTGTATGAGAGCGTCTACACTAACGAGTTCAATATGTATTATAAAGACTATACATTCTACGGAGGACTGACGGTCACTTATCCGTTCTGGGATTTGTTGAGACAGTTTCCCGAATACACTCCGTCGTATCCCGTGAATCCCATGACAGATGTAGAGTTCATTCATGACGAAAACCTATTAAATGAATACGCCACGGATGGCACAAGTCTGAAGGATTATTCTCGTACAGAGAACAACCTGAAAGTGATATCAGAGGGTACGGAACTGAACGGAAGGCAGATACATTATCAGGACGACAGCGGCAAGTGGAACACCATGGACTGGTCTGCCTTTGTCAGCACTGTGTATCCTTCCATGGAGAAGACCCACAAATATGAGAGGACAGACGTAGGCACGGCAGGCTATGATCTCTATTTTTACTATGAACCTGTGGACTTCACGCTTACATTGATAGACCGGAGCAGGGAAGTGACAAGCATGACCGTTAAATATAAGGCTCAGCTTACAGGTTCGAACGGTGCGATGAAGGATTACCTGCCCGAGGTGTACTCACCGGCTACAGATCAATATCCAGCCCCTGTGGGCAAGGAATTTGTGGGATGGGGCGTCATCGATGGCCTTTCTGACGCAGATCAGGTTTACAGTACACGTGATGGCAGGATGCCTGCCTACAACGTGACGCTTTATGCCATATGGGCACCGATATATTGCGGTGTGAAGACGGAAGGAGTGGACAAGAATGGCAATGCCAACGGTTCACCGGTATCGGCGCTTTATACCGTAAAGTATGGTACAAGGCTTAAGGAGACCAAGGTTCCCGTTACACCTGCTAAGGATGGAGAGATATTCCTCGGCTGGCAGATCAAGGATGATAACGGTGAGCTTAGAGATATCTCCATGAACTATATCGTCAGGGAGAGCGTGACTCTTTATCCTAAGTGGATGAACCTGTCCACCAAGCGCATCATTTTCCATGCGAATGGGGGCAAGACAGATGGTGTATTAAAGGACGAGGATAAGTATGTGGTCGACAGCAACCGGTATGCCGTCGGCACAAAAGCTACCATTCTGGACGGAGCGGATGCCGATGCTTCGGGTAAGAGGCTGGTACTGTATGTAGACCGAGTGGATGTTAACAATCATCCATATAGAGGAGAATTTGCCTATTGGAATACCAAAGCAGATGGTTCCGGACAGAGCTACTACGCAAATACTGTATATATATTTCAGGAGGGCGACAAGGATGTCAATGGCAATCCTCTTGTAGAGCTGCACCTGTATGCCATCTATGGCGAATACCGCGAAACCACGCTGTATTACGATAAAAACGCAGATAACGCAAGATTTGTGCTGCAAAGCGACAGGACTACGTCATATGCCAACAAGGTGATCAACAAAGTGGGCGATCCTCATAACGGCGAGGTAAGCGTGCTCTACCGTGACTGGATGAATTCCGACTGGAGCGGCAGCTTCCAAAAGAAGCCCAATGACCCCTTCCCTGTCGCTGAGGATGAGGATGGGATTAACTTTACCGCAGTTCGTTCAGACAGCTACGGCAACATGATTACTCTGGCAGGCTGGGCAGATTTTGCCACAGCTACGCTTCCTATAGCCCGAGATGGAGACACGGCGTATGTCAATACTATCGATGCGGAGAATACCAATACCCTCTACGCCGTGTGGGCTATCTGCAAGGTCGTCGATCAGGACGGAGAGGAGCATGTGTTTGATACGATCCAGAAGGCGGTGGACTTCATCAACAACAACGGCAATGTCAGCGGAAGGCAGTTGGGTAAGATCGTCAACAAGACGGACACCGTTGAAATGCTGATCGACTACAATACACCTGAGAATGTATCCATCCCCGTCGGCTGCAATGTCACTCTCACTACGGCCCACAGCGGAAAATACTATTATAATGACACCAGAAATGCAACTATCACCCGCGCGGTGACCGGGGGCAGCATGTTCACCAACAGCGGCACCTTTACAACGACCGACATCATCCTTGACGGAGGCAATACTCAGACAGCCGCAAAGACATGTACCGGAAACGGCGGCGTCATCATGGGGTCTGCCGGGAGTTTGACGGTGGGTGACGATACGGTAGTGCGAAACAGCAAGGCTGTCAACGGCGGCGGCGTATATGCCTCGGCTGGAAACCTTAATATCGGAGATGCCTGTTTCTATGATTGTGAGGCGACGACCAACGGTGGTGCGATTTATGCAGCGAGCGGAGTCACTGCAGAAGAAAACGGCATGATCATTGACGGACATACGACACTCACGCTGGGAACAGATGATGAGGCCAACAAGATTCAGGCTGCCGGTGCAAGCACCAACGCAGCAAATGGCGGAGGTATCTATGTGGCGTCCGACGCCGGTTTTACCTTCACCGGTGGTGAGCTGATCAAGTGCAAGGTCACCGGCAGCGGAGGAGGCCTGTATAATGCAGGTACCGTGATTATGGCGGAAAAGGTCGGTGTGACAACCCTTACCAGAGGCTCTTTGGAATACTGTTCCGCCCAAAACGGCGGTGCGGTCTATAACGCTGAAGGCGGAAAGATAGACATGACCGGCGGCTACATAGAACACTGCATGGCGATAGAAAACGGAGGTGGAATCTTTACGGAATCCACGGAAACCCAGACCATAGGAACAGGCAGCAATACCGAGATCAAGGGCGCCGTGAATCTCCATACGGCTGCCCAGCAGCCCGGCATCATCAGTGACTGCACTGCGGCAAACGGCGGCGGTATCTACCTTGCGGCAGGTGAGTTGGACATGACAGGCGGCACCGTGAGAAATTGTACCGCCAGGAAAAAGGACGGCGACACTGTGGATTCCGGCAGCGGCATGGCACCTTCCGGCAACGGCGGAGCCATCTATAACCTTGGCACGCTGAAGCTGGGACAGCTTGCTGCGACAGGTAATCTGGCGGAAAACATAGTGTCATGTATGGCGGATGTAAATGGCGGCGGTATCTATAACGGTCGCTATGGAAGCGGAAGCAATACCGTAACCGGGGAACTTGATATCACCGGAGGTCAGATCATAGACTGTGTGGCCAAAGAAAACGGCGGAGCGATATACGAAATCACAAGCTCGGCCATCGTCTTCAAGGGACTCACCATCAACGGCCATGTTAATCTTCCTTCGACTACTCCTAACGCCAAGAGAGGCGGCGGCATCTATATGAGAAACCGCACCGAGGATGAGAGGGCTTATGCGGCGTCGCTTAAGATAGAGGATGGATGTTGTTTCTATAATCTGACGGTGACGGAAGAAGGCGGAGCGATATACAACAGGGCAAGGGCATGGGATTCAATCGCATGGACGACCTATACTATAAGCAACAGCACGATCGACGGTCATTACAATGGATTTGCTTCAAGTCAGATGAACGCCAAAAGAGGTGGCGCAATCTTCATGCAGAACGGCACTACGACCATGGACAATGCGATAATCCGGAATTGTAATGTTTCCGGGGACGGCGGTGCTATATATAACAATAATGATGCCTATTATCCCAGCGATAAGAGTATCGGTTCAACAATAAAGATGAGCGATACGATGATCGAATACTGCACGGCGGAAATAAACGGCGGCGGTGTATTCATGAAGATGGGTGCGCTGAGCCTCAACGGCTGTGACATACGGTCATGTGCGGCGCAATGCGGTTCGGGCATTTATGCCAGGACCAATGACGGAGGCAAGAACTATTCAAAGGTCACCATGAAGGACGGTACTGTCACGGGCTGTATTACCAGCAAAGCGGCCGGAGGGGCGATCAATATCCGTTCCGCAAAAACCATCGTGGACGGTTCACCTATGGTGGCGGCGTCAGGCGCAAATGCCCTTAGCAGTATATACTTTGGGGGCAACGCCGTGGTCTATGACAACCTTGACAATAGCGGCAATCAGAAAAATCTGGTACTTGAGCAGGATCCGGACAATGATGGGAACAACGCCGTTATCAGGACTGTTCCGGGCGGTCTTGGTTTTGACGCCCACATAGGAGTCTATGTCATCGGTGATGACATGGGCGGGTCTGAAACGAATCCTTATAAAGATCATGGCATGCCTGGGATGCCTTTTGGCACAAGGGACGGCAGTGATAATGGCACCTATCTTTTCCGGTTTACCAATGACAGGAATGGTGCTTATGCCGTTAAGAATGCGTCAGACAATTATATCTACTGGCTTGACATGATATGCAAGCTTACGGATAAAAATGACAACCTTCTGTATGCCTATGTAGGAAACACAGTGGATGGCTACACCTACCTTCCGGCGGTGTATACGTCGCTTGGGGACGGAGTCAGCGCAGCAGAAGGAGACCTGTATAAGGTAAACGGAATTGAGTATGCCAAGGCAGATGCCATGTCCCCGAGTAATGAGATCAAATTGAAGATGCTTAGGGACTATGCTGTACCGGATGCGGACAGGGCTGTTTTGTCCGATCCCGATGACAACATTGTGTTCACGACTGCGGAAACGGGCGTAACGACTGCTATGACCGGCAATCACGATCTGTTCAGGTTTATATATTCCGGTGCATTTGTCGGCAGGGAAGCCGGTGACAGCGTGGGTAAGGCGATCATAAAGCGAGGTCAGGATGGTGGCTCACTGCTCACGGTAAACAACAGTGCGGCAAAGCTGACCATGACCGGGATCATTTTCGATGGCGGCGCAGTGTTTACTGACAGGGATGCGGATCCTGATGTGGAAGACTTTGCTATAACCGGGGTCCGGTCCACGACAAGCGGAGGTCTTATAAATGTGACGTCGGGATCACTTACCGTCGGCAACGGTACGACCATGCGCAATACCAATGCCAACGGAGATGCCGCCAATCCTGACATTGACGGAGGATTGAGAGGCGGAGCAGTGTATGTTGCTGCCGAAGCAAACCTTGAGCTTGGAGGAGTTCCGTCAAACCCTGTGATATTTGAAAGGTGTATCTCCGAAGCCGGAGGAGGCGCGGTCTATACTGCTCAAAATACGCTTACGGTCAACGGAACGGCAGCCGTAGGAAGCGGTGGGACGTCCAAGATATACGGAATATGTTTCATCCACTGTTTCGCCGGAGACGGCGGCGCGATCAACGCCTACAGCTCGAACTTGGACTCCTCCACAGGTACCGGCCTGACCATAAATAACTGCAGCTTTACCAAATGCCGCGCCTACAGAGACGGCGGTGCGGTCAGCAGCACGGCTTCTAATACTGTCATTGACGGATGTGAATTCATAAGCTGCTTTGTTGACAACAACGCGTTGGCGAGGTATGGCGGAGCAGCAGCGTTCATGAACACAGGCGAAGGCGCTGCCGCGTCGGTAAAGGGCAGCACATTTTCCAACTGCGCAAACGAGTACGGAGAAGGTAAGGGAGGCACTATCTATATAGGAGGCAAGACGACTCTGAGCATGACGGAAAGTGCCAATACCATCGCCGGAGGCAGGGCAAAGATTGGCGGCGCGTTCTACATACATGAAGGCTCAACCCTTGTCCTGACGGATAATTCAACTATAAAGGGCAACACTGCGACTGAAGCCGGAGCCGGTATCTACCTTAAGACGGATGCCGTACTGAAGCTGGCCGGTGCGCCGGATTTTGGAGGAAAAGGTACAGACACGGCCGGAAACCTGATCATTGAAACAACCGATGCATCCGGTGCGGCTGTGGCGGCAGGAAACTATGTGACGCTCTCCGATTATGCGGGGAAACAGAACGGGCAGAAGAATTACCATTCTTCCAACAATGTGCGTCAGGATATCTACATCAGTGAGGCACATGAAAATGCGCCACAGACCATCGTTCTCACAGGCGACCTGACCGGCGAACCCGGCACTATTTGGGTCTGGGCGGAAAATGAGGTTCATTACAAACAGACAATGCCTTTCGCAATGCTTGAGGGAGTCGAATTCGCAGATGTGCAAAATGGTTCCCTTCAAGAAGGTGAACTGGATGCCGTCCATCTGGAGGTCTTCCGAAACGCGCGGGACGATGAGAAAACTGATAATGCCACGGATACCTGGCTGAAGGGCACCATAGAGGGAGACAACAAAGGCTATGTCTACTGGACCGGTATCAGCGGGATGAGAGAGGTCATCCTGCGCAAGCTGAACAGTTTATATGTCCCGCTGAAGGATAAAACCTTCACGATCTACAAGGGAGCCAGTGCCTCTGCCTATGTTCCTAAGGGCGGGACGAGCCCTCTGACCGGACTGGCCTCCGGTGAGTCAGGGTGTTTCTTCGTGGGAATACTTCCTTATGGGTGGTACATCATTGAAGAGACCGAGCCAAACAGGTTCTTCTACGTAGTCGTGGATGGCTCAGGTGTATACGGAACCAAGGAGGCCGACGCTTCCGGAATGATGAAGGATAAGGTTGACGGATATGATAACCGACAGGCGGCTGAAACACAGGCGAAGGCAAGGTATGACGCGATCAGGAAAGCGCATCCTTGACAGACAGGCGTATGATATCCGGCAAAAACAGGTAAACTGAGTACATAATACAAAAATGGAAGAACTGCCTCTGCAAAGGGACAGTTCTTCTTTTATAATTGATCAATACGATGATAATACCATGGCAGACAGTGCCATGAATCAACATATCAGAGGAGCAGCTGAATATACTGACGCTAGTTGCCACGAACTCATACGTGCGGGCGGGAAATCGACTGCCTGAGTGGGGAATTCCGGGTTTTTTGTGATAAAAAAGTATTCATAGTTGAATGTCGATAGAATAATGGCTGATAAAAGAGACATATTTATTTGACATGTCACATAAACCTTACTATACTTCTATTAATTAAAAATGATACACAAATCACTTTTCATTTTTTATCAAACATAGAATATTGATATTGCGCAATCATATTTGAAGAAATAGAGCATTTAATTGCACACTGAAGAAATTATATACAATATATTTCGGTCAATAAAGACTATGAGCAAAAAGAAGCCGACAATTATATAAAATTACAAATCACGATCAAGCATAATTAATGACGACGAGTATCGGTTGATATCAGGTGATTTATAATCCATCGTGCATAACAGGAAAAATAAACCTAATCATAACAATTATGACGAATTATTCCCGATCATTTATTCCAACAATAATCGCATGATAGCTGCAGTATTTGCCAGTGCCCGAACAATTAACAATTACGGATATCGTGCGTAGATTACATGTCAGAGAGGTTGTACCATGAAGGAAAAAACAAGAAGGATCATTGCTTTATTATGCGCAGTCTGCCTGTTAGCGTCCGGCGAGGGCAGGCTATGCCTGACTGCGCTCGCTGCCATGGCGAGGCCTGCCTCATACGCGGTGGATACTGCCGTGGAGGATGCTGCTGTGAGAGATGAAGCTCCAGGAGATGCCGAGGCTGAACCTGCGGAGTTGGCGGAGAATGATATGGATTCCGAGTCCATGTACTACGCGGCAGCCGGAGAGGATATAGCCGCGGACGCGGCAGCTGTATCCGCAGAGGCGGAAGCAGTCGTAAGCGATGTCGAGAGCGTTGATAATGACAGCAATACCGTGCTGTCAAATAGCGTTTTGACCGCAGAGTGGGATATCTACCGCGTAAAGGTCACATATAACGAGAACTCAGGCATCCCGGAGGATGCCGAGCTTGTCGTGCGCGAAGTCACCGAGAATAATGATCCGAATTTCGCGGATTATCTGTCTGTCGGCGCTGGCTTGGTAGGACTGGATACAGACGGTATATCCGATGAGTCGGTTCCCATCGCTAAGGCTTTTGATATCTCGCTTCGCAGCAAGGCGACCGGCGAGGAATACCAGCCCGCGAAGGATATGAAGGTCGAGATCAGTATTCCTCACTACAAGCTGGCTGATAACATGCAGGTCAGTGTGGTTCATTTTGCGGAAAAACTGTCGGAGGAGCTGCAGGAAGAGCTGCGGCAGGAGGCGTATGCCGGCTTTTCAGATGAAGAGCGGGAAGTTTATGATGAGCTTTCGGATGAAGAGCGTGATGTTTATATAGGCCTCTCTTATGAAGAGCGTGAAGTGTATGCAGACCTGTCAGAGGAGGAGCGGCTTGTCTATGCCGGTCTTTCAGATGAAGACAGGGCTGTGTATGTCGATCTTTCTGATGAAGAAAGGGAGGAGCACGGCTATGTTTTAGATGATGAAAGCGTGGATGACGAAGAGCTGCTGACTGTCCTTAACAGCATTCCTCAGCTCATGGAGGTCGATCTCATCAACAACACCGCCGCCTTCACGACCGATGGCTTCTCTGTGTTCGTCGTGCTCGGATATACGGTTGATTTCCACTGGGGAGAGTACACCTTCAGCATGGAAGGAGGGACGACCCTCCTGCTGTCCGAACTGCTGGAAGCGATAGTAGCCGGTGCGGACACAGATGCCGTTGAAGCAAGAGAATTATTGGAGGATTTTTCTGTTATCAGAAACGTTGAGTTTAGTAATCCCGAACTACTCACTGTAGATAAGGTGGACAGAGAGGAAGCGAGGCAGGCGCTGAAGAAACGCGCGGAAGCCTTGATACCTGATTCTGAAGACGATGCGGCTTCGGGAGAGCCGGAGGCCATCGAGTATACGGATGATTCTTCCTGGCAGGACTATGACAGGGAAGAAGACTGGCTGCTGACCAGCATTCAATCCTTCGAGACTGAGGAAAAGCTGACTATCACTTTGACGGACGGAAGGATCATAGATATCCGCGTCACAGACCCTCAGACAGTGACTTATCAGGGCTTCATCTATTCTATCAATAACCAGAGAACCGGGGCTACTATAACCAGGCGTGCATCCGGATACAGCAATCTGTCCAGAACTGCCGTTTTGCCCGGCACCATAAATGGCGTCAAGGTCATATCAGCGCCATACACGGTCTTTCCTGCCGGCAGCAGTACGCTGGTCGAGGAGAGCTATGTCAACACACTTTTCCCTGACGCGATAAATGTACCTGACCTGATCGTCACAAACCCTGAGGTCGAGGCATTGAACGCTGACAGCGAGACGAAGAAGGGCGCAGAGAACGATACGAGCATGACCCAGATATGGAAGAAGTCTGAGGTCAACGCCAACGGAGACATAGAGATCACTATCAGCTTCTTCCAGAAGCAGGGCAAGCCCATTGATTTCATACTTGTTTGTGACGAAACCGGTTCCATGGCTAACGCGGCGACCGCGAATGTGGGAGGAACCAATCTGACCGCTCCCAGGTTCATGTGGGCGAGGTCGGCCATATTGAAGGCCACCCGGGCGCTTTTGGACGCGAATCATAAGGCCATACCCTACAGCAATGAAGTGGCCTTCCTGGTGTGGGATAACCGCGCTCAGCTGTATTCGGATTTTTATAACGATTACGATGCCGCGAATAACTGGATGAAAAATCAATATACCGGACACAACGGCACAAACCACACCCAAACCATTCAGACACTGCTCGGAATGGTCGACCGCCGGAGAAAGGCGAACGCATCGAGCGGCAGGGATGCGGAAATCGTGATCGTGTACCTGTCAGATTTCGCCGACGGCGGACTTGCCGCTGACAACATAGTCTTCAACGGTGTCCGTGACCAGGCGCGCAAGCTTTTTAACGCGAATGCCGTAATCTATGGCCTGAATATGTTCGGCGGAACTACTGTAAATGACCGCCAGAAGCTGATCTCCCGTCAGGGGCATAACTATGTCGCGGGTTCAAATCCAAGCAAGCTGCTTCCTGCTTTCGAGGCGATCATAAACGATGCCATCAGCAACGCCGATTCCGACATGACAATAGAAGACGAGCTTTCCCCGGCATTAAAAGGACAGGCGGATACCAACAGGGATTCGCTCGACGGAGGTACCGCGGCGGACAGCAGCAATGATACTTCAAGTGAAGCCGCGACTTATGCAGACGGCAGGCTTAACTGGAACCTGTCGAACGGTCAGACCAGCCAGACTATCGAAGGCGAGACGGTGACTTCTACCAAAACGCTCAAGACCGGACAGGTATATCACAAGACGATCACCATCCCCATTACCGATGCCGGCTGGGGGGACAATGCCTACACCGGACAGATGCCGACCAACGGCAGCTTGGTCTTGAAGGACAAAAACGGCAATTCCATCAACAGCGTCGGAGTAGAGGAAGGAAAAGACGGATCGCCTTTGGGTAAGACTCCGGTCAAGTTCCGGCTCGGACTGATAGATACCTCCGGCAGCCAGACGAATTATGCCATAGGAGGCATCAAGTTCACGATAGCGGAGCAGGGGAGTTCTGACGCGCCGAAGGAGTACACCACCGGAAACGATGGTGTGTTTGTTGTCCCCTATGATGGTACCGACGGCATTATATTTGAGAGGGGAAAGACTTATGTACTCACGGAAGTGACATCATCAGTGAACGAATATAACGGTGATGACCCGGTGCATATGGTCTTTGCGCCTGTGATGAAAGAGCTGGTGAATGATGAAACCGTCCCCAGCCATTGGCTGCTCTCAGTAAACGACGACTTCAGCATCAGTACGGCAACAGCGGATGAGGCGAATACATCCTATACGCCGGCACTGACCATTACTTCGGGCGTGATAAATATATGGAATAATGAGCGCGTGGATGCCAAGCTGATCCCTATCACCGTCACAAAGACCTGGGTCGGAAATGGGGCTCGTTTTGATGTTCCCTTCACCATCTATGGCGTGGATGAGTCCGGGAGATACCCCCTGACCGCATACAGCTCGAGTGACCAGGAGACCGCCCAGACGATAACCTCTCTTAAAGAAAGCGAAGTTGTCAAGACGAGCGATGCGTCCGGTGAGGTGTGGACCCGCGAGGTCTATGTATTCAACAAGATCGGAGATCACGAGTTTTACACAAGCGTGATGGTGAAAACCCAAGCGGGGCATACCTATACTCCGTCGATGGCCGGCAAGGAGAAATTTGAGACAAATCAGTCATACAGCTATCAGATAGAAGAAGGGGAGTTTCCGGATGAGTTCAAGTATGGATACTATCGTAAGGAGACCCCGACTCAGTCTCGCACGCCATCGGTGATCATAGATGATTATTATGAGAGTACAGGCGGACAGTATGTCGATGTCGGGAGTGGGGATTATTTCCTTGCCCAGATTCATATTAACGTGTCTTCGTTCAAGCTTGTCGATAACATCACATATGGGAACAGCGGGAATGACGATTATCGTAAAAGATCAGATAATACGATGACCTACCCTCATAAGCTATATACGCATCTCAGATCAGTGGAGATGGAGGTACATAGTGCAAAAGCCGGAGAAACAGTAACACAGGCAAAGATACACTTTAATGTGAACGATGTTCCGGACTCGCATGATGGTGTGCTGTTCCAGGATATACGTCTACCCAAGGAATGGGAAAATTACGCTACTACCGACACCGGAAGAATCTTAGCGACCCACGCCTATAATTACACCGATCTTATCATAGACAATCTGGTTTTTATAGATGATAAAGGCAATAGGATCGTGATGCAGGGCGGAAATAATAGCCTGTATTACGGACCGTATTTTGGAGCTGATGACAGTATTTATAGACTTGCGATCGAAAAGAATGGGGCGAATACAGGTGCCCACAAGTCGGTTTATGTTACAGACAGCGACATCACTCTTAACCAGAAGTATATAGCGGCCAGTTCTACGGCACAGCAGACCAGCTACGATACAGCGCACTTGACGCTTGCTATGAAGAATATCGAGATTCCTTTGCAGGAGGTGGAGCTGAAGAAGGTGTGGCAGCTTAACGGTCATGCCGAGCAGCTTCCGTCTGATGATGTTCTGACTACATGGGTTTATGGCAAGAACAACAGCGGCGCGTCTACCGGCCATGTGCTTCCGGTATATCTTGACCCGGACCGCGCGGATAACGACGGCAAGGGCTTCCGTCCATATGACCTCCATGTGGATGAGGATACTCGCACGACCGAGTGGAAGGACACGGTATACATCCCGACATATGAAATATCCGTGGGGGATATCACAGGCTATACCGCCACTGAGGAAGAAATGGTGGTAAAAGAAGATACCGTCGATGACGCTACGCCTGATACTTACGGTGAAGGCCTTCCTGGAGAATGGGAAGAACTGACTGTGAGCTGTGTGGCTGAGAATGGGACGCGGACAATCATAGACGTGCCGGGGATGCCCGCGAGGACAGAGCAGGCATATCCGGCAGATCCGCAAGGACCATATGAAACCTGGTATCTGCATATCAGGACAAATAAATCTAACGCTTTTTTGATTGGAGCCTTGAAGTTATTAGGTCTTGACAGTGAGTTTGATGTAACTAAACTTGAGTTAAAGTGGAGCGTGAACGGTGATGAATATACGAATACTATCAGCACAAATTTCCGTCTTAAATTAAGCACATCGAACAAGGATTATTATATTCCTTTTCAGACAACCACCCCTGAAATTAGCAGTGCGACTGTAACTATTAATAACAACGACGGAATCGGCAAGGAAGTTATCAAAGAGATGGATTTATACAGAAGTATTTCAAATTCCGTCACTCCCGAGAATGGAGAAAGTGTTGAAATAGTGAACCGTCAGGCTGTACAAGAGGTAACTCATGAAGAGCCTTACAGCATGCAAAAGCTCACACTCACCAACACGTTCACTCCTTATGGTCGGGTAAATATCATTTCCAAATTCAAGGATGATACCGATGACAAGGGGAGCACGCTGAAGATACAGAACGTGAGCTATCATTTCGCTGACACCGACAGCGGGACGACCTATGATATGGGTGTGCCGGTAGCCGCAAAGAGCGAGGACTCGATAGAAGGAAGCAAGTACCGCTATCTTCCGCCGGGAGATTATACTGTCACTCAGACCGGATATAAGCTGGTAAATGACATGGACGTGACGATTAACCCTGAATACAACCCTTACGCTGTGACCATCACAAACGGTGTTCAGGATGCCACGAAGATAACCGGTGCGTTCACGGTCAATCCCGACACCGCTGGCGGTCTGGACATAACCTATGACAACATTCGTAAGAACTATCCCGTAACAGTGCAGATGGAATGGCATCCGCCCTTGGACGCCGATGAAGATCCTCTGAAGGAGAATGATCCTTCGCAGAAAAAAGCGGAGTATACGCTTCAGTACTACAGCCTTGTCGGTGGAAGTGAAGGAACCGGAGGCTTTGAGAACACGGAGGAGAGGGGGGTACTCAGTGCCAGGACGCCGGTCAGGCACGACGGCGCGGTGCCGGTCTTTAGCGTGGATGGCAGACCTTTGAAATGCGACCTCGGCGGGGAAGATACCGTGGAAGGCCGGCTGCCGGACTATGATCTGACCATTAAGACAGAGGAAGTGGCCACCGGTATCGACGCGGCACCCACGAGGCTTATCTACACCTTCGTGTGCGACCTCAAGCAGACCCGCCTTAGCGTAAACAAGACCTGGCAGTTTGAAGATCAGGCCGACAAATCCGCTCGGGACGCCTTGGATCCTCGGACGGTCACGCTGTCATTGAAGCGTGTGGATGGAAAGCCCTTCCGTATTGGGAGCGACTCCATGACCGAGAAGCTGATCACTCTTCCCACGGACGGCAGGGTGATTGACGACTTGACATGGGTCATCGAGATAGAAGGCATAGATGTAAGTAAAAGCTACATAGCGGACAGTGCTTATGTACTTGAAGAGACACGGATAGGATCGGACGCGGCAGCGTCCTCAGCCTTCGAGCCGGTCTACGAGGATGTAATACCTTCCGAAAGCCATGAGTTCAATGTCACGAAGGCGGACGGGCATGACAAGGATGCACGTTTCAGGCTCATAAGGACGGTGAACAAGGGTGAACCTGATCCTGGGACGATACTGTCAGTCACAAACCGGGAGGTCACTACCTCATTTACCGTGAAAAAGCTGTGGAAGGACATCAGAGGAAATGAGGTCAATGCGTCTGGACTCAAGACAGAGTCTTCTGTGATTGAGTTGTATGGGATAAAGTACAGCAGCGGCTCAGACCGCGTTGAGATCCCGGACACATACAAAGATCAGGACGGAGCCGTGACTATGCTGAATGGCCATGCGGGCAACAGTTTAGTCGGCGGAAGCATGAAGCTTCGAGATTTCGGCGATTATCAGATCGATTTGGACAATCTGACGACGGAAGACGGCAAGTCTATTTGGTCATTGACCATCGGTGAACTGCCGGCATCCTATACCTATTATGTGGTGGAACGCACCGCGTCGGGTGAAGCGCTCGCCATATTCGCGCTGTATACCGAAGGTGAAAATGAGGGACGGCTTCAGACGTCGGCGAAGACGGACGAAGCAGATCTCTTCATGCCGAAATACGCGTATACTCCCGCTACGGAGAACTCATTCGCGCAAGTCGTCATAACCAACACCATTCCTTATATATGCAAGATTGAGGAGAATGTGAATATCGGCGGGGAGGATGTGGTCGCTGAGACACCGTTCGCGACGCTTAACAAAGCGCTGAATTACGCAAGACAGAGCGATTACTATACCATGGATGCCGATCATTCGGTGGCCATACAGATGCTGGTAGACTACGTGATACCGTCCACCGACAAGGTTCTGCTCAACAGCTCTACCGATAACATCATCATAACTACAGCAGCTACCTCCGGCGGCGTCTATAACTTCGTGAAGACGTTTACGGCCGCTGACGGCAGGAAGGCCTATGTCGCCGAGGTTAAGGATGATGAAGGAAATGTAATTACCCCTGAGTCCGGGGACAGGAATGATGTGGCCATCCTTAAGCGCGGCTATAACGGCAGATCCTTGTTTGTCGTGAATAACGCTTCCGCTTCGCTGACAACTGCCATGATCACGTTCGACGGCAGCAACAAGGCATATGGCGCGGATGGTAAATACACAACAGGAGGTACGACCTATACCTGCGATACAAGCGACGGCGGCAGCGGACACGGCGGCATAATAAGCGTGCCCGCCGGAACGCTGAACTTGAATGAGGACAGTACCTTGAGAAACAGTAAGGCAGTCCAAGGCGGCGCGGTGTGCGTAAAAGGCAGGTTGACTGAAAGCGGCGCGAAGCTTCTGGATAACTACGCGGTTGGTGATGGGAGCACGCCCGCATACGGCGGCGCGGTCTGTCTTGAAAGCGGCGCGGAAGCGACATTCAGGGACGTCTATATAGATGGTCATAGCACGATGACCATATACAAGGCAGGAGATGTCAAAGACGGAAAGCAGCTGACTGCTGAGGAAGCGGATGCCGCGAACAGAGCTGACGCTGCTGCTGTCGATGCCAATGCTGACAGAGGCGGCGGTGTATACATCTCCGCGAACGCTACACTTGAATTCCATGGCGGCGAACTGATCAAGCTGAGGGCGGCCACAAACGGCGGGGCCATTGACAACCTCGGTAAGCTGACTATGGCGGAAGACGATCAGGCAGGTTCTGCCCATGCCGACATAGAAGGCTCCATGGAGCATTGCTCTGCCACAAATGGCGGCGCGATCTATAATGGAGTGAGCGGCACCATCAATATGACAGGCGGCCTGATTCACCATTGCATAGCCGCTGAGAACGGCGGAGGCATCTTTACCGAGTCAAAGGCAGTCATAGCCGGCAAGGACATGGCTATCGACATGCATACCGAGGGAGGAAAGCCCGGCGTGATCAGCGACTGCGAAGCCGTTAACGGCAATGGCGGAGGCATCTATGTGAAAGCCGGCAAGCTTGATATGACCGGCGGCGAGATCAGGGGCTGTAAAGCGATTGCCCCGAAGAATGCCAATGGCAAAGTTATTGTCAGCGTGGACAGTGACACCTACGAAACCACCTGCGCGTCAGGCAAGGGAGGCGGCGTCTACAATCTTGGGACGGTCATCCTGGCCACGGCCTCCGACCATCCCGGAAGGATCGATAACTGCTCTGCTGACTTCGCGGGCGGCGGCATATACACTACCGGCAGCGGCTCCATGAGCATTACCGGAGGTGAAATGGATGATAACAGAGCCGGATACTATGGCGGCGCGATCTATGATGATACGATCAGGAGGGAATCTGACACTGCCGATCTTCTGATTCAAGGCATTATTATCCGCGGCCATGTGAACCTGGACAAGGACACTGTGAATGCTCAAAAGGGCGGCGCGATTTACGTTGCCAACGGCAACCTGGATCTGAGGGACAGAGGCAGTGGAGAGAGTGCGGTCCATACCCAGATCTATGATTGTACGGCCTCCGAAAATGGCGGCGCGATATATCATATTTTCAACCAGCACATACATAAGAACAGTGAAGGAGGAAGAAAAACAACCCTCACCCTGACCGACGTGGTCATCGATGGGCATGATAAGCTGGATGGCAGCACGAAGAATGCAAGGTATGGCGGCGCGATATTTGTGTTCAATGGCTGTGATAACGGTGGCAGCCACAGCGGGCATGATAGATTCAAAATGCCGAATGGGAACATTGTGAAATTGAATCAGTTTCCGGGACCTAATATCATAATAGACGGCGGCAAGATTGCCGACTGTACGGCAGATGTCAACGGCGGCGCGATCTACTGTGATTCTCCGGTCGAGGGACAAGGAAAGAACACCATCAGCCTTCAAAACGGCACGGTGATCAACGGGCATGAGAGCCTTGGGGCGGACATCTGGAATGCTAACTGTAACGACACCACGCCGAACGCGAACCAGACCAATCTGGGCGGCGGCGCGATCTATTTTAAGCGCGGTACGCTCAAGGTCGGCAATAAAGAAGACACGGAGCCGGTCAAGATCCTGAACTGCACAGCCAGGAATTTTGGCGGCGCTGTCTTCGGCCTGCCGTCCGGAACGAACATTGACGAAGATGGTTATAAATATACCGCAAAGCTGGAGAATTGCCTTATTGACGGCCATGCCGCCGGAACAACCCTGGCGGCCGATGATGTCAACGCGGGTCTTGGCGGAGGCGCCGTCTACATGAAGATGAGTACCGTGTCCATCGAGAACAGCACACTACGCAACCTCCGTGCGCCTTACGGCGCGGCCATTCTCGGAAGAACCAATGACAGTGGTACGCAGGCCTGCACGGTCACTATTGATGGCGGCAGGATAGAGAATAATATAGCGACCGCTGATAAGGGCGGCGCTGTGAACGCAATGTCAGGATTGGCTATTAAGGATGCCGGAGAAGATAACAGTGTGGATCGAGCGGCGGCAGGATTCCCGGTTTTGAAGGAAACCAATCAAACAAAATGGGCCGTATGCACATTCAGGCTTGAAGGTGATGCTGTCATCTACAATAACTTTGGCGTGGGCAATTTTGCTTCCCAGCAGAAGAACCTGGTTTTGACACGGCATAGAGCGGAAACACCGACTACTGAAGTCGGCGATACAAACGCTATCATCAACACCACGGAAAACGGCCTGACCGAGGATGCCCACATCGGCGTGTACGTTACCGGCGCTGACGGGATGGACGGAAGCGCGGAGAGCGAACCGTATGAGCTTCATGGAGGATACGAAGATGACTTCGGTACTTATATTAGCAGCGCTAACCTCCACAAGTTCACTAACGACCGCAACGGAATGTACGGCGCGGTCTGTACCCTGATAGACGGGAACCATACACCTGATAAAGGACACAACAAATCTGAAAAAATCATCCGCTGGGAGAGCTATCTGTGTAAGCTGACGGATGACAGCGGTAGCCTGCTCTTCATAACCGCGCCTGGCGGATGGGCGGGTTCCAGAGTGATAGACGGAACCACCTATTACCCGGCTGTGTTCAGAACCCTGACGGAAGCATTCAACGCGATGAAGGGCGTCGCTGCCGACGGAACAAGTGAGCTGAAGCTGTATAAGGCGGATGGCAATGAATACACAATAGGTTCCGACATCCAGCTCCATATGCTGCGCAACTATGAGCAGCCCGGTACCGACAGGCCGTTGTTTGAGGCGGACCGCAAGCTGGCCTTCACTACGGCTAAGAAGCAGGCGAATACCAATACCGGCTACAGCAACGGCGACGTATATATTTACAGCAAGGGCAGCTTTGCGAATGCTGACGACACTCGCGCGACCATTTTGAGGGGCAAGAACGGTACTGCGGGCGATGCTTCCATGCTGACTATACCGGATTCGGCGCCCACAGAATTGTCACTGACACTCAGGAATATTATCTTTGATGGAAACAACTACACTCACACAGGCCCTGGAGGCATTATCAATGCAAGAATGGGCGATTTGACTGTGACCACCGGAAGCATATTAAGAAATGCCATAGCAACCGACAAGGGCGGCGCTATTGAGAAGATCAATGGGAATTTCATCATGGACGGTGATGCCCAGGTCGTTAACTGTGCCGCGCAGCATGGCGGCGGAGTGCATCTGGAGGCTTTGACGAAGTGCGAAATTGGTGGCTCTGATGTCAAAATCACAGGAAATAAAGCGAACAATGGCTGTGGCGGCGGTATCTTCATTCATAGTTCACCGGCAGTATTTGAAGGTAAGCTGACTATCAGTGACTGCCATGCGGATGCCAAAGGCGGCGGTGTGAATATCGGATGGGGAGATGCCTCGCTGACGGTAGAAGGTGAAAACGTCAAGATTCTGAATTGCGACGCGAAGAAAGAACAAGAAGGCCAATCCAGTGATGGCGGCGGTGGTCTCAACATCGAAACAGGGCGTAATGTCAGCTTTGGCAAGCTCACTATCAGTGGATGCTACACGGATGGCAAAGGCGGAGCTGTCAGGCTGGAAGAAAATGCCACTATGACAATGAACGACGGCACCATTGAAAAAAACAAGGTGTTGGCCGGAGGAGAGGGAGCTGGAATCTATGTTTCTCAGGGCAGCACGCTGAAGCTTTCCGGCAGTCCCGGATTCGGCTCCGGCAGTGATGCCAACACGGCAGCCCTTGACGGCTACAGCACGAAGGAGAATGGCGGAGCAGCCTATGGAAGTGATACTGTCCGGCAGGATATTTACCTCGCTGAGACCGGCGCGGAGAGCACGACGGATGAAAAATATGATCCGGCAAGCATCATCGTGACAGGAGACATCACCTCCGGCGACAGCTCCATCTGGGTCTGGGCGGAGGATCAGTACCGCTACAAGCAGCTGATGCCGTTTGCGAAGATGGAAACAGGCGTTAAGTTTGCCGAGAGTCCGACGGGTTCACAGCTTGACGCCGCGCACCTGAAAGCCTTCCGCAACGCCCAGGACGATGAGACGACCGAAAACGGCACGGACACCTACCTGTACGGCACGATCGAAGGCGAAAAGACAGATGCGGGAATCATCTATTGGACTGGCGTCACCGGCAGCCGCAAGGTGATCCTGAGGAAGGTAGGCACCACCTATACGTCCATGTCTGGTAAGACCTTCAAAGTGTTCAAGGGTACAGGCACATTGCCGTACGTCGTCAAGCAAGGAACTAAGAGGACACAGCTTGGCGAGCTTGACGGTACACCTACGGACACAACCGTAACAGTAGACCCGATGACTTCCCAGTCCAGCGGTGTGATCTGGATCGGAAATCTGCCGTATGGCTGGTATATTATCGAGGAAAAAGATCCTCACAAGTATTCCTACCTGGTCGTAACGGCTAACGGAACATTTGGAACACCGCAGAAGGTCACTGAAAATGACGTCGTGAAAGAAGGCGGGTATGATAGCTTGGCCAATGCGCAGGCGGCTGCAAAAGCACTGTATGACGCGAAGAAGTAATTCGGGAGCAGCCACATAACACAGAGCAAGCCCCCTTCGCCATATAAAATGAACGTCTGGAAGCCCGGTATTCATCCGTGAATGCCGGGCTTCTTTTCACAATTTCCGCCTGATCTGTCAGGCCGGCGCGGAACTTACGTGGCTGCTCGTTGCTCGGGCGCGTCCCATAGTTGATTTGTCAAACAGGCATGGAGCTTACGCAAGAAATACATAAGAAGAAAGGCCAGGAGTCGCTGTGGCTTTTTGATTGCTTCTACGCCTGACAGACAGTATAATACGGGTAGCAGGAAAGTGTTCTCAATAGGGATACTCTCGAGAGGGAGGCATGGTTATGGCAATAAGTATTTTCGTTGGCGGTGAGAACTTCGATGAACTTTGATGAACTTCGTAACAGCGGATGCTATTATGTGGATAAAACAGGGCTGCTCTATGAACTAAGGCAGGATTCAAAAAACATTGTTACCCTCTTTACCCGTCCACGCCGTTTCGGTAAAACGCTTACCCTGCGTATGATGGACGGTATCGCTTCGGATTCCCAACGCGGAGATCACCGATATTTTCGAGACCGCGGTGGTGAGGCTGTTTCAGGAGCGGCTTGACAGGAGCAGGCAGAGGGAACTCATGGATGCGTTCTGGAGGGGGGACACCGATACGGCTACAGAGCTGATGTCCGATTTTCTGTTTGACACCATCAGCTTCCATGATTACCATGAGGATTATTATCACGCCTTTATCACGGGCATCTTCGTAGGGCTTGGCTACGGCGTGAAATCGAACCATGAGCAGGGACTGGGCAGGACGGACATTACGCTCACGGACAAGAGAAACCGCCGTGCGCTTGTGATCGAGGCAAAGAAGTCTTATAGCGAGGAGCAGATGGATAAGGACTGCGATGACGCGCTGGATCAGATTGCAGAGAAGAAATACGCCGAGGGGTTGAAAGGCTACAGGCAGGTCGAATGCTATGGTATATCCTTCTTCCAGAAGAGCGCACTGGTGAAGAAGCTTTCAAACCGTGAACTGAATCTTTAAAACAGCAGGGTTACTTGTTGTAATTAAGATTTGTTGTACGACCGATTATGGGTGAAACAACACATTATAAAACAAGGAGTATGTAGATGAGAGAATTTACGGCCGTAAGCCTATTTTGTGGCGCGGGCGGCTTGGACATTGGTTTCGAACAAGCTGGCTTCAAAACAATTTGGGCTAATGATTTCGACAAAGACGCTTGTGAAACTCATCAGAACTGGAGCAGTGCAAAGGTTGTATGTGGTGACATAGCCAAGGTTGATGTGACCGAAATACCAGATTCTGATATTATTCTCGGGGGATTTCCTTGCCAAGGATTTTCACTAAGCGGCCCAAGAAAAATTGATGATTCACGCAATGTTTTATACAAGCATTATGTGAGAATCGTTAAGGCAAAACAACCAAAGATTTTTGTTGGAGAAAATGTGAAAGGCCTTTTGACTATGGCTAACGGCAATATTTTTGAGGCCATAAAGGATGAGTTTTCACAGTGCGGTTACAACGTATTTTCACAGCTTGTTAATGCCCGTGATTTTGGAGTTCCACAAGACAGGGAGCGTGTGATAATCGTTGGTATCAGAAAAGATTTTGATATTAACGATTTTCCCATTCCTGTACCAAAGAATAAGAGAATGACAATGAGAGAAGCCTTGGCCGGTATGCCTGAGCCCAGCCCTGATGATATTTGTAATGCGCCTTATTCTTCGAGATATATGTCCCGTAATAGAAAAAGAGGTTGGGATGATGTTTCTTATACAATCCCAGCTATGGCAAAACAAGTTACGCTGCATCCAAGCTCGCCGGACATGGAAAAGCTTGGAAAAGATTTATGGAAATTCGGGGATAATGGAATTACCAGACGGTTTAGCTGGCAGGAAGCCGCCGCCATCCAAACATTTCCCAGAGGGCTAAAATTTGAGGGTGACCTGGTCAGCAAATATAAGCAAGTAGGAAATGCGGTACCGGTGAAATTGGCAGAGCATGTGGCCACATTTTTGTACGAAATATTAACAACCAAAGAGAGTGAAAAATGACAACAGCAGGAATACAGACAAAATACGGAAAAGCATTTGAGTATGCTTGCGTAATTAGTTTATGTGAGGGATTGAAGGGACACCAGGAGGTGACGATTGAGGAGTCGCCTCAGTTAAGCTCGGCAAGAAGTGATTTTCAATCTGTTGATGACGAGATGAAGAACGCACTTGTCAAAGCTGCCGATGCTGCCGTCAGGGTGATCCGCAGACTTGAACCTCAATTATGGGAGCCAAATGGAAATGAACCGTTGAATCTATCTATACAACCAGATGCGGCTGGCATAAGAGGAGACGTCAGGGATGTCCTTTGTATCAGAAAACAGAACGGATGGGAAATAGGCCTTTCCTGCAAACATAACCATCATGCGGTTAAGCACAGCAGATTGTCTGCAACGATAGACTTTGGAAAAGAGTGGTTAGATGAGCCGTGTTCCGATGTTTATTTTGGAAAGGTCGTTCCGCTATTTAACGAACTAAAAGAATATCGGGACAACAGCAAGGTGGCAGGGAAGCCTATGCTATGGGAAGAGCTGGACGATAAGGCTGAAAGGTACTATATCCCAATTCTGAAGGCATTCGTTGAGGAGTTAAAGCGAATTGCTGCAGAGGGTGGCAAAAATATTCCGGAAGCATTAATCCGGTATCTGTTAGGCCGCTATGATTTTTATAAGGTCATTACTGATGACAAGAACAGAACGACAAGAGTTGAGGCAATTAACATTGGCGGGACATTAAATGCTCAATCTGGATATAGCAAGAGTATCGCAAAGGTCCCGCTTTTGAAAATGCCTTCGACTTTCTATCATATCGACTTTAAGAATGGCTCAAACAACACGATCGAGGTCGTCTGCGATGAAGGATGGCAGATTTCAATGCGGATTCATAACGCAAGTTCAAGGGTTGAGCCGTCATTGAAGTTTGATGTTCAGCTCGTTTCATTTCCTTCGTCTGTCTATACGCAGACGGAACCTTGGGCAGATAATGAGGGAGTTAAGCGTCTGGCGTCTTATGCAAAAGGATATTAAATGAAAAATAAAATGGCGCAGATACAGAGCACTCTACCGGCATTCATCCGTGAATGCCGGTTTTCTTTTTATTAGTGTGGAAAATTAGTGTTATAGTTATAAAGTTGATACAAAAACAGCCTATATTATTAATGTGGGAATTTGACTTGAGTTCGCTCCACGATTATACTTTCAGTGATGAAAAAGAATAGTGGCGGAATATAGCTGAAAACCATTCAATATTTGAACATTACAACTGTCAGTGCATGGTGACTTAACCATTATAATTTAAACCTACGGATATCGAAATTAGGCTGATTAAACGAGAGAAGTAAATGCAATATCATCAATTATCAGAATATATGATACCCGGTTTTAGGCTCAACCAAAATGCTTTAGGTTCAACCAAAATTTATGTCGGATATCGTGACCGCCGGATGCCGCATGGAAAACGCGCGGGCAGAAGACGTCACCGATCCGCTTTGTTGCTTTTAGTTATATCATGTCAGAAAAGAAGGGGCTTATGAAAAGGAAAATTAGGAAAATAATAGCTTTTTTGTGCGTGTTCTGCATCATTATATCCGGGGAAGGGCGGCTTAGCCTTGTGGCGCTTGCAGATGTATTACGTGATATTCCGGCTTTATACGCCGTGGACAGCACCAGACCCTCGGTTAATAATGAAGCTGTCAATAATGTGGCTGGCATGATTCACGGTGCGGTGGCGGCAGTCACCAGAGCTGCGGAGATGGTGGACAGCACCGCTGCGGCAGTCAATAGAGCCACGGAGATGGTGGACAGCACCGCTGCGGCAGTCAATAGTGCGGCTGAATCTGTATTAGCGGATGATATGGAATCTGCCGTAGTTAACGTCGAAACCGCAGGCATGGACAACGAGACAGTGCTCTCGGAGAATGTCCTGACAGCTGAATGGGACATCTACCATGTCAAGGTAAGATATGGAATAGAGTCGGGCATCCCGGGTGATGCCCGGCTTGTCGTCCGCGAGATTACCGAGAAAAACAACCCGAATTATGCGGATTATATCTCGGTAGGTGCGGGTACGGCAGGTGTTGAGATCGGGAGTGTCGGTATTGCCAAGGCCTTTGACATCTCTTTGCGCAGCGATGAGACAGGGGAAGAATATCAGCCGTCAAGCGATATGAAGGTTGAGATCAGTATTCCTTCTTATTATGTATCCGATGACATGCAGGTCGATGTCGTTCACTTTGCCGAGAAGCAGGTCGGGACGACGAAGGAAGATCTTACGGAGAATAAAAAGGACGATGCCCATGACGGGCAGGAGCGGGGGGTTGACGATGCCGTGATATCGGCCCTTGACAGCATTCCAAAGCTCATGGATGTCGACCTGGTCAACAATACGGCCGCCTTCACCACGGACGGATTTTCTGTATTTGTAGTTCTGGGATATACTGTTGATTTCCACTGGGGGGAATACACCTACACTATGGAAGGTGACAGTACGATCCTGCTTTCAGAGATGCTGAGCGCTGTCATCGATAATTCAGCTTATGGGGTGAGCCATGGTCTGAGCGAGGACGATATTTTAAGGCTTGAAGGAATCCTTGATGATCCGGCGGCTATAGACATGGTTGAGTTCTCAAACCACACATTGATGGACATCAAAAAAATCGATACGGAGACGGCCAGAGATATACTGAAAGCTCGTATGGAGGAGGATCGGCTCGCCATTGAAAGAGAGGTGGAATCCGGAGAGCTGGAGGCAGGAGAAGAGAACCATGATGCTTCCTGGGAAAGCTATAATATGGCGGAGGACTGGGCTTTGACAAGCCTTCGGTCCTTTAAGACCGAAGAGAAGCTGACCATTCGCCTCAAAGGAGGAGCTGTCATTGACATACTCGTGACAGACCCTGTCAGCTTTAACTACCAAGGTCTTACTTATCAAGTCCAGAACGTGCGCATTAACGGCGTTATGACTGAGGCTTTGAGGGTAACAGGTTACACTTCGGGCTACACCGGCATTCCCACGATTCCGAAAGAGATCACATATGAGGGCATAACTTATCCTGTATATGACCTTACATATTTCGGCACAAGGGCTACTTTGCAGAACAAGCATATATTCTTTGAAAATGAAATGCTTGACAAGATGGCCGATGGCGCCGTCATCGGTATGCCGCAGATGGTGGCCGGAGTTGACGCCGCTGTGGAAGAGTCCTTATTGGCAAATGGCTTCATGCCGGGTTCGGCCAATGGTTCTTCTGATCAATACGTGTGGAAAAAGGCCGTCTATAACCCTGAGACCAATTCCATCACCTATGAAATCAAATATTTCCACCCGATGAAACAGCAGCAGCCGCTGGACTTCATCTTCGGTATCGACCAGTCAGGTACCATGTGTACCCATGATGCCACGGCAAACGGCGTCAGGGCTCCACGCGTGATCTGGATGATGGCCATGCTGCAGCGCACGGCCTATGAACTCGTGTCCAAAAACGGAACGGGTCCGGATCAAGGTTACGACAATAAGGTCGCTCTCGTTCCTTGGGGCAGTTCAGACATAACGCCTGTGACCACTGCTGACTTCCTGTCCACCTCTGAAGAGATTGACGCATGGTTCCGCAGCCCTGCGACCTATGCGCACGCAGCCGAAGGTACCAACCACGGCAAGACCTGCAATGCTTTGGCTGATGCCGCTGAACTGTCAATAAGAAACGGCCGCACTCCCATCGTCATCTATATGTCTGACTTTGTCAGCCATGCCGGTTCCACGGCCACACAGCGGAACCGTCTGAAAAACGCGCCCTACAAGACCTACTCTTTCGTCGTGTTCAACAATGGTCACACGGAGTTCTCTAAAGGGTGGACCAATTCTGGGGCATATGAGGCAGATGACCCTGCATTGTTCATGGGGATATTCAGGGATATAGTTCTGGATGCGATCGGTTACTACATCAAGAACCCTGTCGCCGTCACCGATACCATGCCCGATGCCATCCATGACGCTGTCGCCACGCAGACGGATGCCGGCGGCACTGCCGCAAGCAATCCGGGCACGGTGAATTCTTCTCCCGGTAAGGTCGAGTGGAACATAGGCAACCAGAATCCGCTGTTGGAGAGCGGTAAGTACCACACGGAGGTTTTCACGGCCAGGCTGGATGATGATACCATTTATTCCGGCGCAATGCCCACTAACGGCAGTGTCACGGTTACCAAGGATGGCCATGATGTAAACACCATCACGCCTGACGAGAATCAGCCCGATAAGCTTCACAAGGGCGGAGATGTTGCATTCTTGTTGGGACGTCTGGATAAGAAGAACCAGGTTACTGCCAGCACCGAAGGTGTTCCCACAAAACTGACTGAAGGCATACAATTTACCCTGACTCGCATGGGCGAAACAGACACAATAAAGACAACGGCAGCTCCGGACGGCATTTTTACAACAGATGCGGGCGGTTCTTTTTCCGTGCCTTTTAAGGATACGAACGGAAGGGTGATCTTCGGTCTGGGAGAGAGCTTCCTGCTGCACGAGGTTGGCGACAGTGTTGTTGCTTACAATGCGGACACAAATCATGATGAAAAGCTGGTTGCCCCTGATATGGACTGGATTATCGATGTGGCGCCAAACGGTATTATCACCATGAGACCGCAGGACGGAGCAAGCCAGACTCCGAACACGACTATCGCCAAAGCGGTTTCCCCGAATCCTGCCCGCATAGTCTTGTGGAACCAGATCGTCGTGCCCGCCACGCTCATCCCTGTCACGGTTCAGAAAACCTGGCAGGATAACAGCCGACCGCATGACCCTGTACCTTTTACGATATACGGCGTGCCGCAGGGCATGCCTTATGAGGAACGTCCGCTGACTGCCTACACTGAGAAGGATGTGAGTTCTGCCCAGGTCAAATATCTGGATCCAAATTCGGTGAAGTGTGTTGAGTCCGGCAATGGCTTGGTATGGACTCAGACCGTCTATGTACCGGACAAGGAAGTGGATGGGGGCATCGAGTATAAATACTTCAGCTACGACGTAATGAGCGCACTGGAAAATCACAACTATCACTACTCGGATGGAACATTAATGCCCACAGGGGCTCTAACCCAGTACGATGCCGCGGATGGTACGGCTGATGGCGTGATAACCTATAACCAGATGTATTCTTATGTCATCCGCGAAGGTGAGATGGCCTATCCTGATGGCTGGTTCACGCCAACATACTCTAATAACGTTAATCCTGGTCTTTTAAACAACAGTCTGGAGACTATTCATGAACCGTTCAGCCTGGTAGCCTATGACAACGGCACCGGGTCTACTATCATACCCAGTCAGACTGTGACCAACGGAAATGGAAATCTTGATGGGGTCGGCATGACTGCCTACCAGTTCCATATGAATGCGTCCTTATTTAATTTTTTGGATACCGCTACTATGTCCAATGTTGATTTTCAAAAGAATTTTGGGACTATAGGAACAGGTGATCACATTATTAATACGCATGATGAGCTGAAGTCATTCTATGAACATATAGGCACGATGGAGATAGAGTTTACCAGGGGTGGGAAGAAGTATGTGCTGGCATTCTCGCCGATTCATGATGAGGGTAAAAAAGTATATCAACATGACCACCATGATATTGCAGGTGTGGCCAGGCATGATGGGTTTACCTTTAGGAATATATACCTGCCGTCTGATTGGGCGACACCTACCACAGAAGTAAAACGTGAATTGAATCTGGAAGAATCATTCTACCGTCTGGATGACATTACCATCACGAAAATCACCGCCACATCAAATGTGGACGCAACAAAATCGGTGGTGATGTACAGCAGCGAGGGGGAAACCAGTAATATCTGGATATATAATCCGACCTATTCGGATACTATGGTATATAATAGAAGGAATTACCCCGGCGGCCATGCTGCGGAGTTTGAACTTAGGCAAGGACGGGAGGACTACCATCGCCATTCAACACGTTATTCCAGCCAGTCCCTTACCAGAAAAGAATATTCCAGTCCCGGTTCTGATCCCAAACCGTTGGAGGATCCGCAGTTTAATCGTAGCAATATCACTATCCGCGGAGCGCTCACGCTTGGCATAACCAACGATTGGAATCCAAATGAACTGATCCAGATGGATATAACCAAGAACTGGGTCTCAGATGATGCGCAGAAGCTTAAGGACGCAATCGAAAGGCAGCTGGTCACGGATCCTGCTGATCCTGATAATGGCAAGTACCGC
This sequence comes from uncultured Lachnospiraceae bacterium, assembly GCA_902770965.1. Lineage (GTDB taxonomy): Bacteria > Bacillota > Clostridia > Lachnospirales > Lachnospiraceae > RUG11623. Next base: position 62,398 of record CACXUY010000001.1, on the reverse strand, counting down.
ATTACCTTCACCATGAGCGGAAGCACTGAGAGGGGAGGGACGAAGACCGTACCCTTGTTTGACAGTGAAGATGATGAGTGGAGCACCGGATATGAAACCGGCGCGATAACCGAGACGGACAGCACAAAAACGACATGGGAGAAGACCGTCTATGTACCTACATACGATGTGTCTACTTACAGGCGCACCGTGAAGGATGATTATACCGAAGAAGAGGATGTACAGCCTTATACTTATGATAATACGAGCTTCCATGAAGCCCCACTGGACATTGGCACGGACGATGATGGAAGACCGAGAGGGAATTGGTCGACTCCTTCTGCCAATCTGGAGATGACTCCCATAGAAGTAACTCCGCCACCCGCAGAGCCGGATCCGCCGACCCCTGCAGATCCTGAAACCCCTCCGGGGTATGTGGAATACACGGGGCCTATAAGGCGGATGGTACTGGAATTCATGTTGAGTAGTCCTCCGAATATAGATGATGTAAAGAAGATAACCATGGTATACCGTTATCAAAAGGATGGAAAAACGGTTCAGGACATGGTTGTACTGGAAAGAAACGTACCGATCCATATGCAGGATTTCGTCTCGGACCAGCTGGTATTTAATGGACCTTATACGAATTATCAACACCTGCATCCGAGGGATTTCGTATCTTTGGAGATAGTTACTTTTCAGGGGCGAACATATTCCTACGGTACCAATCAGATAGTTGCGAGGTTCGATGTATTTGACCTGTATCAGGGAAGCGGAACCGCGACCGATGGAATTATTATTAAGTCATATACGTTGGATGCTTCGGAGGGCGATGGAAGCGGAACGGGGAGTGGAACCGGCAGCGGAAGCGGAACAGAGAGTGGAACCGGCAGCGGAAGCGGAACAGGGAGTGGAGCCGGAACGGGAAGCGGGACGAATCCTGCCCCGACCAAGATGAAGGGTGATCTTACCATCACCAATACCTTCACTCCATATAAAGAGATCAAGCTGTCTTCGGAGTTCTCGGATATTTCCGATGACAGTGAGAGCACGGATCTAATCAAGAATGTGAGCTATGTAATCAGGCAGAACGGTACCATTGTACGTGAGACGACTCCAATTGCCGCAAGCATCAGTAACGGCAGCGGTAATACGGGCATCCGCACCATCTATCTGCCGGAGGGAGATTATGCCATCACCCAACGTTATATCCTGGATGGCGACAGTACGGGCTATGAGCTGGACGGCGATCAGGATGCTTATACCGTGACATGGTCGGAGACAGAGGAGAATAAGAACGGTGATCTTCGCTATGACAGGAATATCAACGGCGACCGTGTGATCAGTTTTACAAACGGCCGAAAGAACCTGCCCATCCACGTACAGATGGAGTGGGATCCCACATTGTTGAGTTCGGAAGATCCTCTGAAGGAAAACGATAAGATCCTTAACTATGCTCTCCGCTATGACAAGGCGGATGGCAGCACACCGATTTCAATCGGAAGCGGTATCTACACAAAGACAGTGGATGGCGGTACTCCCGCCTCTCAGCCGGACGGTACGCCTTTCCAATTCGAGTATGCGCGTCAGGTCAACAGTCACGCCACGGGTATACCCAGCTACAGTGTCCGGGAGGCAAAGACCGAGTGCACCATGGACCGCAAGAATATGGAAGATGCTCTTCCTGAATATGCTCTTGAAGTCTTTTCCGAGGAGAGAGCCGATGCGTTGGTATTCACGATAAAAGCATCCATCATCCGTACTGACATCCGTATATCAAAGGAATGGGTGGAGGTCGGTGACAATTATGCTTATCCGTCGAGCTTGACATACACGCTCAAGCGAAGCGATGGCGGAAATATATACGGTACGAACGATGCTGTGCTGTCTGTTACTGTCAACAATCCGGGAGCACCGGCCGCATGGTCTGTTGATGAGGCCATATTCAACGATGTCCCCATCCTCCGCAGCAAGGGAGCGGATGCATCGGTGAAATATATCCTGACGGAGTCGGATACCGGCAAGAGCTACTATACCGGTTATGTAGATCTGACAGACATGTCAGCGAACCAGTTCGTGCAGGATACTTCTGCTGACGAGGAATATGCCTCCTTCAGGCTCAACGATGGAGGTATCTTCATCAGGGTGGAAAATGCAAAAGATCCGTTCATCTGTAAGATCGTTGAGACCTTTGAAGGTACTGACGATGTGATCGAGCATCCTTTCCGATCCTTGAGGAGTGCCCAGGACTGGGCCCGCAGGAACATGGATATGGATAAGACCCATGCGGTCACCATCCAGATGCTTGTAGATTACAGTGTTCCGAGTACGGACACGTTGGAGCTGAAAGAGTACAGCGTGACAGTTGAAACCATCACAAAGTCCGGCATAGACAACATCACACTGACTACCGCGGCTACATCCGGTGGGAAGTATAACTATGTCAATACCTTGTCAGGTAAGGCAGCGGCGGACAAAGATACCGCGATCCTGACACGTACGCACGATCACTCGCTGTTTAGTTTACAGAACAAAGATGCGAAGCTTGCTTTCGAGGACATAATCCTGGAGAGCAACCATAGCACCGGGGATACCGGAACAAATGTGGCAAATGGCGGCTTCGTCAATATTACAAAAGGTACGTTGAACCTGAATGACGGAGCTACCCTGCGTAATTCAAAGGCTTCATACGGCGGTGCTGTTTATATGTTTGGTGCCGCAAATGAAACCTGTGAAATGTACATGGCAGAGGGCTCGAAGATAGAAAATTGCAGGGCTGTCGACGGCGGTGCGGTGTATATAAACGCCCCTGTGGCAGGCAGCTCCGCAAAATTCGTCATGGACGGCGGCAGCATCGAACAGTGTTCGGCGAGCAACTGGGGCGGTGCGGTATATATGAGCGCACTTGTGGCAAATTCTGCCGTGACCTTCACTATGAATGATGGCAGCATTGACCAGTGCATGGCTGCTACCATGGGAGGTGCTGTGCACATGCGTGCTCCCGCGGTCAACAGTGCTGCCACATTCACGGTAAATGGCGGTACTATTAATCAGTGCAGCGCTGTTACACGTGGCGGCGTGGTGTATACATACGCCATAGCCAACGCCGACAGCAGCTTCATCATGAACGAAGGGACTATCCAGAACTGCAAGACCACTGATGCCGCGGGCGAAGGCGGGGTGGTATATCTTGAGAACAGTGGTTCCAGGTTCACCATGAACGGAGGCCTCATCGATGACTGCGAGGCTTATAACGGAGGCGTGGTCGGTTCCGTATGCGCGGGAGATGTGAACCATCCCATCGAGTTCAACCTGAACGGAGGCACCATTCAAAACTGCAGCGCGAAGAACTGGGGCGGTGTCGCCAACGTGCATAACTATATGCACTTTAACATGACAGGCGGTACGATAAAGGGCTGTAAGGCGGGAACGACCGCTGGGAACGGAACCGGCGGTGTGGTATATCTGTTTGCAGCGGGCAGCAGGTTCGATATGAGCGGCGGCCTCATAGAGAAATGCTCGGCAGGAACATCCGGCGTGGTGCATATTGCTGACTGTGGGACCATGGCTATGTCCGGCGGTGTGATCAAGGACAACAAGACCACGAGGAACAACACTTCCACGGCTGCGGGAACGGCCGGTGTCGGAGCCGTAGAAATCGCCAACTGCGGTGCTAAGATCGAGCTGAGCGGCAACCCCGTCATCTATAACAACCTCGACAAGGACAACAAGCAGGCTAATATACGCCTGAACCACGATGCTGTGAATGTTGACCAGCGGGTGATCCGGGTTGTTGGCAACGGCCTGACCGACGGGGCGAAGATCGGAGTGTGGCCTACCTATGCCAACAACCAGGACTATGGTGAGCAGTTCGCGGTCAGCACGCAGGCGGCCAGCAAGGCGAGCCTGTCGGGCTTCAGGAACGATTATCACAGCGACCACAGCGGCACGGGCATGGAACTCTTTGGCTATCCAAGTACTGAGGTGTCAATGCATCCTTCTCACGAAGGCTACGACTACAGGTACAAGGTCATCTGGAAGTACATCATCTGTAAGATCGTGCACACAGAGAGCGGGGCGGTGGTTGAGACGGTGTTCTCCACACTGAACGATGCGGTGAAGTATGCCCGTGACAACAAAACCGCGTTGGGCATGAGCGCTTCGAACCCTGTCAAGGTTCAGATGCTGGTGGATTACGTTATTCCGGCTGATGATGTTGTCAATCTGAATCAGTCCGGCGACAATATCATCTTTACTACGGCAGCCATCGAAAGCAAGCTGCCGGCAGGAGAGCATATTCCTTTCAAGGCTACCTTCGGCAGCATGGATGGAAGGCTGGTCGATGACGATCCTGAGAAGTCCATCCTTATGAGGGGATTCAATGCGGATACAGGTGATAAGAGCCTTTTTACAGTCGGCAGCGAAAGCTCCGTTCTTGGCTTTGAAAAAATAATCCTGGACGGCGCAAGCGGGAGATATACCGCAAATACGAACGGTGGTATCGTCAAGGTTGCGGCAAATGTGGTCAATGTGGGCAACGGAACCGTCATGCGCAACACCAAGGTCACAAACAGTGTTCAGGCAGCATCGGAGAATGCCACTTCAGATGTTGAAGCCGGATGCGGCGGTGCTATCTATGCTTCGCGTGGAGCGTCCGTCAACATCACGGAGACGCTCACGGGCGAAGATCCCGGTGTGGTGTTCAGCAATTGCGAGGCTACGTTCGGCGGCGCGATCCATGTAAAGGGGCCCGAGGCCGGAGGAAGCGGGGGAGGACTCTCCGTATCCGCGACAACGCAAGGCAAGGCGATCACCGTCACAAGAGATGGCGAGGATTATTCGGAGACCATTCAGGTCGGAGGTGTCAAGTTCGAGAACTGCCAGGCATATAAATCCGGCGGAGCGATATATCACGGCTATTATACAGGACGGCTGAATAATCAGGTTGTCCATCCCGCAAGCACTTCCATAGACGGTTGTTACTTCGACAAGTGCTATGCATGGACGTTAAATATACAGAGAGCGTATGGCGGCGGCGGAGCGATCAATACCTATGCCTATGTTTTGAATGTATCTGACTCCTATTTTGGCATGTGCGAGGTAAAGGCGCCCGGACTTGATTCTACTATAGTCAGAGGCAGCCACATCGGCGGCGGTCAGGGTGGGGCAATATACCACATTCCGGATACGGTTCAAGCAGGCACTTCCTCGGCAACGTTGACCGACTCATATTTTACTGGCTGTACCTCCAAGTCGTCCGGCGGTACGATAGAATCAAATGCGCTGCTTTTCACGATCAGCGGCTGTATATTTGATGAGACGATCACCAATAATGGAGCAAATGGTGGAGCTGTAAGCAGCTATTTCGGCAGACAAAGGGAAAAAAATGAAGCAACAGGAGAAGTATTCTTTGCGTTTGACACAAGAGAGGCGAACGCAACAATGATAGTGGAAAGCTGTAAGTTCTACCAGTGCTACTCAGTAACCAAGGCCGAGAGTGTAATACCGAACGCAAGCGACAGCGAGGATGAGGTGTATCACGGCGGCAACGGCGGTGCGATCCGCAGCTCATCTAACAGGCTGGAAGTTATGGACTGCGAGTTTAACGACTGTCATGCATTCCATGGAGGGGCGATATTTACCACAGACAGAACAGAATATGTGAAAATCTATGGGAACACGCGCTTTGAGGACTGCTACACTCCCCATTCGGGTACAGACGTCGATTCAGGAAAGGCGGGCAATGGCGGTGCCATATATCTTAACAAAAAATCTGGCACTAATAACACTTACGAGATCATCGGAGCCACTTTTGAGGGTGTAGCGGATCACCATATGAATTCCCAGGGCATGGATGCCGTCAGGGGAGGAGCGATCTACCTGAAGGGCGGCAATCTGAGGCTTGATGGCACGACCTTCCATGACTGCCATGCGACACTGAACGGCGGCGCAGTCTACATGGATGAAGGAACAACGCTGGATATCGGGGGAAGCAGGAACTATTTCTGGGAGTGTGCGGCGAACGCAGAAATAACCGATAACGACGGTAAAGGCAACGGCGGAGCGATCTATTGCAAGAGTTCCGCGACAAATTCAGCGACCGGTGCAACCCTCAAGATCGTCAATACCGAGTTCAACGGTCATAAAAAGCATGAGAATGAAAGCTTGATACATCTCCATGACTATGTGCCGAATGCTGTGGACGGCGGCGCGATTTACATGAAGGCAGGCACGCTTATGGTTGACGGCAGTGCGAACCCCGTGAGCATCATGAACTGCACGGTTGGCAACGGTACCAAGGACAGCGAGAATCCGATCATCAACAGCGGCGGCGCAATCTTCCTGAGGGAAAACACAAGGGCGACGCTGGCAAGCACGGTGATTGACGGTCATTCCACTACCACGGAGAATGGGCGTTCGGTAACCTATGGTTCTCAATATGCAAATGCGGCCTTCGGCGGCGGAATCTATGCGGTCAGTGGTTCGACCGTCAGCATGACCAATGGCGGCGTGATAGGCAGCACCGCATCCGCAGACGGTGCGGGCATCTACCTGGAGGAGGGAGCGAGACTTAACCTTTCCGGAGGCCTGAACTTTGGTGGGACAGACCTCGTGGGCGGCAGCGGAGGCAGCAGGGATGACCTTAAGGGAACAGACGGCAACTTTGTGCTTAAAGGTTCGAGCTTTAAGGTCGGAAGTGATGAGCCGCTGAACGGAGCGAAGGACTATCCGAAGGATGCCGATGGTAATTACAAGGTTCGCCAGGACATCTATATCAAGGGCTATATCGATAAGACGGGAAGCAACCCCACCCCCGCGACGAGCCTGAATGTGGCCGGAGCGCTTACCGATCCTGCGGACACTTCGAAACCGGCACCGGAGGGCTCCATCTGGGTCTGGGCAGAAGTACCTGCTGAGGCGTACGAGAATAACCACTACGAGCAATTCAAGCAGTTTGCGACCTTTAGCTCAAGTCTGAGCGAAGCGGTCATGGAGAATTCAGTCAAGGCCTTCCGAGACTCCGTGGACGATGAAAGAAGCCAGAACGGAACGGATTCCTATCTCACAGGTACCCTCGATGGCGACCTGACCGGTAAGTACATCTACTGGTACGGTAACAACGGCTACAAAAAGGTCATATTGAGGAAGGCTGACAGAGCCGACTTTGAATCCCTTAAGAATGCTGAGTTCGACATCTACAGAGGCAACGGCCAGAGTCCATATGTGGTCAAAGACCGGGTGGACAAGAGCATAACCGATGAACTGAGAGACGAGGTATCCAAGGGCAGCGGTGTCATCTGGATCGGGACTCTTCCGTACGGTGTGTATTATCTGCACGAGAAGACCGTTCCCAGTGGGTATGTCGGCAGCGGAACGTCCGAGGGCAGGTGGTTCTATATGGTAGTCGGAGACGATCCCACGACGATGTCGAGAGGCTATGAGTCAAGAGATGCGGCAAAAACTGCCTATGAAAACGAGAAAAAAACTCAGGGAAATCCTTGAGCAGCAGCTTGACAGAAAGGATGCCGTATAAAAAGGATATCCGACATAAAAAAAGCAAGCCCCTTGCCTGTGATATGGCAGGGGGTTTGCTTTTGCATTGAAAGTTGGCGCTCTACCTTTGTGCTATTATACGAACAAGTTTATGTACCCATTTGGGAGCGTATTTCGCCGCGCTGCCCTTCGCGATATGGAGCCTAAGCTTCAGCCTTGTTCTAAAGCTCAAAGGACGGATTGTTTTCATCATTTGCTTAAAGACGGCGCGGGCGTTCCCTTTCTCCTCGCCTGCCAGCCTTAACCTGACGCATAGCTTGTATAACCAGCTTACCACATAAGGATCACGGGAATAAGATGGATTGGCACGCAGAAAATCCACCCAACGTGCTAACAGAGCGAGCCATTCATCCGGATCGGCGCTTTCCCAGGGGAGCTGCTCGGGGCTGTCAGGAAGAACGACCTCCTTCTCAATCAGAACACGTATAGGAAAGGAGTGCCGCGTCAGCTTATCACAGAACGGAAGGCGCAGCAGCTGCTCCTTCATGCCCTTGACAAAAGCCTTTAGGCAGGGGGTGTTTTCCGGGGTATTCTCATAGCGCTGATAGAAGCGCAGGTTTGAAAGAAAAAGATGGGTAGTATAATTCACTATCCAGGGATCGTCGGCTAAGGCGTTGAGTATATAATCAACCTGCTCCCGGAAAGAAAACAGAAGATGCTCCAGAGAGTTCACGTTTCTGGAGTGCATGGTCGAATTGCCGCGCTCACAGAAATAGTATACCGCAAGATCCTCCGTCTCAATGGTCCTGGCCTCATGACAGGCTTTGAGCAGGAAGGTCGTGTCCTGCGACCTTCTGGCAAGGCCATATTTTACGCCGGTCCTCATTATCAGCTCTCTTTTGTAGATCGCGCTGTGATGCTCATACCTGAATAACAGGTATATGGGTTTGTCTTCCTTTAGCCCTTTGCGGATGACATCGTTCTGGCGTGGGTGCCGGGCGACGCTTCCGTCAGAACGCAGGTAGCATATATAGCCCTTGACGATATCGATTCCGGAACCGGACGGGTTTTGGGACACTGCTTTATTATATAAGATCTCAAGGAAGCTTTTTTCGACATAGTCGTCCGGATCGATAAAGGACAGATATTCTCCGCGTGCTGCTTCGATGCCCGCATTTCGCGAGAAGCCGGGTCCTCTGTTTTCAGGGTTGGTAAGGATACGTATGCGCGGCTCTTCTGAGGCAGCGGCCTTTATTATATCCATGGCTTCATCGGTGCCTCGGTCATCGACGAAGATCATCTCTATATCCTTGAGAGTTTGTTCGCGAAGAGACCGGATACATCTGACGATGCCGTCTCCCGGATTCCATACAGGAATGATCACGGACACCTTGATGTTATTGCCGTCATTGTTGTTCATGATATCAACTCTCCTCTGTCAGTGTAAATGGAGGTGCTTACGGGCTTGTTTAAGAAGCCGGGTCACATATTTTTTCGTGTAAGTGGTGAAGAGTTTTGCGTATAGCTTTAATCTGAATCCAGTGTCAAAGCGGAGCAGCTGCCCGCGGAGAAATCCGGCATACTTTTCGTCATGCCTGAAGGCGTCCGGCTTGCCGGCGCTTTCTTTTTCCAGTGTACGGATTTTTTCGCGGCAGTCAGTGACAGCCGTGTAAACCACTTCGACATAGTCATCGGCGAAGAACTGTCTTGCCTCAGGGTGTTCTGTCAAAAAATCGGTCCATCTGAGGATCCACCTATAATTAAAAAGACTGTTATTCGCGGACCAGACGTCAATCCATATAGGAATAGGGCAGCAGTAATCGAAAAGAATATGTGCTTCAGGGCTGCTGAGCCTTAACAACGGATATTCAGGAACATGCCTTACGCATGAGGTCAGCTTTTTACAGAAAGCTATGTCCTCATCACGGTCCGCATGGTTCGCTTCCGCATAGTCACTGTAAGTCATCACGCAGGCGTGAATACGTCTGGCAAGATAGTACGTCCTCCACTTATCAGGGACAACAGCTTTCGGACCTGGCTCATACAGGGACTCAACCTTCTCCTGAAAAGCATCAAGCTCGTTCAGCAGCTTTTTCTTAGAGAGGGTAGAGGAGGCGGAGTTATTTCTGTTTTCCCTGTAATAATAAATTGCGGCTTCGGCCGCGGCGATGCTGTTGGTTTTAAGGCTGGCTCTGAGAAGAAAGGTCGTGTCTTCGCCGTTTCTGGTCGATCCGAAGCGAACAGTTTTATCACGGAACAGATCCGCGGCGAAAAGCATCGAGAAGTGGCCATAGAGGGACGTGCAGTAAAGCGGACAGCCCGAAGCAAGCTTTTCCTGAATCCGCGATATCATGTTGGTCGGCCCGGGAATAGCTTGTCCTGTGGCGTCATCGATTCGTATGACCTTCCCTATAACTATCGGCGCTCCGCTTTCAATGGCTTTTTTATATAATATTTCGTAAAAATCCGCTTCGATCCAGTCATCAGGATCAACAAAAGAGAGATAATCGCCTTTCGCCGACTCGATTCCTGCATTCCGGCTGACTCCGGGACCAAGGTTTTCCGCGTTTTTCAGAAGCCTTACGCGGTCGTCTTCTCTGGCGAACTCCTCTATGATCGCCGCGGAATCATCGTCTGAGCAGTCGTCCACGAAAATGAATTCGAGGTCGGTGAGAGTCTGCGCCTTGAGCGCCAGGATGCATTTGCCGATATAGGGCGCTACGTTGTAAACCGGAAGTATGACTGAGATTTTTATCTTATTCATAAATTGTATCCATAAAGCCTGTACTTGACAGATCTGATGATGAAGGAGGCCGCGCAGACGGGCAGGTATCGCAGCACACTATGTCTGCGTTTTTTATCAAGACGCATATACTGGGAATGAAGGAAGCATATGAGGGGTGTGAATGGCTCTTTCTTGCGGTTTGCCAGGCCTGAAGCGGCGCAGGAAAGCAGTCTGTAGGCGTAGCTTCGCGAGAACATGCCGCCCGCGTCCGGGCACTCCGCCAGAAAATCAGTCCATGCGGTCACCTTCCACCTGTTATAGCGGCTTTTCTCCCAACCGCCGACGGGAAGGAAGACGCCGTAACGCTTAAAGGCGTATATGGCTTCAAAATGTGTCGGCGAAAGCATCATCGAGGGAAGCCTGGCGAGCTGTTTTCTCAGCTCCCTGGCGTATTCGTCCTTTCGTCCGGATACGGAACCGTCCGTATCGTCCTTCAAGGCGCAGCAAAAATCAGTGAAATATATGTTGATATGGTTTCGTATATAAGCAGCGCTGAATTCATCCTGCGGGAAAAGGAGAAGAAAATCAAGCTTGTCCCGCAGGGAATATAATTCACTGAAACAGCTCTTTGCCGTAAAGGCGGCGGTCGCCGCTCCAGGATGCCGCCTGTAGTAATATATGGCGGAGTCGTCAAGGGCTATGCCGTTCGTACCATACAGAAGCTTTAACAGGAAGGTGCTGTCTTCTGCTAAGGCAGTGTTTCCGTAACGGGCGACTGAGTTATCAGCCAATGAGCGCTTGAAAATCGCGGAATTGTGCTCATTGATGAACCTGAAGTACAGGGGGGCGTTGTGTTTTACCGATTTCCTTATCTGTTGATTAACGATGCTGCCCTGTCCTGCGGTTACGTTTCCCCGGTCGTCAATATATACCCGCCGCCCCTTAACCACAGGCACCTTGTATTTGACGGCGCAGGAGTATAATCTGGCAAAATAGTCCGGAGCGACATGGTCATCCGGGTCGACAAAGGAAATATACTCGCCCTTTGCCGCTTCTATGCCGGCATTGCGGGACGCGCCGGCTCCCATGTTTTTGCTGTTTCGTATGATACGGACGCGGGAGTCGCCGTCCGCGAATTTCTCTACATACCTCATGGAGTCGTCCGGGCCGCAGTCGTCAACAAATATGAACTCCAGATCATCCAAAGACTGCGCCTTTAACGAATCAATGCATTCGCCGATATATTTCCCGACATTGAAAACGGGCAGGATAACAGATATTTTAACATTCATCCGATCATTACCTTTAACTTTGAAAGTCGGCCCTTGCGAAGCAGGGTGGCCATATAGGGATGCATTCATACACGCATGTATGCTGCAACGACTTCTATACGTCGTGGCAGCACATGCGTGCTATGGAGGTTTACTTTCTGTGCAGATCTCTTATCGAGACCTTTGTGCCGTTGATATGTATTTCTTTATCGCAGATAGAGAGGGCGTTGAGCCTGTGGGTGACAAAGAGGATAGTGCGGTCTGTCATTTCCTTGAGGTGAAGAAGAAGCTCCTGCTCAGTATTCTCGTCAAGGGCGCTGGTTGCTTCATCGAGCAGCAGAATAGGACGTTCTGTATACAAGGCTCGGGCGATAGCGATACGCTGCAGCTGTCCTTCCGAGAGGCCGGCGCCTCTTTCCTTGATGGGGGTGTCAAGCCCGTCCGGCAGGGCCTGAACGAATTCCTTGGCGCAGGCTTCTTCCAGGACGATCCATATCTTCTCCTCAACATCGGGACCTGACGCGGCTGTGCCGAAGGTGACCATCTCCCTGATGGTTCCGGTCATGAGCTGATTGCCCTGCGGCACATAGGCGAAGAGCCTCCGGTAGGAGGAGTCGAGAGGGATTTCTGAGCGATCCTTGGTGCACAGTATTTTTTCGCCCTTCTGAAGCGAGAAAAAGCTCATGAGGAGCTTGAAGAGAGTGCTCTTGCCGCTGCCCGTCACGCCTGTTATGGCTGTACAGCTGAGCTTGGGAATGCTGAAATTGACGTCAGTGAATACCTTCGGGAGGCTGTCCTCGTACTCATGCTCTTGTATGTGGTAAGAGAAAGCACCGTTCAGGATTGTAATATTGTCGAATTCGTTTTTGTAGAAATCATGTATCTCGTCATCGCTCTTCACCGGACCTTCCGGATCATCCGGATAGCTCTCTGCCTCACGCAGCCTTTCGGTGCTTACGTTGATGTCAAAGATGGTGGACACGTAGGAGCTTACGTCGGCAAGAGGCATGCTGATCTGGGACATGAGGCGCATGAACATTACGCTTGTACCATAGCTGATCTTTCCGCGAAGTATGTTAATGGCACAATACAGAAGTACGAGCAGGTACGCGAGCCTCATGGAAAAGCTCTGAACACCGTCCTTTAGAAGAGTGATCCGCAGCTTCGCGTGGTTTTTCCGCGTTACGTCGTCAAACAGTGAGGTGGCTTCCCTTGCTATATCCTCCTCGCGGTTGAAGGACTTGACTATAAGCAGCTTGGACAGATGCTCGGTCAGATATATATTCTTTAATCCGACAGCTGTTCTGAGCTGCCTTTGCCTCTGCATCAGAGGCTCCTTGAGTGAGTAATTGAGGAAGAACAAGCCGGCTCCGCCCACTACGATCAGGGTCAGGAAGCCGGGAGCTATCCGGAAGATGAGGAACAGGGAGCCGATGATGTTGACCGCTATTCCCGTCAAGTTAGGGAGCGTTGTGGTCATGGCAGCCGCTATTCCGTCTATATCCAGAATGAGGCGGTTCATCCATTCAGCGGAGTGCTTGTGTGAGACGGATACAAAGTCCTTGCTCAGGAGCTCTCTGAACAGCCGTTCTCCCAGATGCTGGACGAGCCGGTAGGTTGTCCTCATACGTATATATCTCGTCAATATTCGGAGGGCTATCTCAAAAAGCGTCATCGAGACAAGAAGGATTGACATGTATATAAGAGTATCGCGGTCCTTGGTTGCGGCGGCGTTGATTATATCCCGCAGGAAGATGACAGCCACAAGCGACAGTACAGTGTAGCCGACGGAAAGAAAGCACAGCAGAAATGTCCTGCCGTGAAACGGTTTTGTCACCGTCCATATCCAACCTATATTTGACAGGTCATTTAAGCTCTTTGAAGAGGCTCTGCTGTTATGAGGAGCAGTACCGGCTGACATGACAGAGCCGCTAGTCGTCGATTTATCGGCAGTATTTGATGTTTTGTATGAGCCTGACGCGTTGTCAGCAGCATTTCTGCTTGTCTTGGTAGTATTTGACATATCTGTTTCTCCGTGAAATAAATAGCATCCATAAGATCATGTGAGCCTGCAGCCTGCCATAAGCTTCTTGCAGGCGTTATATGCCCTCAAAATCAGCAGTAAAGGCAGGAAGAGCCTTGCTTTCATCATCCCTGTCAGCATGGCGGCAATGGGAGGCAGCCCGGAGAGGGAAACATGGTCTAAAAGCCCGGACCATTCAAAAGCTCTCTGCAGCTTTATGGAGTTCTCAAGGACCGGTTTTTTATGCTCCGCTTCGATGTTGACTGCCCTGAGGACGCGGTAGGCGAAATAGTCGTTCAGCTGCCTGTCTATCAGCGGATTTTTTCCTCCGATGGAAGCCTCAAGATGAGAGAAGAGAGCGGCGAACATACCTGCCAGGTCGGCGCGGTAGCGATGTGTGACAGAAGCCTCGTTGGTTCTGTCATAGTAATAGAGTGATTCGGGGCAGATGACGAGAGACCGCGCGAAAAACACGCATTCGAAGCTTTGAGCGGTATCTTCGCTGACAGCGATCTTTTCCTCGGTGAAACGGTGGTTCAGGAGATATGCTTTTCGAAAAGCCTTACAGAACAGAGGAGTCGGGATACCCGGCGTCCACCATTTCTTGCCGCGGCGGTCGGATATGAAGTATGGCAATATCTCCGCCTCGATCCTTCCCCGGGAATAGAAGCCTGCTTTGGGTATGGGCGCTGTTTCAGCCGAATGGTCCTTGTACAAGGTGTCGAAGGAGAAGATCACCAAATCGGGGCAGCGGTTTTTCTCTATGGCATGGCAGATCGTTTCCGCCATATAGGACGAGACGTAGTCGTCACTGTCGATGAAGAGTACATACTCGCCTCCGGCGGCGAGAAGACCTCTGTTCCGTGCCCGTACCACTCCCGCGTTTTTTTGATGCAAAACCCTGACCCGGCTGTCCCTCGCCGCGTAATCATCACATATGGCGGGGCAGCTGTCAGGAGAGCCGTCGTCTATGAGAATCAGTTCAAGCTCGCGCATGGTCTGTGACAGTATGCTGTCTATGCAGCGCGGAAGATATTTTTCGGTCCGGTATACAGGCACGATGAAGCTCAGCTTAGGCTTTGGGGACTCAGAATAGTTATCGCGGCTGCCCGCCATGCCTTCATGATCATTGCTGCCGGTATCAGTGGTATCGGCATTATTGCTGCCGACATTATTGCTGCCGGTATTATTGCTGTCAATGCCGGTGTTTGCTGTCCGCAGTTTTCCTTGTTTTATCCGGGCAAGATCCAGAATCGGGCCATACAACCGCAGTCTCAGCCCGAACAGGAATATCGAAGGACCAAAGGGAAGTCCATGGAAGGTCACATGGCGCAGAAGCTTCGTCGCGTCCAGCTCCTTGCGGAGCTCTTCCTTCGCATCCTCGGGAGGCAGGTTGGCCGCCTTCCACAGGACAGAGCGGATGATCTTCGACATTATGAAGTCGTTTATCTGCCTGTCCACGCCAAGTCCTGCCAGCCGTGATTTCAGATAGTAGGACAGGTAGACGTCGTTCTCAGTCAGACGCATACCGAAGCGGGCTGAGATGGAAGAGGGGAGGTCTCTGTAATAATCGTACAGCACCTTGTGAGTGACATATAAAGAATGGGCGTGCAGCAGGCATTCATACACGAAAGCGGTATCCTCGCCCCTCCGTATTCTTTCGTCCCGGTTGTAGTGTTCTGTGAGCAGTTCACGCCTGTAGACCTTATTCCAGGCGACAGGGTATATGATCTGGGTGGTGAAGTATTTACGGCGGTCGGAAAGCGTAAATGGAAATACCTCTTTGCGAAGCCGAACGCCCTTGTACAGTCCTTCCGGAAGGTCGCTTATGACCTCTTTTGTGCCAGCTGCCGTATGCTCCGCTATGCCGAAGGCCAGTATGTCAGGCTCATTTCCGCTCCTGATGCATGCGGCTATGGTTTCAAGCCAATCCGGACGCACCGTATCGTCAGCGTCCACATAGCATATATAGTCGCCCTTGCTCGCGAAAATGCCGACCCGCCGGGCGCTTGCCTGTCCTCCGTTCTCTTTGTGGAATACCTTTACCCTGTCGTCCCCGGCAGCATACCGGTCGCATAGCTCTCCGCTTCCATCCGCAGAACCATCGTCCACAAGAATCAGCTCAATGTCCGCCGATGGCTTTGTGCCAGCTGCGGCGTTGGAACTTTCATCGGGCGCGGCTTTGGTCTTGGCAGCGGGCCTTGCCGCCGCCTGGCTAAGTACAGCTTCAACGCACCTTGCCAGATGATCAGCGGCGTTATACACCGGTATGATGATTGAAAAAAGCATTTGTTACCTCTCCTTATATGCAGCAGCATATGCGCTTAAAAAACAGATCAATGAAGATCAGACCAATGAAGATCAGACCAATGAAGATCAGATCAATTCAAAAGAACTCGATTCAGGCAGTATGGAATGAAGCGCGCCTGCCCATATCCTTCGGTGTTTCTCAAAGTCGTATAGATGGTCGCTGTCGTTAAGACAGATGATTTTCTTCTTTTGCCTGCGTATTACGTCCAGGTTCTTGCCGGATATGTCGGTAACATCTATGTAGCGGAAGTCATGGTGAAGGTTGGAAGGTATGAAGCTCCCCTTCTGTTTCTGCCATTCGCGCAGAATGTATTGGTTCACGTCGTTCTTCCCTCGGAAGCGGCTTCTGGTGGTTGCCGCAAGCAGCGGCGCTTCCAGGCTCCATAATTCTTTGTAAGTATTTTTCAGAAGGGGAGAGGGCCCGTGAACCGTATAAAAACCCGTGTACAGGGGGAAAAAGGCTTCAAGGAGATTATAGAAGAAATAGAGAGGCGGGTAGCCAATGTGGAAATATTTGCCGGGCATGGCTTTCATGCGTTCGCGCTTTTTAAAATGTCGGCTGATGGCGATTGTCTCGTTCAAAAAAGCATATGACATGACGGGATTTGCCGGATTTGCTACCACAGGCTGCAGCGCGAGCATGTCCCGCGGCAGTCCGCTCACGAAAAAATCCTCAGGCTTTGTGTCTTTGATCAACAGGAAATCATCGTTAAAATATACAAAATGTTCTGAAAGGCCGGCTATATGGTGGAAATTCAGCTCAAGCGCCCTGCTGTTGAAGGTGGGCAGGGCGTCCGCCGGCATGAAGTCCCTGTGGTTCACTATGTTCAGCTTAGGGTGATTCGTGTTCAGCCAGGGAGGAAGATGCCCGCAGGTTACGAAGTGTATCTTGCGTACCCATGGAGCAAAAGCTTCAACGCCGCGGAACCAGTATGGAAGGATTCCCCAATCCCTGAATCTCTGCGGCCTTGAATCGACATCGGGGTCGTCTGAAGACCATGCTTTAAGCTCATCCTGCCAGGCAGGGTCAGAACCATCCACCCACAGTATGACAAAATCAATAGGGCAGCTTTCGGAGTTTCTGTGTGTTGTTGTTCTTATCATTTTTCGATTTCCTGTCATGAGGGTTATTTCGGAGTCAGAATCGTTTGCTTATGGATTAAGCGCGGTGAGGCCGGAATCAGCCTTTCCGTTTCATCAGTCTCATGCGGAACCATATCGCTATGACTGAGGCCGTGATGCGGATCATATACTTTATGGGGCGGATGATGCCTGAATGCATGCTCTTGCCGCTGGTCCTCGGATGCATGACAGAAGGGATCTGCTTGATCTTGAAGCCCAGAAAATGCATCTTCAGTATCATGTTGGCGTCAGGATACCTCGCGTCGAAATTGTTAAACTCCGCGTAATGTGAGAACGCGTTTCTGCTGAGTCCCTGCAGGCCGGTCGTCGAGTCAGGAAAATATATGCCGCTGCAAAGCTTCATAAGGAAACGAAGCCAGACATGCGCGATCTTCTTGAAGAAGCCTGCCTCATAGTGCTTGCTCTCATCCATAAAGCGGCAGGAGAGAACGATATCCGGATGGTCAGAGGAGAGACTGAGTTCCTTGTATATATTGTATACGTTGCTCACGTCATGCTGGCCGTCGGCATCCATCTGGATGACATAATCGTAGAGATAGTCCTTGGCGTATTTGTAACCGGCCTGAAGGGCGTTGCCGTAACCGAGGTTGTACACGAAACTTATGCATCTGACGTTGTTTCTTTTAGCTATGGCCGGTGTTTCATCTACGGAAGCGTCATTGATGATCAGGATGTCGGCATAATCAGATACGTTATTCTTCATAAGCGAATCTAAGACTCCCTGGAGGTTTTTCTCCTCATTATAGGCAGGGATGATTATCAGGGTGTCATGCTTCTTCGATTTCAGGCTTTCTTTGCCGATGGTTTCATATGCGGCTTTACTGTCGCCGGTCTTACCGGCACTGCCTGCCGTGTGGCTGAGGTTTGTCAGGCTTTCATTATCCTTATTTAATGCTTGTTCAGTTTTTCGCATATCTTCCTCTCCTTTCAAACGTAAGGCTGTCAGCGTTCACGAGGCATATAGTTCATCTGACAGCTTCAGGAATGACGGCAAAGAACCCATGCTGCACTCCATCAGCATCTGTTCGGATGCGTTTTTGCTTAATTGTTCCCTGAGTTTTTGGTCATTGGCGAGCTTCATGATGGTATCGGCTATAATCTGTGGTTCAGGATTCACGAGAAAGCCGTTCACGCCATCGGCAACCTGTTCCGAGTTGCCGGGAAGGTCGGTCGCCACGACAGGACAGCCGAGCATCAATGCTTCACTGATGGCAAGGCTTCTGCCCTCGTAATCCGAGCATTGGCAGTATATGTCAGCCTGCTTAAGATAAGGGAAAGGATTGCTGACTGAGCCCGGCATGAAAAAGCAGTCACGGACCCCGCATTCATCTATGATTTTCTCAAAGTAGTGGCGGGCCTCCCCCTCGCCGAAGGAGTACCATCTGGCATCTAGACCCTGTTCTTTTAGTATGCGCATCGCGCGTATGGATTTGTCTACGCCTTTCATGCGCACCAGCCTTCCAACTGATACAATGCGCAGCCCGCTATAACCATCGCTGTCGAAGGAACAGGGACAATTGGATTTTTTTATGGCTGAATCCCTGTCGATGATGTTGTAGAACAGGTGTGTTTTATCTTTATATTCCGGATAAACAGTCAGAAAGGTATCCCTTGTGGTCCGTGATACGCAGTATATCCTGTCGATAGCTTCATATGCCCCGCGATCGAGTGAAGGGGAATAACAGGAACGGCGGTAATCAGTGTGGATGAAGGCGGCCTTCCTTCGTGCATGCACCTTTCTTGCGACGTAGTAGGTGGAAGCACCCTCCAGATAAGCTACCGCGAGGTCATATTGCTCTTTCGGCTCGGGACAGCCGTCCACAAGCACCTGCCAGAGCAGACGTTCCGGGTTATGCCTGCCAACCTTGCAGAGCACTGGACAGTTCCTGATAAGGAAGGTGAAGTTCCGGAAAACCGCATTGTTTCTCAGCAGGATCCTGAGAGTGTTCTTAATGAGCCTGTGCTTTCCGAGGAGTGAGTGAATATCGCTGCTGTCGTAGTGTTTGTTGAGCAGCCGGACATGCTCGGGAATATCCTTGATAAGCTCGCCTTGTCCCATAATGACAAAAAGATGCGTCTCATACCGCTTCGGATCGAATTTCTTTATGAACTGTATAAAAGCGGTTTCTGCCCCTCCTTGTCCAAGGGTGTTTATGACAAAAAGAACCTTTTTTTTCTCTGACATGCTTTGTGGCCTCGTTTGCTGATTTTTATATTATCATTCGGGGGTATCGGCTGCCTCCTCGATGGATTTTACCTGCTCCTTGATGAGGGAAAGCTGGATGGCGAGCTCGTTATTCTTCTTTCGCATTTCCGTGATCTCGAGCTCATGGTTGTAAAGGATGCAGGTAAGCACGAACTGTTCTATCTCCATTATCAACGTCGAAGGCCTTCCCAGATACTCCGCCCATTTCACGTTGATGACTCCGAGGCAGATCTGCAGCGCGCCGATGGCGACTGCCCAGAGCACGCCTGTGTCGGCATCAATTTTGTCTTTGACGATGCAGCGCAGATTTTCGATGAACAAAACGCTCCAAAGAATGATGATAAGGACTCTTCCTATGGTGGCTAACATAATTATTCCTCCGTTTCTTCAGGATCAACCCACGTGCTGTGTGATCTATCATATACTACGGCCCCGGGCCTGGGACGCATGTCCCTCTCGACAAGGTCATGTTCCGCGTCCTTGGGGCAGAAAACCATCTCGTTCAGATGGATCTCTATCCACTGAAGCCTTGTATAGGCTGTGGTAAAGCCGGCAAAAGCGCCGAGGATGAGGCCAAGGCCGTACCAGTATTCAGGGAGGTGAGAAGATATGACGCTTCCCACAAAGGTGCCGAGACAGAAAATGGCAGTCGTAAACAGGGCTCCGTTCAGGTCATTGAAATAATACAGAAACAGTATTTCTGAATACATGACAAAAAGAATGAAATAACCGACGCAAAGACCTGGGTATATCAGCATGATTATTCCGGCAAAGCCGAACAAGGGAAGAAGCACCATGCACAGCAGGAACACGACCACCGATATGATGAACTGGAGGCGGATGACTGTAAATATTTCCTCCCCCATCTGCCGGAACAGACGGTCCCTGGAGTTATCGATGTCATGGCCGCGGCCGCCCAGGACCATCTCAAAATAGTGGCGGTATCTGTCCCTGAAGTGAAGCTCCACGTTGGTTATGAAAATGATGGTCGCCGATATGTTGGTGAACATCGCGAGGCACGTGGCCATGTCGTAGGGCTGGGCCGTCACGAAGGATTTTACCAGCACATTCTGAAGCTCACCGGTCCAGAACACGAAGTTGTGTATGTACAGCCCGAGGGTGTAGAGGAAGTTGATGAAAATCATCTTCCAGTAGTGCTTTATTTTTTTCAGAACGGCTTTGTACTCGCCGCTGTTCATGCGGAAATATGAACGTATCTGGCTGTATTCAAGCGTGGCTATCATGGTGAAGCCGGCCGCCATGGAAAAAAGCAGGGCGTAGGTCGGCTCAACGCCCACTATGTAATGCAGCAGGAGGCTGAGCAGGACGGAGAACAGCATGCTTATGATGAAGAAAAATGAGATCTTTCCATAGTTTTTTATGATGGACATATAGATCATGCTGTAGAAAACCAGCACCAGCGACATATAGGACCAGTATCCGGTGAACACGTAGTAGATAGCGACTTCTCCCACCAGATATTCATGTACGCAGAAGGGGATGCCTAACAGAGAGCCGAGAGCCACTGTCATAGCCAGCCCGACGTAGAAGCATGGCATGACATCCTCGAATTTCTCCTCAAAGAAGATATCCGAGACGTACTTGGACAGCACCGCGTTCAAGGGGGATACCGTGAGGAGAGAGAAGATGAAGGTATAGAGCAGGGTGTCCGCGAACAGCTCCCTGCGCATATACGAAGCAAGGGGGAATTTCAGCAGAATCTCTGCCGTCAGCACGGCACCGATGACCACGAACATGGGCGCGATGGTGATGACGGTGCTGTAGGCGAAGCCGTACAGCCTTGCGGTCAGTGATCGCTTTCGGTAGATTCGGTTAAGCTTGACTCCTATTCCGGCCATGTTGTCCCATTCCTTTCTGCCAGACTGCGGTAGAGCGCGGTATACGCATTACGCATGTGACCCAGGGTGTAGCGGGATGTGAGACGCCGGTATCCGATCTCGCCCATCGCCGCCCTCATCTTGGGATGCTTCGCGAGCTCAAGCATGGCAGCGGACAGCTCCCTGACGTTCATGACATGCGTCACTATCCCGGCTTTGCCGAGGTCGTCATCCTCTTCGCCCATTATCAGCCCTTTACAATTGCCCACATCGGTGGCTATGACGGGACGGCGCGCCGCGAAGCTTTCCAGGATAACTAAAGGCTGGCCTTCGCTGATGCTGGTCAGTATGGTGAAATCCATCTTCCCGATGTAATCGAGGGTCCGGATCCGCCCGGTGAAAATAATGTCGTTAATGCCCAGGTATGCAGCGTATTCCTTGCATTCATTGGCGTATTCGATGTCCTCATCGTCCGGACCCATGACCCAGAGGCGCAGCCTGGGGTCTGCTTTTTTCGCCAGAGAAAACGCCTGCAGCATGGTTTTGATATCTTTAATGGGTGTTACCCTGACGAAGGCGCCGATCTCCACGAAACCATCGTCCTCGTCTTTTTGAGGAATGTCCTCGAACCGTCCGACATCTATGCCGTTGGGGATGATCAGCTGGCTTTTCTTCGGGCAATCAAGCTGTTCCTGCAGCTCTCTGGCGTGTTCGAAGAGGCTGGTGACCACCCAGGCTCTCTCGTAAGCTGCCTTGGACATCTTCTTGAAGTGCTCTATCCAGATATTCTTGTAAAAGCTCTGCAGCCAGTCCGCCTTTATCAGCTCCTCTTCGCGTTCGCGGGTATATATGCCGTGTTCGGAGATCAGGAGGCCGCCGCCGTGGATGTGGCTTGCCATGCAGCCTAAGATGCCGGCATAACCTGTGGATACGCAGTGGTAGAGGTCCGCCTTCGGTGAATCCTGCCCCAGCACCTGGAACAGAGGAAGGTAGACGGAGCGCATGGTCCACAGGAAGTCGGTGAAATTGATCTGTGGGTAGTACCTGTCATAGAACGCGCGGATGATGGCGTAGAATTCCTTGCCCATCAGAAGGTCGTTGGGAGAAGGATCCATCTTATCTGCATAGTCAAATATTCCCTCCCAGTCGGCATGCCTTCCTAGAAGTAGGGTGCGCAATGCCTGTCGTGCCTTTTTGGGGACAGAGAAGCTTTTCACTTTCAAGCCCCAATCCTTGTCGTTGAGGTAGGCTTCATGTACCTCAACAACGTTTTCGGGCAGCTCATAGACGAAGCGTCCGCTGATCGAACGGTCAGCGATTACGGTCCAGACGACGAAATCGACCTTGGGAAAAGACCTTATCATGGAGTCGATCCAGCTTGATACGCCGCCGGCGACGTAAGGGTAGCAGCCCTCGCTGATAAAACATATTCGCATCAGTTGACCTCCTCGGGGAAAATCATCGCCTTGCGCGTCGAGTGCAGATATATTCTCGTCCGCCTTCCTTCAGGCGTGATAAGGTAGGCGTTGTTTTCTATTTCCTTGAAGGATCCGCCTTCGATTGAGGTTATCAGCTCATCGTGGGTTCTCAGGACAAAGCTAGCCGTATCATCGTATTCCGGCATGCTCAGCGTTATGACGTCGCCGTCACGTTTTACTGTGTAGGAACGGCTGAGGTATCCGCGGACGCGGGCATTGCTCTCTGAGATTGCGACCTTGTCGAAGGCAGAAAAGGGGACATAATAGGTTGACATGTTTGAAGAGGAATCGCGGGAGACTTTCTGCCATTCATCCTCCTCACTCTCAGGCCACAATGAATCACTCATGCGAAGCATTACGTTGTCATAGCCCAGCGCCGTCTCCAGTCCTATGAGCTCAAGATCCTGAAAATACTTGTGTGACAAAGAGTCGGAGGTTACCTGCTGGACGGTCACATGCTCCGACACATAGCTCAGGAAGGGAAGGCTGTCTGATGGAGATAAGGAGATCGTGCGTATGGAATTCCACATCGGATGCTTCTCCAGCTCTTTAAGCACATCGGACAGATCGTTCTTATCCGCGAAGGCGGCGTGGATCGGATAGCTGCTCTCTTCCGCGGTATAGTAGTCCTCGTCGAGGTCGAGCTTGTCCTTGAGTGTCGTCTGCCCTTTATAACGCATAGAAAGCCCCAGCTCGCCTTCTATGTCATGGATTATGCGCAGGAAATATTCTATAGTGTCTTTCTGCGCATCGGCTTCATCATCGTAATCATATTTCGGAGCCATGAAACAGGTCGTTTTATATCCGAAAAGTGATTCGAGTGTCTGCAGCTGAGGCACTACGATGTCGGCTTCGAACCTGTCCATGCCGTGGCCATAAATCTTCTGCATGCCCTCTTCATTTTCGTTTGCTATCACAGGAAAATCTACAAATGAAAAAACCTGCGCGTTAACGACAGAGTAGAGGGAGTAGGTTTTCCGTTCATAATCCACTGCGGAGAGGATGCCGAAGGCCAGCTTGCGGCTGGAAAAATAGTTTCCGCAGACGGAGAAGACAGTTCCTCTGTGTGTACGGCTGGACCAGATAAGTGAAGGCATGTCCTCGTTTTTGAGCCTCGCGTCATCAGCGATCCGTTGTTCGGTATCAGAGAGAATGCCGCGCAGGTAGGTCTTGGTCTTCGCGCGCGTGATATACCAGGGCACAGTAAGATCAAGGCTGTGATCCTCTTCACCAGCGCCCGGTTTTTCTTCGTATATGCGTTCGCCGCCAAGAAAGAAGCCGGAGAAGAGATGTATGCCTTTCAGCCTGACAAGCTTTTGCCTGATCTTGCGTATGCCAAGGAGGCTTTGGAGCGTCTGGCTCTCCTCGATCACGTCCACGTCCGGCAGCGCGAGGCAGAGCACGTCGCATCCGCGGTTGAGATACCACTCAAGAGAGGTCTCGCTGCCTTTAAGTGTGTCGGGTGACATTATGATTATGTCAGGCAGCGGAAAATCGCCGGGTTCCGGCAGGGCGCCGCTGCGCAGCACGGTCTTGTCATAGTACGAGCACCATTCATCAACAGTCTTTATGTAAGGAGAGTTGTCCGCGCCCACAAAAAGGGTATAGGACATGTTCTTGAGTCCTGAGTAAGAGGAGTTCAGGTCATCGAACTTCATGGAGTCGCTGACCTTCCTCGACTGCGAAGCAGTCAGGGCGTTTTGACCTGCATGCTTGTTCACATGGATATCGCTGACTATGATACGGCCAAGCAGCAGACCTTGAAAGAGGATGAAGGTCGTAACGAATATTATCAGTATGGAAATATAGCGTCTATTTGATATCATGTCAGTTCAAAGCCTCCGATAGGATATCCGAGATCTTTCGGACCTTCATTTCCCAGAAATATTTCTCTGCCGTATTTCTCGCTCCACAGGCTAAAATACAGCCGGAAGCTGCCGCGCGGAAGCTCCGGCAGCTTTATCTCTGAGAAAAAAGCCATAGAGCCTGCCTCAGCTCTTTTTCCGGCAGCATGGCTCATATCCCGTTTTTTCCCCGGGCTGCCGTAAGGGCTTCCGCCTTCCGGCATACAATCAATTTCATATGAAGACTGGGACGGCGCGTCATCTTTGCGTAGTGTAAGCTTCGGGTAAAGCTTATGGTATGGGGGCGCGAAGCCGATGTTGGAGACCTCGATCCTCACCCGGAGGGTCTTTTTAAGAAGGCTTTTTGACATAGATACATCGCTTATGACATAGCGGTATCCGAGATGCCTCTCCATATAGCTTAAGCCGTCCATGCCGTACCATATTCCGGGAGTAGATATGCGGGTCTTGGCCCATGCGTCCAATACCCTTGGGTCGTGATAGCGATTCAGGTAGCTCACCCGCATTTTTCTCAAGGTCTTAAAAGCCTCGCTAAAATCGCTGTAGCGCGGGTTGTAGATGGCCTCGCCGCCGTTTGGGACGTTAAGGCAGACGCGGTTTTGAAGGAGGAGAGCTTCCTCCCTGTCCGCCTGATAGCCATCGGAGGCGTAGCTTCCGAGGTCGGAGGCGCTCCCCATCATGCCGTCGTTATAAAGGCCGATGCTTCTGCCGAGGCAGGGGAGCTTCTCCAGATGGCGAAGCTGCCCTATGGTTCTCACGCAAAGCAGCAGGTCAGGACCGAATGCTTCCCTCTGGGCGAGATAGAGCTTCGCCATGTCGTCGGGAGACGAATAACGGGTGCCGTGCATCTCCCCCCAGCTTCCGGTAAAAAGCCCCTGATGAAGAAAAATGCCGTTCGAGTGTTCGCTGACGATGGGTCCCAGCTGCCGTATATGTTCAAGGATAAGATCGAGGCTCCTGGGCTCGGCAGCCATGCCCTTTCCGTCCCAGTCATACAGAAACCGAAGTATCAGGCTGCCGTTCCTCGCCTTGAGCGCGGACAGAAGCTCCCGGGCCTGACGGAGTCCCTCAGCGCTGATGCCGCAGTCGGCAAAGTGCCGCAGGCTTATCTCGCAGAGCAGGAGATCGTCCCCCTCAGGGGTGAAGACAGCCTCAGACAGCTTTGTCACATCCTGAGCCTGAAGGGTCAGCTCTGCCCTGAAGATAGCGAAGAAGCCTCGCTCCGGATTTATTAGCCTCACGGAGGATTCCGGCGGGCAGCTTGGTTTCAGAATCAGCATAGACGCTCCTTGTGTGTTATCAGCTTTCTTCCATGATGCCTAAGGTGAAGAGGCTGAACTCGTTCTGCCTGACGCAGTAGCACAGGAAGTATTCATCCTCGTAGATCACAGTGCCTTCGTTAGGATAAGCCTTGCTGAAGGCTTCATACCATTCCATTGCCTTTGATTCCATTATTTCCCGGGCATGAAGCTGCATCGAGTAATCCGAGCGCAGCTTTACCTGCGGCAGCTTCTGTGCCGCGAGTTCATGGGAGGTCTCACCGTGCAGGTAGTCGGGATCTATGCTGCAGTGTCCGTACTCATATCCGAATACCTTGGCATAATAATCGCTTGCCAGCCATTTCGGCCCATCAGGCAATAATATCTGACCAAATTGCAGGGGTTTTTTCTCTAGGAAGAAGAATATGTAAGGCGTGGGGATGGTGTAAGTCCGATTCGTCCTTTTTTGTACAAAATCGATCATTTCCTCATGAAAGCCATAGTCTTTGATATGGTACAGCTCTTCGCTGGGTGAGACTATCGTGAACTTAAACTGCGGAGTATTCTGGATGATACGCTCTGTTATCTCCACCGACGCCGGATAGCGCGACAGCCCGCAGTAGAGGAAACCGTGATATATCCCGGAGAAGAACATCCCGATATAGATGCCGAGGCAGGCCACGGCGGCTGCGGAAGATATCACAAAATCCGGAACCGGGATCTGTCCATCGATGATCGAAATCACGAAATCCGGAAGGCAGCAGTAAGTCATGACCGCAAAAAGCTCTATGACCGCGCAGAGCCGGTCTCCCGCGACAAGGACAGGGAGACCGACGGATTTAGGTTTGAAAGCGGTCATGAATACCAGCAGAGTAGATGCCACGCAAAAATATGAGACAAAGCTCTGAAGACGAAGTCTGCCAAGATGAGAACCGTTTTCCAGAAAAAATCTGCGGACAGCCCCTCGTCCCCCTGAATCGCCAATTCCAAGGCGTCGCGCAAGCGACCGTGTCAGCTTCAGCGAGGCTCCGATGAGCAGGGAGGCTGTCATCACCCCCAGACAGACAATGCGCATCCATCTTCCGCGGGCTCCTTGATACAGCGTCTGGAAGGTCGCCGCGTTATGCTTTTGGATGGTGTCTTTTATTTTCGAGGGCGCCTCTATCGCGGCGTCTATGGTTCTTGTAAGAAGGCTTTTTCTTGCCGCAAGGCTTTCCTGAGAGGAGTCTTCGGCAGAGTCTTCGTCATTCTCTTTGGAACCGTTATCTGAACCGGAGGAACTTGTTTCCTGCGATTGTGTTTTCTTCTTGCTTTTTCCCACCGACAGCGCCCAGTCAATAGAGCCTTGGAATTTATAGCCCCTTGCCAGAGCTACGCCCGTGGGAGCTGCCGCGAGGAACAGGGCAAGGAGGGCAGCTACAGTGATCTTGAGGAGTCGCTTCCATTGCAGGTTCTTGGGGATATAGGTTATGAATATTACGATGCATATGAAAAAAGCCATGATCGTAGCGTAATAATGGACCATGATGGTAAAGCTGACTGCCAGGATGAAGAGCCTGAGGTCGTCGTCCGCCAGAACGGAATATATGAAGCGTATCGGACGAGACATCGAAGGCAAAAAGGACGGCCGCCTGAAGCGGATAGGCTTGAACAGTGCCGAAAGACGTTCGGAGCCGGCAAGCCTTGAGTGGACTGAGTCATAAAGCCCTGCAAGCCGTCCCAGGTTTTTATTTTTGAATTCAATCGGACGAAAAAGTATCGCAAGACGGCCTGTCTTGAGTTTTTTGAACGCGATTTTTGCGGAAGATACTCTCCTGCGCGGCATCTCAATGTCCGGCATGTCTGACCGTTTCATGAAGCGGAGCAGGGCATAGCCGCTGATGAACATCGCCGAGAAGCCAAATTCCTGCGGAAGAGTCATTGTCAGCCTTGACATGGCTCCGACGCTTAAGCCCGAAGGGACTCCGACAGTCAGATAAGCGAAAAGCGCGAACATAGGTGTGTATTTGAAGCTGTAAAACTCCTTCATCATCAGATATGCGCAAAGCAGGATGGCATGCATGTGGATTACGGAGAAGTACAGGTTCACGCTGAAGAGGCTGATGCCGAAAAGGGAGGAGAGGACAAATAATATGCAGTGCATTCCCACCGGATATATGCCGTTGGTGTATATGTTTCCTTCTGAGAGAAAATATGCCCATGAGTGATGCACATATTGATCCGACGCTGCGTAGCAATGGGTCACGATCGAGGTGTAGCTGAAGTAAATGGTTCCATATAACAGTGCTATAGTAAGCAGCGCGTATTCCATCCTTTTGCCCTTGATGCCATCCCATATCATGAGGGCAAGCTCCTTCACGCCGTCACGAAGCCCCAGGCCTGTGTTGAGCAGCAGCCTTTTGACCGTCAGGGTTTTGCGCCGGAAGCTGCGCAGGGTGTGCCGGATCTGGGGGAAGGGATTGTAGAGCATCAGCAGCCGTGTGATGAAGACACCGTAGAAGAGCACGGCAACCAGAGGAGTGCTGAGCCGCTTGAATATGCCCAGGAAGCTGATCAGCGTGGTTATGATGGTTGTCATAGACAAAGTGCAAAAGAGAAAACGATAGGTGACGCTCTTTTCCTTGAGGTGTCCGCGGAAGACCACAAGAGGCCAGACGTACATGGTGAAGCCATAAGCCGCGGCCACCTTAAAATATTCTATAATCCAGAAAAATCTGCCCAAGGCATCTACCTCCTATCAAACAAAGAACCGCACCAGCTCCAGCATTTCTTTGTCAAGCTGCAGGTCGGTCTGTTTCATTTCCTCCAAAGCACTGAAGAAGCCATCCCGGTCATTCCGCGCGAAGCACAGCCTGATTCTGGAGGAAAAGCTTACAAGGGATTCGGGATACCAGGCTGCGGCCTTATCAGCCCACTCAGCCGCGGACTCGACCCTGCCGGCGCTGAGCATGAGCTTGACGTTGCGGTCAAGCTCGTCTTCAGTGAGAACATCTCGCTTTTCAACGAGCTTTGATATCTCATCGAGTATGTCAAGATAGTGGTTGGTGTCATATTCCGACAGCACTCTCTGACTAATGATGTTGTCCAGCTCGCTTATGAGCTTGTGCGCGGATTCCATCTCATCCGTAAGCTCCTCCAGAATGGTCTTACTTTCGTCAAGGTGACCGTCCCTCGCCATAAGCCCCTGTTTGAAGGCAAGGTCTTTATGCTTGGAATAATCCATGCTCTCCTCCAGCTTCTCGGAGATGTCGGCATAGTATGATTCGAGTTCTCTGGCGTCTATTACCTCCGCGCCGCGCTCTCCGTTGCTGTAGTCGAGATCCGATCCGAATCCCGGATCAGAGAGCCTCATCATGTACAGCCACCGGGCGAAGAAACGTTCGCCCGCGTCCGTGCGGTAGCGGACCTCATCGGAAGCCCCTTCCCTTTTTCTGAGGTCTTCTTCGATCTCAAGGATACGTGTCCTGGTTTCATGTACGAAACGATGTATCTTGGCCGTTTCGGATTGTATGACGGATGCGGCATAGTGCGAAAGCTCGCTGTCAGGGCTGTCGAGAGCCAGCGATATACTGAATAATGTTTTCCGAGGTTCTCTCTTTATGACATCCAGCAGAAGTGCCCTGGAGTCCTCCTTCCCGCTGATCAGCATAGCGTCCTCTATGGGCACTAAGTTGCGCTCCTTTTCTTCCTCGGCATTTACAAGGATGCTTTCTCGTTCCTTTGAGAAAATGACGTCCTCGAGATTAACCGGCTTGCGAAAGAAGACCACAATGATGAGGCGGCTGATTATGATGTACACGGGGCCGACGATAGGACACAGGAGCATGACGAGGCTCTTGAGCAGGAAGCTGTTCCTTCGGTTTTTCTTCCTCAGCAGATTGAATATGATGTATATGACAGTGATTATCGTATTGACGATAATAATCAGGATAAATACTCGTAAATCATAGGTCAGACTCATTTTCTTACCTTATTAATCATGTGTTAATATAAAAGTTCCTGTCGTCTGGCTTATATTTATGGCAGCATCGCGCATGCAGGTCAGATAAGCTCGTGATTAGCGTTCACGGCCGTAAGCCCTACGCCGGCAAGGCGCTCGATGACAAATTCGCCCTCATCGGACGTGGCATTGGACAAAAGAACGTAGACCGCGTCTTTCCTGAGGCCAAGGCCCAGCTGGTCATTGGGACGGATGAGCGTGCGCAGCAGCTCGGCGGTAGCCTTGAGTCCTTCGGGCAGCAGCATCACTCTCAGCACCATGAAATCAGTCAGATGCTTCGCTGCAGCTGAGTCGTATATATCCACCATGTGGCGGAAGGGCTCTCTTAGCAGGATGTCCGTATCTTCCACAACCTGCTCGTGCCGTACCGCGTCAAAATACCTCTGGGCGCGGAATACGGATTCCTTAGTGAGCATACAGACGACCTTCAGCAGGTTGGCCTGCCCCTGGTTGAGCTTTTCAAGAGGGAGATTCCAGACCATGATCACAAAATGGTTTATGTCGCCTTCGTATACTAGGTTAGCGATGGAAGGATATCTCTGATCCCAGGTTCTGTTGACATAGGGCTTCCTTGCCTGGAACGCAGCGTACATATCTCCAGACTCTTCTTTGAATCTGAAGGACTTCCCGAACTGCCTCGCGCGTTCGGATGTCGCGGTGAACAGGCGGGCGTAGGGGCTGCCTTCATAAAGCACGTAGACAGACACGTCGCGGCTTCCCATGATGCGGCAGATGATCTCGGTCCCCTGGAAGAGGACGTCTACGGAGTTGTACTGGTTAAGTCCGGACGTTATCTCATATATCTTTGTGACGCTGTTTTCCTGATTGATAAGCTGCGTCTCGAGGGTGTCCTTAACGCGGCTGTTGGTGCTGTTGATGTCCCGGATATCGTCCACCTGTGCTGTCATGTACTCGTGGTCGTCCTTGGCCTCGTCTCTCTGCTCCTGCAGCCTGTCCTTGAGATAGCCTATGGCCAGACCGACTATAAAGAGCTGGGCGATCCACACATAGGTGCTGTAGTCCATAATTATCTGGGACAGCGACTTGTCTGAGAATGCAGGGATCACGAGGCTGAAGATCGAGAGGAATGCAGAAACAGTGGACTGTGTCTGACCGTATAGTATGGAGAAAAGCATGACATACAACAGGTAAAGGTCTATTCGGGAGAAGAATTTGCTGTCTTTCAGGTATGAGCTGGCGATGAAGACGATCACGAAACAGATAATATTCTCAAGGTAGGGGATAGAAAACATGGCCAGCTGTTTCAGGTTCTCTATGATCTGCTCCAACAGTCCCGGGGGCTTTGAATCATCGACCAGGAAGATGGCCTTATGCTTGAGCATGTAGGTTATCGTCTCACTGATCTTTTCCTTCAGGTCGGCGAGGTGGTTGATGCCGAATTCCTTCGAGAAGCGCTCTGTGCTCAGCAGTGATTGTAAATCGCCGCCGAGGGCTTCCTGCCCGTGGTCAACGCCCATGCTCCTTATCGTTACGGTTTCATCGGAAGCCTCGATGCTGCCGGGCCAGATTGCCGCCCCGGTGTGTTCCCTATCCCTCTCGTGGGCGTCCCAGTCATATTCATCGTCATAATGATCGTCGAATCCATCGTATGGATCATCATAAAAAGCATTGACAGAGGCTTCTGTATCATGGCCGTCGGGATTCCCGAGGGATGTGGGATCAAGATCCGCATTAGGCTCAGAGCCGTTATCCGGCGCTATGTCAGAATCTCCCTTCGGGCTTCCTTTAAGTATGCTTTTCAGGCTTGCCATCAAGCCGCTCTCCTGGCTGCCTTCCCGGCTGTTTTTCGGACTGCTCTTTGCGTCTCCTTCATCCGCGGAGCCTTGGCTGTCCTTTTGTAAGAAGCTCTTTTGCTTCTCAAGGGCCTCGGCGGCGACAGTATTTACTATACTCGCAAGATCGCTGAGCGATATGGGCACACCCGACGAGAGATTATAGACAGAATGCTGCCTGTTTTCAGAAAGCGCGAGCTTGGTGATGAAGAAAGCCGCGTCGGAGTTGTGGATAAGCATGATGCTTCTGTGGGATACGGTGACGACCCGTCCGTCCTTCAGTACGCGGAGGCACATGCGTGATACCGGGTCGCCTATGTCGTCCAATGTCCTGGGCTGCCAGTAATTGCCGCTCAGCCTTATGGTCAGGATATCCGATCCGAAGCCCGAACGGTATCTCTCGCACATACTCTCTGCCTGCACCAGCGCAAGGCCGCGCAGGTCATTGGCATCCGGTTCGGTCTGTTCGGGTATAAGGTAAGAGAAGGAATCCCTGTATACCGCGTCGGAGGAGAGCAGGACGAGGCGTCCTCTTCCCAGAGCGGAATAGGCGTTCAGTATATTCATGAAAGCAGAGAGGAAGTTGACAGAATCCTTCTGTATATCTTCCCATTTATAATTGCTGTCATGAATGCCCATGCAGATGGTCAGATCCGGAGATACGCTGTCGAATATTTCCGTCAGTACGTTGCTGGAATATGGAAAATTGTACCTTTCGAAGATTTTGCCGTACTTTTTCCCTGAGTTGTAGGAACCTGTCAGGACTGAGACACGGTGTCCTTCTTTGTTAAGCGAGGCGATTAATCGATTTGAAAGATTGTCTGAGCCGCCTATAAGTAAGATATTCAAGGGTGTGCTCCTGTTGTGAATGATGATGATTTCCGGTAAATGGTCTTATCATCCCCAAGGGGGATATGAATGATACATAGCGTTTAACGCGATCAGAACATGCCGTAAAGTATTTGATTATTATGCTGGAACGATCAGGAATAGTGTGGCAGACAAGTCGGAAAAAGAAGGATAAAAAAGAAAATGCAAAAAGGGAACGAAGACCTCTTTGCCGCTGATGAACAGGTTGTGGTAATGCTAACATAGGTGTTTCTAAATGTCAATTGCCTTGTAAATATTCGATGAGTAATCGGTATATCAATGATGCTAAGAGGATGTTTTTCAGTTTTCGGTCTTGAATATTTTTAAGTGTTTGTTTATACTATCTATACAAATACGATATTCGTCAGGTATTCCAACTCATTCAAGATGATTAAGATAGACGTAATTATATAATTAAGGTAGAGTCATAAAAGCTCCGGCTCGGATATGCAATGAAAGAACAGAAAAATGAAAGATAATAACCCAGAAAAAGATTTTCGGCTTGCAATGGAAGCGGAAGCCAATGAGTTTAATTTGAAATGCCATGCGGTGCTCTGCGCCATAGTCGTGCTCTGCGCATGGCTGAACAGAATGGGGATATTTACCGTGGAGCCACACACAATGAACGTGGCGGTGATATTGGCGGCAGTCTCTTTTTCCCTCCCAATAATCGTATTCATATTCCATGATTGGCTCATTTCTTCCGATGAGGAATCCATTCTCTTCTGGGGCGGCTTCAGATTCATAATACTAATATCAGCTTTCATCGGTATCGCTGCCACTTGCATAGTCCTCACGTTCCATGCCGTACTCTTGATGGTGCTGCCGGGCGTGTATGCCGCCCAGTATGCTTATAAGGGCAGCCTTCTTGGCTGGGATCTGCTTGGAACGGCGCTTCTCGTGCTCATTTCTGTTTATGGCGGTTATTTCTTAGGCCTGCCTGATCGTAACTTTTTTCCGGACTATATGGGCACGGAGCCGTTTACTCTCGCTCAAAGGCTTGCCGCCTGCCCCCCGGAGAGGCTTCTCCGGCTTTTCGAGCATTACGCCCTGCCTCGATTCCTAGCGATATTCATGATAGACACAGTCCTCTCCGGCATCATAAGGCGTAACGCGAACATAGCGGCAAACCGGGTTGAGACAGCCCAAAAAGCTGCTGCCGCAGAAAAAAACGGACAGCACTATTCAGAAACCGACCTTCGCCAAGCCGTGCTTGAGAGCATGTCAATATCGGATGATAAGGATGAAAGGTCAGGGCATGACGGCTCCAGGGAGAGAGACGCCGTAACAGGAGGCATGATATCTGCCGATATGGTTCACGATGGCAGCGCGGTGAAAGTGTTAGGGAGTATGACCAGGCTGCTGCTGCCGTTCGCGGTGGCGATGTGGACCGGGGCGATGCTGATGGCGGTGATGTCCCAGGATGTGGCATACAGGGCTTTTTCTATATTCACGGCTTTGGCGTCTATCGGCCTGATAGTGACGTCAAGGGATACCCAGGGGCGGTACAGGGGGATCGGGTCAGCGTATCTTGTGGGCTTCGGAGCGTGGATAGTCATGGAGGGCTGCCGTATCGTGGCCTTGATCCTGTCCGCGAAGGGCGGAACCGGGGCGGCTTCTATTCTCGGGACAGCAGCCGCGTTCAGCTCCTTTTTGCCGGAGTGCTGCTTCGTGGCAGGTCTTATCCTGCTGTCAAAAAGTGAATTCAACCAGCTGCATTTCCGCAGGGTGATGCTGCATGCGTTCGCCATATCCTTCATGATCTTCATGATAGTGCAGAAGATAATCATGGGAAAGATGTATGGCGGAGAGGCGATCAGTCTGGGAAGGCTGGCAGTCACGCTCTACTTCTTCGTGATCATTTTCACTATCGTGATGGTAATAACGATCATGCTGCAGACGGGATTCCGGGGACATACCCACAGGACGAACTGTTCCGCGATCATCCTCACGGTATTCAGCTTCATCGAGCTTAGCAGAGTCTTTTTTCTGGTAACAGGACAGACTCCCCTTTCCCTGGTGACCGAGTCGATCGGGGTGCTCGGCTTGGTCATATATTCATGGGCCGAGAGCGACCCGGAGCTTTGCGAGAGGAAGAAAGGGGGCGCGTCCATCAGATTTGGAGACCATGTCCAGGACAAGGTGATCTGGACAGCCTCGGTCGGAACCCTTCTTGTCAGCTCCGTTCTCTATGTCACAGGCTTCTTCGACCCGAGAGACATTTATATGATATTATTGGCCGTGCTGGCATATATTATAATATGTAAGTCCATGCAGGCAAATGTATACAGCTCCGAGCTTATCGAACATCAGCGGATGGAAAATCAGCATCTGGAACAGGTGGTCAAGGAGAAGACAGCGGCGCTTGAGATGGTGAATGAGCATCTCAAGCATATATCCGGTACGGATGAGCTTACCGGACTGTACAACAGGAGATTCGGCAGGGCTCTGCTGGGTGAACTCACTAAGGGGACCGTTCCCTTCGCCTTTCTTCTGATAGACCTCAACTATTTCAAACAGGTCAATGACAGGCATGGCCATGATGTAGGCGACCAGGTGCTGAAGGAGACCGGAAGAAGGCTTTCGGCGCTTGGTGATGGCATCATAGCGGTCCGCATCGGCGGGGATGAATTCCTTGTGGTCGTACAGGAGCAGGATGAGCCGATCAAGGACAGGGCCAGGTTCATCGCCGAGAGGATATGCTCCGCCATGGATCAGCCCATCGACACAGCGGACGGGGGGCTGGTCGTGACTGTCTGCATCGGGATAGCTGTCTGGCCGGAGGATACCTTCAGTCAGGACGAGCTGTACAGGCTTGCGGACAAGGCCATGTATGAGATCAAGCATCGCTATGAAGGTAGTGCTTACAGGGCGATACCCGGAGCCTGCGGATGACCGTTCCGCAGCGAGGGACGTGGTGCATCCCGAGTCTGGTGTACTGAATGGTTACAAAACATGTAATATTAATAAAACTGGTTAGGTTTTTGTCGGATATTGCAAAAAAAATGTAGTGCATTTAAAGTCCTATTGAGTTAAAATATAAGGTGAATAGTTACAAAAATATAATAATATATTTACGGCCATTACTGACATGACCCGCACGTCGAATTAATACACTGCACGAAGCGCAAGACATCACACGAAGTACATATAGAAGTACATATAGAAGTACATATAAATAGAATGGAACAAGTTCATTTCATATGAATGATATATATCATGCGATCAGACCACCACAAGACGATACGCAGTGATATATTTGTTGAAATGGCATGAAGACAGCTGTGAGGAATGAAATATGATGAAGATAAGTTTACTGCGGAGAATGATGTCCGCCAAGATAAGATCGAACAGGGGCGCCTCGCTGATCTTCGCGCTGCTGCTCTTTTTGGTGTGCACCGTGATCGGCTCCGTGGTACTTGCGGCCGGCACGGCATCGGCCGGCCGCATGAGCAAGCTGGGGGAGTCGGACCAGAGGTATTACAGCGTCGCCTCCGCCGCCCAACTGCTGGCCAGGGAGCTGACGGATAAGGAGATAAGGATCGTCAGGACTCGTCAGGAGACGGAGACGACTAAGTATGACATCGAGGATGATAAGCTTACTCCCAAAGCAGGCTTTCCGGAGAAGACATACGCATATGAAACTACTCTTTACAGACGAAACACGACTGATACCGGAGAATACATATTCGAGAGCGTCAAGAAGGTGACAGATACCGACCAGCCTTTCTACTCTACAACTGACGATAGAAGCTTTCTGTCTGAAAGGGCAGTAAATTACCTTTTTGGAAGCCAGAATTGCAACAATGATATAGCAATGGGTCTATCCTTTTCATCCAGTAAAAATAAAAATGAAGAGTCCGGGACTTTCACTATGGAGCATTCCAACAATAATGAGATCTTGAAGATAACAGGAAAATACAACGTAGAGAAGGACGGCACTATCATACTTACTCTGTGGTACAAAAACCCGGAGGAGGTGGTGTCTCAGAATTTCAGCCTCGTTATCACGCTACAGCCCGAATTCCATGAGACGGAAAGGACATTCACTGACAACACGGATTCGTCTCCAAAGCCTGACCCCGACTCTCCCGGCAGCTATATAGCCACCACAGTTACGACGACCATCAAGACTTCCGATGTTACGTGGAAGCTCGGTACGATCACCAAGAACGCGGCAGCGGAATAAAGGAGGGATATTCTTATGACGAAAAAGCAAAAAATCGTAAGATGCCTGCGAAGCGATAAAGGGGAAACCCTGGTGGAGCTTCTTTTCTCGCTGCTTATCACGTCTTTGGCCATGGTGATACTCGCGACTATGATAGTGGCATCGACGAAGGTCATCGAGAGGGGAAAAGTGGTTATCAAGGAATATGCCCAGGCGGAGAACGACATCGTCAAGCAGAAAGGCTCAGGCCTGCCAGGATCAATTACCTTCAAGGTACCGGCTGAAGGTACCGGACAGAAGCTTACCGACTATAACAGCAGCTCAGAGATAAGCGTCACTTATTATGTGAACGAGAAGCTCGGCAGGAATAAGGTGATCACCTACAAGTAAAAAGTGAAGTGATAACTCATTGTCTTACACAGATGAATATGTAAAGTGAAGTGATGGATATGATCTTTAAAATAAAACATAAATTCGGAAGTACTGTTGGAATGACGGTACTGGAGACCTTGATGGCCATGTTCATACTTGCTATGGTCACGAGCGTCGTTGCTACGGGGATTCCGACGGCGGCGAACGCGTACAATAAGGTACTGGATTCGGCGAACGCGCAGCTTGTACTATCGACCGCCATGATTAAAATCCGTGATGAGCTGGAAACGGCCGATGAACTGGTGTTGACTGATGAAAACAAGACTGTCACATACAAGACTGTCAATAATGGGCGGTCGCGGATATATCTTAACACAGATACACCAAAGGAAAAATACGGACATGAAGGAGTCGTGCGGCTCTGGCAATATATGGATCCGGTGATTGATAATAATCTTGATGGCTCGATAGCTGATAAAATAAATCGCCTGCTTGTCTCGCAGAAAGCATCAAATGACAATTTGTATCTGACATATACATCCATCAGCTTTACAGCTAATTCAAAATATGTGACTTTTAAAGATTTGGTTGTTAAGAAGATAAATGATGATCAAATCCTTGCCGGTCCTCTGGATTACAGTGTAAAGCTATTGAGGAAGTACTGATCGGCGATTCTCAAAACTCTTTATCTTGACGACAGCTATCATCAGCTGTCCGCATATAGGAACGGTGGTGTTTTATGGGTAAAGCTCGAAGAAAAAATGGATTCACACTCGCTGAGATGCTGATTGTAGTAGGCATACTGGGT
Source organism: uncultured Lachnospiraceae bacterium (assembly GCA_902770965.1). Taxonomy (GTDB): domain Bacteria; phylum Bacillota; class Clostridia; order Lachnospirales; family Lachnospiraceae; genus RUG11623. Next base: position 24,796 of record CACXUY010000001.1, on the reverse strand, counting down.
ATACTGATGGCTTTCGCCTTTATCGGGATCACAGGTTATCTGCGCTCTATGACGAAGCTTGAGTATGACGGATACGCGAGGGAGATTTTTGTCGCCGCGCAGAACCATCTCGCGGTCGCGGAAAACCAAGGCTATTATGGTCTCACGACAGGTGGGGCTTTTGGAACTGCTGATGAGACGGAAACCGGAGTCTACTATTTTGTTGTTCCAAATGATAATCCGGACAACATGACAACGCTTCTGGGGCAGATGCTGCCCTATGCGTCGGTAGAAGAGACGATACGTAAAGGCAACAGCGGTTATCTAATAAGATACCACAAGGATTCCGCGCAGGTACTCGATGTTTTCTATTGGACTCAATCCGGGAGCAGATATTCTCATACATATGTGGATACCGATTATGCGGAGTTTCTCAAAAATACCTCGAGAAGCGCATTGCGGAAATACGGCAAATCGGTCATCGGCTATTATGGAGGAGAGGAAGCCTCCAGTCTTGAGAGGGGAGACGAGCTCAAGGCTCCCGAGATACATGTCTACAATGAGGATAAGCTCTATGTCACGATAAAGGAGAATAATGCAAATAAAGATGATTACACTAAAGGTGTATGCGAGAAGAGTGGATACACCCTCAAGCTGATCATAACAGGTAAGACGAGCAATTCCAACAAGGAAATTGATCTTTATTCCACGCCTAAAGGTGAAACGTCTGGTTCTACCGGCATCTCAAAGTATATTGTCAACAGCACTGCCTTGACTAACGAAGCCATTGCCGATACACCTTTTGTAGTCGTGCTTGACGATGTAACTGAACAGGATATGCATTTCGCAGATTTTGCTGTGGACGGCGGAGATGTAGGACTTATACCCGGGGAAGACATCTCCATACAGGCTGTCGCATCTAATAACGATGTTCTGACGAATGTGGCTTACAGTACGCAGCAGACGACAAACAGCCTCTTTGGAGCGGGAACCGTAGCCAAGGATTACAGCGGCGGATATAGTACGGCTATCATAAGCAGTATACGCCATCTGGAAAATCTTGATCCGTATATATCCACAGTAAACAAGAGCGGATCCAAAGTACTCTTCTCGGAAGCCGAGCAGTCGACGGATCTTAGCTGGACGGCCTTCAAGAAAAGAATCTTTAAGGATATCAATCAGGATGTGTTCAAGCAGACGGCTGCCCAGGCATCAAAGTCAGGGAACGCCGATGGAATAGCGGTTTATAGTGCCACGGCTAACACGTTAATCGGCGAAGGCACTGCCGTTAAGGGATATTTCTATCCGCTCACAATCAACACCTCCCAATTGAATTTGAGCAGCGCGATAGCGTGGACGTATAAGGGACAGATGCACGTCATATCCGACGTGGATGTCTACCTGCCGGCCAACGCCGGCTCTTCATTCACAGGCGCTGGGCTTTTCGCCGACCTTACGGGAAGCGATCTGGGAGCAGATTTTATCGTAAAAGACCTTCAGCTGGTGGATTTTTCTATGAAGACTGATAAGGATGTGCCAGCCGGCTCTTTGGCGGGAAAGATAAGTAATGCCGAGATCACGAACGTCGTGGCTTATCATAAGACAGAATCTAAAGCTGATGTCATGTCCGTGAACGGTGCGGGAGATACGGGCGGTTTGATCGGATACGCGACTAACAGCAAGATCTACAAATCCGCGGCCGCACTGAAGGTGTCAACTACCAGTGATAACGCCGGCGGTCTCATAGGATATGCGAACGGCAAGGTTGACATATATTCATGCTTCTCCGGCGGACATACCACCGATGGGGAGTACAAGCCGGTGCATGACAGCGTAAAGGATGACTACAATGTCAAGGCGAAGACCAATGCGGGCGGTCTTATCGGAAAAGCAGATGATGAAGGAGACGGTTCGGACGGCAACAAAACAGCGATTCGCTACTCTTATTCCACCTGCTCCGCGATGGCGACCGGAGCAGACGGCGGCACTGCTGTCGGAGGCCTGGTAGGAAGAACTATGAACTCAGGATCATCCGTGAGTTACTGCTACTCTACCGGTCTCGTCAATGCGAAAAAGCCAGCTGCCGAGGGCGCAGCGGCTCCTAAGGTTGGCGCTTTGATCGGAGACCTGCATACGTCTCTGACATTGGATCACTGTTTTTATTATCAGATCATCAATTCGGTAACCGGAGATGATGGCTCAATCAGCTATCTGCCCCAGCTGGGTACGCCGGTAACGGGCATGGACAATGCGGTGACGGCAATAGATGCAACTGCCACGGACTATGACGACTTTGTTTCGGGAACGGAAGAAGAAAGAAAGGCAAAGCCAGAATATAAATGGATGACAGCGTATTCATACGACAAAAAGCTCCAGGTCTTCTATCAGGGAAAATATAACCTGAGGACTACAAATCAGTTACGGTCTTTGAGGGGAAATCCGCCGGAGTTTGATTCGCAGGCTACAGAAGGCGATTTCGTGTTGAATCACTACGGCGACTGGCCGGCTCCCGAGACGTGGGTCTTCAACACGAAAGGGTGATAGAGACCGTCTTCGCTGGCAGTCTTGAACAGTCGTTGTTTTCAGGGCTTGCCAGATAAATGAATATGGTTAAGAAAGGAACAAGAAGGACATGATCATAGAGTCGTGTCCTTCTTGTATTTTGTAAAAAACATCTAAACAAATAAAAAAATATACATTAAAATTAATGACTTTTTACCTCTGCTGTAGCTTGACGGAAACATCTATATATAGTAAAGTTAGGCTAAATGTAAAGAGTGGCTGCCGGATGCAACTGCCGGATGGAGCTGCTTATTATATGTAACCCGTTGTCACCCAAACTATCGTTTCAATTAATCGAGAGGAGAAGTAATAATGAGCGAAACAGTAGTTGGCATTCTTGGTCTGTTGACCATAATCGCTATCGTCGTCACGCTCTTCCAGAGCAAGACGCAGCCGGCCATCGCGTTCATCGTATGGCCCGCTATTCTCGGACTGGTTCTGGTTCTTTCCGGACGCATCACCTTCGACAATCTCGCGGACATGATCAAGTCCGGATTCGGCAGCACAGGACCTACCGCGGCACTGTTCGTGTTCTCGGTTCTGTACTTCGGCATCATGACAGATGCGGGCATGTTTGATGTCATCATCGGCAAGCTCATGACGCTCGTTGGAGACAATGTCATCGGTGTCTGCGTCGTGACCTGCATCATCGCGCTGGTAGGACATCTTGACGGCGGCGGCGCGTCTACGTTCTGTATTGTCGTTCCCGCCATGCTGCCGGTCTACAAGCGCATGCACATGCGCAGGACTACACTGCTGCGTATCGCTGTTCTGGCCATGGGCGTCCTGAACCTGATGCCTTGGGCAGGTCCTACCATGCGCGCGGCTTCTGTCCTCGGCATTGAGGCGGGCAGCCTGTGGCAGACCATCCTTCCTATCCAGGCCGCCGGTATCGTCCTCTCCCTCGCCCATGCGGTTCTCGCCGGCCTTCAGGAGAAAGCCCGCGGAGCAGGCCTTAACGGCAAGCTCGCGCAGCAGGAGGGCGAAGTCGCCATTGATGAGCAGGATTCGGCTTCTGTTCCCGCGTCTGACAGCGAGCTTGCCCGTCCGAAGCTCTTCATCTTCAACATCGTCCTGACTCTGGCAGTCATAGCGATGCTGATCTGGGATGTATTCCCCAGCTATGTGCCCTTCATGCTCGGCGTCTCCATCGCTCTTTTCGTGAACTATGGATTCACCGCCAAGATGCACAAGAAGATCATAAACCTGCACGCGGGTCCCGCTCTCATGATGTGCTCCACCCTTATGGGCGCGGCCGTCCTTATGGGCGTCCTCACTTCTTCGTTAGGACCTGACGGCAAAGTCCTCTCAGCAAAGGTCATGGTGCTCGAGGCAGGTTCTATCCCCTCGGTGGTCCGCTGCCTGGCAAGTATCGTGTCCAGCATCCTTCCCGCCGCTCTTGGACAGCATCTGCCGATCGTCATCGGTGTCCTCTCCGTGCCGCTTGCTCTGGCATTTGACACTGACAGCTACTTCTACGGCATGCTTCCCGTCATCATCGGCATCGGCCAGGCCTTCGGAGTACAGGCTCTTCCGATCGCGGTCGCGATGGTCGTCTGCCGTAACTGCGCTACATTCATCAGCCCGATGGTTCCCGCTACTCTCTTGGGTACCGGTCTTGCGGAGGTGGATATCAAGGATCATATCAAGGCAAGCTTCATGTATGTATGGGGCTTCTCCATCCTCTGCATGTTAGTGGCTGTCGTCTTCCACATCATGCCGCTGTGATGGATGGTGAGCCAATACTGCTCGAAGCAAGTATGTAAGATCCGGTTTAATGACCTTATGCCCCATGGGAGCAAGGCTTAGGCAAGAGCATCAGGACATATAAGGTCATTAGATCAAAGGCATAAAAACGGCACAGCCAAGAACCCATGAGGTTCAAGGCTGTGCCGCTTTTTGGTTATAGAATAATACCTTCTTTTTAGGATAAATGGCATCGATTGCTGAGGATATAAATATAAGGCCGACTGTGTTTGGACGAAGCTCACTCGATGTCATACAGGCAGCCAGTAAGCCGCTTTTCCATAGCTTCCTTAGGCAGGGGGCGGTCGAAGTAGAACCCCTGAGCGATGTCGCAGCCGCTCTCGCGGATAAGCTCGAGCTGTTCGTGTGTCTCGATCCCCTCGGCAACGCATTCGAAGCCGAGTTCTTGTGCCAGGGGTATGAAAGAGCGGAACATGACATAGCGATTATCAGAGCTGTCATCGTCGCCCTGCGGCAGGAAAGATCTGTCAATCTTTATCACATTCCAAGGAATCTCCTTTATGAGATTCAGTGAAGAATAGCCGACACCGAAATCATCAAGGGCGGCAGTAAAGCCTGTGTTTCTCAGATTCCTCACTATGCGCTTAAGGTCACGGAACTCCACATCATTTGTCGTCTCTGTCAGTTCGATCTCTATCAGCTCATGCGGTATGTCATATCGGTCGACGATCTCCAGTATATGGCTGTACAGATCGATGTTCATCATGTGCGCCCGGGAAAAGTTCACCGACATCCTCACGGCCTTCTTTCCGGCATCTATCCATCCCCTGAGATCCTGACAGACGTGCTCCAGCATGTAGTAATCCAGCTTGCAGATCTCGCCGCTCTGTTCAAGTATTGGGATGAAATCAGGCGGCTGTACTATGTCGCCCATATGATGCCAGCGGCAAAGAGCCTCTGCTCCGACGAGCTCGCCGCTGGTAAGGCTGACCTTTGGCTGGTAGTAGACCTTGAAGTCCTCGTTCTTCAAGGCTGAGGGGAACAGCTTCTGCAGACGGCTTATCCTCGCGTAATCTATGGTGAAATGGTGGTCATAGTACACCACGTCCTCGGTGGAGGAATACTTCGCCTTGGTGGAAGCGGCCACGATCTTGTCCATGATGTCGCTGGGCGACTGGAAGAAGAAGCCTTCGGGAATCATGTATATTCCGGCGGTCGCCGCTACCATGACACGGCTGTTGTTAGACTGGTCGTAGACGACAGGAACGCCCTTGAAGAATGAAAGCACGGCGTCAAGCTTGTCAGGATCGCATAACGCGACGAAATTGTCACTGATCACCCTGCATACCACTCCGCTGTTCCCGATTATGCCGGACAGCCTATCGAAGTAAGCCCGCATAACGTTGTCGCCGGCGCGCCTTCCTATCTGATGGTTGATCGTGGCGAAGTGTTTGAGGTTGAGATGAATGGCATATTTCCCGCATAGCTGACCTTTTTCCGATAGAAGACCCAACCGGTTGGAATAATAGTGCAGGTTCGGGTAATCATCGTTGTCATAGAGGGTGAGATGCTCCACTATAATCTGAAGCCTGCTCCTGATGAGGTAGGACTGCACAATCTCAGTCAGAGTCAGTATGTGGCCTCGCTCCTCATCTGTCCAGGGAGGGGCATCCTGGTCGTGCCACACCGAGGTGATGATCACGATGTGTCCTCCGGCGACAGTCCTTTTGTAGAAGGCGTCTTCTGTGGAGATGATGCTGTCCTCGTATTTTGAAAAATGCTCTGAGGGCTGATCTGACAGGCTGACAACGCTGCTTCCGCTGCCTCCAAGGCCGGCTCCGGGGCTTATTCCTCCTCCGTATGGCATCCTGCCTCGTGCCCCGGGAGGAGTGCCGATGAAAAGGACCTCGCCCTGTCCCATGCGCTCGTGGGTCATGCTTGGGTAAAAACAAGTAGTTCCATGGGATATGTGGAGGATCTCACGTATCTTCTCAAGTATCTCACGAAAGTCGGTCTGATTTGCCTTGCCGTTCGTTGTCTGAATCAATTGCTCCAATAAGGAATTGTATTCCATAGCGAACCTCCTCTTACGAGCCACGCCCAGGCAGTGGCTTCATGTCCGATGCTGCTGAGACTGTATTTAAAAGCTGCTGAAATACTATTTAAGAATAACACAGTAATATTTAGTCTGCAAGAGGTATAATTAATGATAATAGAATGATATTTGCAAATAATAACGAGAAGTAAGAAAAATAGACAAATATAATATAATGAATCAGTGGTTTAGCTTCTGCTTGACCGAATTCCTACAAACATATATAATAAACTATATCAGGAAACATATCTTGGCACACATAAGTTCAGCTGACAGTTTATTGCCTTTTTAGACTATATTTTTGGCGGTGAAGACATGATCCAGTGGCTTAGTACCTATAATTATAATTATGCTATCGCGGCTGTGCCCATTCAGATGGTGCTGTTGGTTTTTTATTGTCTAAGGAGGAATCTTCCCATCCGCCGGAGCAGATGTTTTATGGCAGTCATGTGGCTGAACCTGATCATGACAGTCTCGGATATAGCGGCTTGTGAGATCAACGAGATGTGGATGGAGCTTCCGGCATGGGTGCTCTATGCCGTCAATATCATATATTTTATCACGTTTCTTTTCCGCGGATGGACTTTGTTTGATTACGCGGCTGATTCCACGCAGTTCTATCAGTTTTTTGGCAAATCTCCGCATATCTGGAAGACCGCACAGTTCATCACTTCCTTACCGGCGTTGGTTGTGGCATTCCTGGTCGTCATGACCCCGTTTACACATTATATCTTCGAGATAGGAGAGAGCGGCTACCGCAACATGGAGCTGTACAATGCCATATATTTCTCTACCTATTATTACATAGCTGCCACATATATGGCTCTTGTGCTGAGGTGGAAGGGCTTAAAGCCTCGTTCCAGGTGGGCTATCCTTGCTTTTAATACTGTACTCTTCCTGGGGATTGTCTATCGCAAGCAATTCACAGACACCTTGGTTACAAGCTACTTCAGCATCATTGCCATATTGATCATCTATCTTTCCGCCCAGAATCCTGACATGTACCGGGACAAGATTACCTTTCTTTTCAGCCGTTCGGCATTCGACCTGATCGTTACAGAATTCTTAAATAAGAATATACCTTTCCATATGGTGGCCGTGACGGTCGATAATTATGAATCCGCAAGGAGCATATATGGCTATGCCGAGCTGACCACCAGCCTTCGTGAGATCGGGAGCTGGCTGGTGGAAGCATTAACGTCATACAGGGTCTTTTATTTTGACAACGGCAACTATCTGCTGATGGGCGTGGGAGATCCGGATGAGTCCAAAGGGACGGCTGAAAGAGGCATAGCAACACTGAACGAGCGTTTTCAGGAATTCTGGAAGGACATAGACACGGACATAGGCCTGTCGCTGTCAGCGCTGTACATTCCAAGCGATATGGTCCCGCGTGAGCTTTTGCATATTCACAATGTCCTCCGCTATTCCTTCCGTAAAGTGCGAAAAGAAAACCGGATGTGCGGGTACGAGTTTACGGACAGGATGCGCGGAGAACTGAGGCGGCAGGAGGCAGTGGAAGCGGCCTTGGTGAGGGCACTTCAGGAAAAACGCATCGAGGCATATTTTCAGCCTATTTATTCGACGTCCGAGGACAGGGTGGTGGGAGCCGAGGCGCTTGCGAGGCTAAGAGATCCTGGGCTTGGCTTCATTCCTCCGCTGGAATTCATTCAGATCGCTGAACGCACTGGCGCGATAAAAGAGCTTGGAAGGCAGGTGTTTGAACAGGCCTGCCGGTTCATAGCTACGCATCGTCCCGATATATATGGACTGAGATTTGTAAATGTCAATCTCTCGCCTGCGCAGTGCATGAACGAGGAGCTGGTAGAGGAGATGTCGGAGATCGCTAAGAAATATGACGTCTCGATGCGCATGTTCGATTTTGAGATCACCGAATCCTCAATGGATGACATGACGATGCTGAAAAAACAGATGCTCAAGCTGCAGTCAAGCGGCGCGGAGCTTTCACTGGACGATTTCGGCACCGGAACTTCAAATCTCACGAGGTTATTGGAGCTTCCGATACATGTGGTTAAGCTGGACATGGATATAGTGCTGTCGTTTTTCAGCGGCGGGGCAAAGCTTCTCCCGGATCTGGTCCGTATGTTCCAGAACGCCAGCATGGAGATAGTGGTGGAGGGAGTTGAGACCGCGGAGATGAAGTCGGCTCTCGCGAGTATGGGCTGTAATTACGAACAAGGCTATTACTTCTCGAAGCCTATCCCCGGACAGGATTTTATCGAATATCTCCAGGCGCAGGTCTGAAGTATAATATGTGACGCTGTCAGGAACAATTTGCCGTAGGCGCGCACAATTAAACTATAGTATGGATAAAAAAGTACTTATTTAAAAAGAAAAGAAAAGAACGGTAAAGACCAATTCGACCTATCTATTGCGTTGGAGATGTGACTATGATAGAATATTGATAACTTTATAAAATCATGTTTCGATACATTTTCAGATAAGGATTTCCACTCACTCAAAAAAGAACACAAATACTATATTTATTTAATATTTAAACAGCCTATTATAAGCATCCGCGGTCATGTCCCGGGGCTGGTGATTGGCGTATTTGATTGTATTGATCATGATGAGGATCGAGAGGTGATAATGATGGTTTCAAGGATTAAATCTAAATTGAAGGATAGCCATGGTCTTACTATTCTGACATGGGTCACTCTGGTTGCCGTAGTCGCGCTGGGCATTTCGGCGGCCATGCCCGCTCTTAAGGATTACCGAAGGCGGCTCAACGCTACTATCTGCGAGCAGGGCATGGATACTTGCAGACGAGAGATAACCACCGAGTTCATATCGAATTATAATCAGCAGGGAACACCTGAGGAAGCAAAGGCTCTTATAACGAAGGTCATGCTGGGCTGGGACGATCTGTGTCCGGACATGGGAACCTGCCATATCATTCCAAAGAGCCAGGGATTGCCTTATGACATCATTTGCGGACTCCATAATCCCGATAAAAAACAGAATACCAGGCTGAACGCGGACTATGTCCTGGAGCAGCTGAAAACTGCCCTGGCCGCGGCACAGCGTTCAGGCACGCAGTATCCTGAGAGCCTGAGCTATACGCTGCACGGCAGACAGAGGACAGCCTACCTTGTAGATGCCGAGACAGGCCTGAAGTGGGGAACCGACCTTAATTCCTCTTATGACGGCATCGTCGCCTTCTACTCCATCGTCGGACACAGCACCTTCGGCTCGAATTCGGGCGCGGATGAAGGCACGCTCTGGTATTTTTCATATGCGGACGAGGACCACTGCGCTAACTGGAATATTAACGAGAACTGGACAGGCGACAGTTACCGTGGCTTAAATACGTGAAAAAGGGGAATATTAATGTCGATCTGGTTGGATAATGCGATCTTGATCTTTTGCTGCTGTGTATCGGCCTGGCTCGGCGCGGTGTTCGGTTCATTTCTTAACTGTGCCGCATGGAGGATAGCGCATGGAGAGTCCTTTCTGAAGGGGCACAGCCACTGCGTGTCGTGCGGACATGAGCTTGGCATACGTGACCTCGTTCCTGTGTTCAGCTGGCTTGCTATGCGCGGCCGCTGCCGGTACTGCAAGGCGAAGATATCCGTCCGCTATCCTTTGACAGAGCTTTTCTTCGCCGTGGTCACGGTTTCATGCCTTCTCCGTTTTGACCTGACGGTCCTGTGCCTGAGGAACTGGATCTTTCTTTGCTGCCTGTTCTGCCTTTCACTGGTTGACCTGGAGACCTTCACGATACCGGACGGCTGTCTCATCGTCGCGCTTGCGGCATGGGTCATAGCGCTCCCCTTTATTGGCATGAGCCTGGGGGAGGCGGGACTGCACGTCCTGGCGGGAGTCGTATTCGGAGGCGGCATCCTTGGACTGTCCCTCATACTGGATAAGATACTGGGGAAGGACAGCCTGGGAGGAGGAGACATCAAGCTTTTCGGGGTGACAGGCCTGTATCTTGGTATGATCGGCACGCTGTTCGTAGTGCTTTTCTCAGCTGTCATAGGGCTTGCCTTCGCGGCGTTCCTGAGGCTGAAAGGATCGGGCGATGAAGCTGCCGGCGGCGATGCCGCAGTCAGCAAGGCTGCCGATAACGAAGGTAAGGGCGGCAATGCGGCTGATAACAAAGGTAAGGGCGGCAATGCGGCTGAGAATGCAGCGGATGAGGATGATGCCGGGCTTGGGCACATTCCCTTCGGACCGTCGATCTCATTGGCTGCCGCGTTCATGCTGCTTTTTGGACAGGGAATTGTGGCTTGGTATCTGTCGTTGCTTAACATGTGATTATTCAGCGTCTCTGACCGCCCCACAACGAGGAATGCGCAGCATTCCGAGTCTGGGGTGCTGAATGATTATTTTAACATGTAAACAGTTCTGATACTGAACCTTTGTATTATATCTATAAAGAAATGTGGTGACTTCGTATGGCAAAATCTATTTTAGGTATTGATATAGGCTATAACAGCCTGAAGCTTGCTTTGGTCAATGGCAAGCAGATCCGCCACACTGCCGTGGTGGATATGCCGGAGAATCTGCTTAAGGATGGCCGTGTGGTCTCAAAGGAGACCATGGGAGAACTGCTTCGGGACACGATCAAGGCGAATAACATTCACTGTACTCTTGGCGCTGTGTCCCTGGCGAATGAATCCGTGTTCATCAGGAGCGTCACGATGCCTGTGATGACCGTAAGCCAGCTGGCGAGCAATCTGCCTTTTGAATTCAGGGACTATATCACCGATGAACTGAACAATTACGTATATGACTACGCGGTCATTTCGTCGACGATGGATCCCGAGAGATTTGAAGCTGAAAAGAAAAAGAAAAAGAGGAGCAGGAAGAAGGGCTCTGACAAGAAGGAAGAGGCGAAGGCAGCTGAGACTGAGCCGTCAGGCGACGCGCTGCCTGAAGGCGGGACAGCTGAGGACGGGCAGGCCAAGGGCAATGAGAACGATATGGGAGAATCTATGGAGCTGCTTGCCGCTGCCTGTCAGAAATCCCTTATAGATGACTACAGGGAGATACTTCGTAAGGCCGGCCTGAAGCTTTATAAGGCTTCCCCGACGGTTTCCTGCTTCCAGTCGCTGATAAGGGCTATTCCTGTCACCGAGGATAACGCTAACCGTGAGTATTGCATACTTGACCTTGGCTATCAATCCATCAGGATGTACATGTATCGGGGAGACAGGCATATAGTCACCCGCGTGTTGGAGGTGGGACTCAGGTCTCTCGATGAGGCTGTCGCTGAGAATGAAAACATTGACATACACAAGGCCCACACCAACTTTGTCAAGAATTTTGAGGGCTGCCAGAGGAACGAGTACTGTATGACTGCTTACGGAAACATTACGGTGGAGCTTATGCGGGCCTTGAACTTCTATCGTTTCAGCAACCCGGAGAGCCATCTCGAGGACATTTGGATCTGCGGCGGAGGCGCTATGATCCGCCCCCTGCAGGAGAGCATAGAAGAAACGATGGATCTTCGTATACATCACGCGCGAGAGCTTGTCCCCGGAAGGTCAAAGGTCGAGGACGATTACGCGCTGCTTCAGGCGATAGGCGCGGCTGCGGAATGAGGCGGAGAGGAGGATCCAAATGGCTATTTTCCCGAAATTAAATCTATCTATCCGTGGGCAGGACAAGCTTTCGCGGAATAACATTCCCACAAAGCGCACGTTAAATCTGGCTTATGAACCCAAGGATGCTGTAAAGCCTACCATGGCTATACCGCTTGTTATCCTTGGCATAGTGGGCGGCATAGTTTTCTCCAATTATTTCATCATCGACAGGTTTGAGGAGGTATCGGCTGCCCGCGACCGGGTCGCGGCGATCCAGCAGGATCTCGATGCCGGTTATGAGGAGCTTAAGGATTACGATGACTTGATGGTGATCTACTCAAAGTACACCACATCAGGGATGACAGACGAAGAGCTTAACAGAAGTGACAGGGTCGAGGTGATGAACCTGCTTCAGAGCGTGGTAATGCCGAGGCTGAAGGTTGCGAACTGGACGTTGACAAGCAACACGCTGACGATCAATATCACCGGCACTACGCTGCAGCAGATAAACCTCATCGTCCAGAGCCTGAACGAGGATCCGCTTGTCAGATATTGCACGGTTCAGACGGCGGTGAGCCGCGATAACCAGAGAAATATGACGGTCATCACGGATGAGACGACAGTCACGGCCCTTCTCATCGTCTATCTCAATTCGAAAGCGTAGGTGATCACAGCATGAAGCTTTTTAATATGAATTTTTCCAAAAAGGAAAGGGCATTCTTTATTTTCCTGCTGGTGCTGCTGGTAGGGCTGGCTTACTATCAGTTTGTCGACAGGCCGGTACGAAAGTCGCTGGAGATATATGCCGCTGAGGAAGCCGATCTTTCACTCGAACTGACCACTATTCAGGCAAAGCTCGTTACTATGAGGAAAATGCGCAACGAGATGTCTGACGTAGGCCAGGGCCTGAAGGAGATGGGCAGCTACAACAACAGCAAGGTCGAGATCGAGATCCTGAACAATATCCTCAGCGAGGCCCCGGACTACTCTATATCCTTCGCGAACGTCACGCGTGAAGGCGACCAGATAAGGCGTAATTTCTCGCTTCAATTCACCGCGCCGAGCTATGAGATCATGGAGCACATATTTTCGCAGCTTGCCGAATGCCAGTTCAGATGCCTGATCGGTGACATACGCTGCGGCGCTACAGTGGAATCTGATGTTCAGAAGGGCGCTGTCAGTGTCAGCGCCACCGCAACCTTCTTTGAAACCATGGTTGGCGGTACTCCGGACGCCGGCCTCCCGGCTGACTCCGCCGCGATCAACTGACGACAGGCATCAGCATCCATATATAGGAGAGACAGAATGACAATAAAAGAGCTTTACGATAATATAGGCGGAAATTATGAACAGGCAGTAAAGGTCATGAAGCTTGACAAGCTGATTGATCGTCATATCAGAAAATTTACGAATAATACCATGATGGAGAATATGAGGACCGCTTCCGACCCGATGGATCCGAATGGTATATTTGAGAGTGCCCATGCCATGAAGGGCGTATGCGCCAATCTTGGTCTGGTCAAGCTCTCTGAGGCTGCCAGCGAACTGGCAGAAGAGTTCAGGCCGGGGACAGCCCGCTCCATGTCAGACGATGAAGTCAGGAGGAGGGTCGAAGCCATAGGCGAGCTTTTTAAAGCCACCACGGACGGTATACTTCAGTACGCCGGAAGCTGAACGGTCACAGAGTTATTGGCGCGGATTAAGGCTTCATCAATCCGTGGTTCAGATCTGGAGGGCATGAATGGCACAACAGGATAAAATGGCAGTTGAGCAAAACTGCCTGAGAAACTATATGAACCTGCCTGGGGCCTGGGCTTTGGCCCTTGGTTCAGCAGTAGGCTGGGGGGCGTTTATGATGCCCGGCACGACCTTCCTCCCCCAGGCAGGACCTCTCGGAACAGTCATCGGATTGCTGTTAGGTGCTCTGGTCATGCTGGTGATAGGCTTCAATTATCATTTTATGGTTCGGCACTATCCTGATGCCGGAGGCCTTTATTCATATCTTAAGAATGTTTTTAATTATGACCATGCTTTCATGGGCAGCTGGTTTCTGCTCTTGACCTACGCCGCCATCATATGGGCGAACGCAACAGCGATGGCACTGATAAGCCGCTTCCTTTTCAATGATTTTTTTCGTTTCGGTTTTCACTATAAAGTTGTAGGATATGACGTGTATTTTGGCGAGGTGCTTTTATCTTCAGTTTTTCTGATCTCCTTAGCCTTTATTTGCATGCGTGCCCGTCCCGCTATGTATTTGCTTATCATCCTGTGCGTGATCCTGTGCTTCGGGACGGCGGCAAGCTCCTTTTCTGTCTTCGGAAGGTTTGATCTGGCGGCAGCTATGAGCCCGCAGTTCTCCGACAGGCATGGTGTTGTTGGCGGCATCCTCACTATTGTGGCCATGGCTCCATGGGCTTTCGTGGGTTATGAAGCCATATCGCACTCCGCTCGTGAGCTTACCTTCAGCACTAAAAAATATATAGGCGTTACGGCAGCGGCCCTTGTTACGGCAACGGCTGTCTATACCGTACTCGCGTTATTCGCCGCCGCTGCCACTCCCGAGGGATACGCGAACTGGCAGGAATATACTTCGAATCTCGGCAGCTTCAGCGGTAAAGAAGGAGTGCCGGTCTTTTACGCTATTAGCACATCTGCCGGAAAACACGGTACTGTGCTCCTGACAGCCATGGTATTCGCGGCCGTACTGACAGGCATAGTGGGCAATTATATCACGGTGAGCCGCCTGCTGTATTCCTTATCAAGAGACGGATTAATGCCGAAAGCTTTCGGTAATCTGAATGCCAACGGCGTCCCTAAGAACGCCCTGTTGTTCACGATGGCCGTATCCTTGGTTTTCCCGTTCCTGGGCCGTACCGCCACGAGCTGGGTTGTAGACGTGACCACGATCGGTTCTGCCATAGCATACGCTTATGTATCGGCTGCGGCGACAAAGCTGGCGAGGAGGGAAGAGAACAGGCTGGCTCTTGTGACAGGCATAGTGGGTTTTGTGGTCTCCTGTATGTTTATTCTCTCATACCTCCTTCCGAATATACTTGCGGTTACCGCCCTTTCAATAGAGGCTTACTTCATACTGGCGGCCTGGAGCATGGTGGGACTTCTGTATTTCCGTTTTGTCTTTGGCAAGGACACCGAGAGAAGATTGGGCAGGTCCACTGTCGTCCTCATGACCTTGATGTTCATCATTTTCTTTACGACGACTGTATGGACAAGGCAGTCATCGCAGCGCGCCACGGAGAACGTCGCGAGTAACCTGCAGCAGCATTACGCTGAGGAGCTGGTTGCTGACGGCGTGGTCAGGACTCAGGAAGAATATGACGCGACGCACGATTATATCTTATGGGAGACAGAGAAAGCGGATACGACTATCAGGCGGAACGGCATAGTACAAACTATAATAGTCATCATATCCATGTTCATAATGTTTGACGTCTATTCTGTTATCCATAAGCGCGAGAGGCAGATGGAGATGGACAAGATCCTGGCGGAGCAGGTGAGCCGCGCGAAGACAAGCTTCCTGTCAAACATGAGCCATGAGATACGGACTCCCATGAACGCCATAATAGGCCTGGACAACATCGCCCTGCAAAATCCCGACCTTGCTCCTAAGACCAAGGAACAATTGGAGAAAATCGGCGCAAGCGCGAGGCATCTGCTGAGTCTTATAAATGATATCCTGGACATGAGCCGCATAGAATCGGGCCGCATGGTCTTAAAGAACGATGAATTCTCTTTCAGCGACCTGCTCGACCCTTTGAGCGTCATGATCAGCGGGCAGTGCCAGGATAAAGGGCTGATCTATGAATGCCAGATCATCGGACATATTGATCCGTATTATGTCGGCGACGAGATGAAGCTGCGCCAGGTGCTTATTAATATCCTTGGCAATGCTGTCAAATTCACGAATTCACCCGGCACAGTCACGCTGATAGTGGAGCAGACGGCGGAATTTCAGAATTTCCGCAGCCTTCGCTTCATCGTGAAGGACACCGGGATCGGGATGGATAAGGAATACATACCGAAGATTTTTGAGGCATTCTCACAGGAGGACGCGAAGACCACCAACCGCTACGGCGGCAGCGGTCTTGGCATGGCGATCACCAAGAACATCGTGGAGATGCTTAACGGAGACATATCAGTTGAAAGCGAGAAGGGCGTGGGCACCACATTTACTATCAATGTAACGCTCACCGCTTCGGATCGGCTTATCGCTGATGAGACTGTGGGCAGGATACCTTCCAACATGCGTGTCCTGATCGTTGATGACGAGCCTGTCACATGCGAGCATTCCGAGATCGTCCTGAAAGAGCTGAATATGGACGCGGAGAGCTGCCTCGATTCAGAAGACGCGTATGAGCGCATAAAGAAGCAGATTGATGAAGGCACCCCCTATCAGATGATATTTACCGATATGAGGATGCCGGGAATGAATGGCCTGGAGCTGACAAAGAAGATCCGCAAGCTGGATAATGGCAAGACGATAATAGTCCTCCTCACCGGCTACAACTGGGACGATTTCGCGGATGATGTCTGGAAAGCCGGTGTTGATACAGTCATGGTCAAGCCCTTGCTCGCGGTGAATGTAAGCAGGGAGCTCCCTCTTATCATCAGGAAGAAGGAAGGCAGCACGGGAAGCTTCGCCGAAGAGGATGCCGGAGCCGGTGATGCCGCCACGGCAGATACGGTATCCCTCAAAGGCCGGCACGTGCTGATAGCTGAGGACGTCGAGCTAAACGCGGAGATCCTTTTGGACTTGCTTGAACTTGAGGGCGTTACCGCTGACCGCGCGGTGAATGGACAGCTCGCAGTCGATATGTTCGCTGAAAGCTCCGTTAATGCCTATGACGCGATCCTGATGGATGTCCGCATGCCGCTCATGGATGGACTCACCGCGACCCGCAGCATCCGTAAGCTGGATCGTCCGGACGCGAAGAGCATCCCTATCATTGCGATGACGGCAAATGCTTTCGATGAAGACGTGCAGAATTCGCTTCAGGCGGGCATGAACGCGCATCTTTCAAAGCCTGTCGAGCCGGACAATCTGTATGAGGCCTTGAGGCTGCTGATCGGAAGACGAGAGGCGCAGGAAACGGAAGGCCAGGAAGCGGAGGGCCAGGAAGCGGAAGGCCATAAAGAAGAAGGTCAGGAAGCGGAAGGTCATAAAGAAGAAGGTCAGGAAGCGGAAGGCCAGGAAGCGGAAGGCCAGGAAGAAGAAGACCAGAAAGCGGAAGGCCAGGAAGCGGAAGGCCGGGAAGCGGTAGGTCATAAAGAAGAAGGCCAGGAAGCGGAAGACCAGGAAGAAGAAGACCAGAAAGCGGAAGGTCGGGAAGCGGTAGGTCATAAAGCGGACGACGGGAGGAGTTAGCGTGAAGAGATGGGTGATCGACCAGATTCATATAAAGCTTGTTCTGACGGCCGCGTTTATCTGCGCTATGGAGGGAATTCTCTTTTCCGGGACAACGGTGGTTTTTGCTTCTGTGACTGAAACCGGAATAGCCAATGGGAAGGCGGTGCTGGTGACACCGCTTTTTTGGCTGTTTATCGCCTTCGTCAGCGGAATCAGCGGCGCTTTTCTGGTAAGAGGACACTATACCAAGAGGCATGATGAGCTTATACGGCAGCAGGAGGAGCATAACGCGCTGATAGATGAGATGACGAGCGTATTCGCCAGCTGCATAGACATGAAGGATGCTTACACTAACGGGCATTCCCACAGGGTAGCAGCTTACAGCTCTATGATCGCCGAGAAGCTGGGAAAGAGCAAGGAAGAGGTGAGGATGATCTATCGTATCGCGCTTCTTCATGACATCGGAAAGATAGCGATCCCTGACAAGATCCTTAACAAACCCAGCCATCTC
The DNA here is from genome assembly GCA_902770965.1 of uncultured Lachnospiraceae bacterium. Lineage (GTDB taxonomy): Bacteria > Bacillota > Clostridia > Lachnospirales > Lachnospiraceae > RUG11623. Next base: position 7,025 of record CACXUY010000001.1, on the reverse strand, counting down.
ACCGATGATGAATATTCGCTCATGAAGACGCATCCTTACAGGGGATATGTCATCCTTAAAGAGGTGACCATTGCTCCGGAGCTTGCGATAGGGGCAGGCTATCATCATGAGAGGATGGACGGGAGAGGCTATCCTTGGGGCAAGAAGCGAGAGGAGATCCCCGAGGTTGCCCAGATAATCGCTGTCGCGGATACATTTGACGCGATGTATTCCACGAGGCCTTACAGGAAGAAGCTTGACCTTGAACTGGTCACCGCCGAGCTGGAGCGCTGTGCAGGGACCCAGCTCAACGAGGATATCGTGGAGATTCTGCTGGGTCTCATTCGTGAAGGCAGGATCGGAGAGATAGAAGCCGATTGAGGTTTTGACGGATCGTCTGTCTGAAGGAGACAATGAGGATTTTTATAGAAGAAGGATGAACCGAAGGGGTTTGTCCTTCTTTTTTTGTAATTATTCAGCACCCCAAGATAACTGTTAGAATACAGCACGTAGTGCTTGCACTTCGGACGTATTATAACAGTTATCTTGGGGCGGACAAGGCCCGCAGCGCCTCTGGGCGCCCCCCGCAACGAGGGATGCGCAGCATCCCGAGTCTGGGGTGCTGAATAGTTTCCTTTTTTTTAAAAAAATATTGACAATGTCGATTAAGTGTATTAATATAGGTAATACACACAGGACAGTTAATACAAACTAGGCGGAAAAACCCACGCGGACAAATAAGGCGGATGACCGGGCTGATAAAACAGGCGGATAAGCCAGCCGGATGACCAGGAGGATGACCACGCGGATGATCACGCGGACAAATCAAGCGGATGCCCGGATGGATGACCACGCGGACAAACCAGGCGGATGCCCGGACGGATGACGAGGTTGATAAACCTGCCGACCGGGCGGCCAAACCAGCCGGACAGGCTGATTAAATCACCTCGGCTTGGGCTCTCAAGCGATTTGAGCCGCAGGCGTGGAGAAAGGAGAGCAAGAAGTGAATCTGATTGATTATCAAGACCCCAGGCCGATATATGAGCAGATCACGGAGAAGTACAAGCTGCTTATTCTCAAGGGCGTCCTGTCACCCGATGAGCAGATGCCGTCCGTAAGGAAGCTGGCGATGGAGCTGTCAGCGAACCCAAACACGGTGCAGAGGGCATACGCTGAGCTGGAACGCCAAGGCGTGATATACACCGTCAAGGGGAGAGGAAGCTTCGTGAGCGGCAATATTTCTCTGAAGGAACAAAGAAAGAGGGAGCTTCGTGAGCGTATACAGCTGATAGTCAAGGAAGCCGGAGAGATAGGCATAAGTCCGGAGGAGCTTATGGAAGGTTTGGGCACAGGCGGGAGGACATCCGCCGATGCCGCTGACTGACCGGCACATGGAAGGAGAAAAACATGATTCAGATAGAACATCTGGAAAAAGCATTTGATGGATATAAGGCAGTGGACGATGTCTCACTCGAGATCCGCGAAGCCCAGGTTTTCGGACTGGTGGGAACCAACGGCGCCGGAAAGAGCACCATGATGAGACTTGTCAGCGGCATCCTCAAGCCTGACAGAGGCGTCATATTGGTGGATGGCAGAAGCGTGTATGACAGACCGGAGACAAAGAAAGACATATTCTTTATCGCGGACGATCCCTACTTTTTCCCTAACAGCACGGCTCAGGATATGAAGGAATACTACCGTTCCGTGTACAAGGGCTTTGATGGGGGGCGTTTCGACAAGCTGCTTCACGATTTCGGTCTCGAGACGAAGAGAAAGGTAGCGAATTATTCACGGGGAATGAAGAAGCAGCTCGCGGTCATCTGCGGCATCAGCTCAGGGGCGAAATACCTGCTCTGCGATGAGACCTTTGACGGATTGGATCCGGTCATGCGGCAGGCAGTGAAGAGTATATTCGCAGGGGACATGGAGGAGCGCGGACTCACGCCGGTCATAGCATCTCATAACCTCCGCGAGCTGGAGGACATATGCGACCACGTAGGGCTTGTCCACAAGGGAGACCTGCTTCTTTCGGAGGATCTCGACTCCATGAAGCTCGGCCTGCAGAAGCTGCAGTGCGTCTTCGCGGAGGGCGTGGACGCCAGGCAGGTGCTGGCAGGAATGAAGATACTCAGCGAGGAGCACCGCGGCCGCCTCCGCACCTATGTGGTGCGCGGCGAGCGCGAGGAGGTGGAGAAGGCTTTCTCTGGTATCGATACGGTTTATTTTGAGATATTGCCGCTGACACTTGAGGAGATATTTATCAGCGAAACGGAGGTGGCTGGTTATGACATCAGGAAATACATTCTTGACTGATTTTTTTACCGCGCAGAGGGAGCAGTTCAAACGCCGTTTGTGGTCCTTTGCCCTGACCGCGCTGGGATATTTCCTTTATTACGTGGTCGCGCTCTCATTGGTTCTGACCTCATACGTCACGGATGGGAACCGCGAGCTTGCCTTCAGGATGGAAGCCATGAAGGAAGCCGCGGCAGGGATGCTCGGACCGAATATTTTCATAGCGATGGTGACCACGGTAGCCGCCGCCGTACTGTCGCTTCAGGGCTTCTCGTGGATGCATAACCGCCGCACGGTGGATTTTTATGAGAGCCACCCGGTCGGAAGGTCGAGAAGATTCGTCCGGGTCTGCGTGAACAGCTTTATTATTTTCATAGTGTCTTACGCGGTATCGCTGCTTATCGGGATTCTGATCTGCTGTGGCTTCGGCAGCTTCGACAAGATGATCGCCGCAGCGGCTCTTAACGGAAGCCTGAAGGCTTTTGCGCTTTTTGCTTCGACCTTCTTCATCGGCGTCCTTGCCGCCACGCTGACAGGGAACACGCTTATTTCGGTTCTCGCCATGGGCACGCTCATGATCTACGAGCTGCTCCTCAGGTTCACGATAGAGCTGTATATCAGCAGGTTCCTGAAAACTGTCGTCATTGAGGAAGAGAGATATTTCACATCGCCCTTGTACTACTATGTGACAGACGGAATGGGGATGCCGGTGGCGGCGATGCTGCTGATAGCCCTTGTGAGCGCCGCGGCCGCGTACTTTTGCTATAGGATAAGGAAAAATGAGTGCGCCGGCAGCGCAGTCATCTTCCAGCCGGTCCGCACTGTTGTGAAGATCGCCATCTCACTGATCGGAGGGCTCATCGCCTGGAACATTTTCAACACAAGCGGAAGCATGGTTTTGTCACTGGTGTTCATGTGCTTCTTCATCGTGGTCGTGGGATGCATTCTGCAGATTATTTACGATTCGGATTTCAAGGCTCTGTTCAGGCGCGGATGGGAACTTGTGATCGCCGCCGTGGCTGCCCTCGCCATTGTCATAGGCTTCCAGGCCGACTTGCTCGGGGTGGATACCTGGATGCCAGATCCGACGGCAGTGGAGGATTCCGCGGTACACCTGACAACCAACTATCACTACTATATGCTGGATGAAAAGGGTAAGTCATGTAATACGAGGGACTACGCGTTTGATAACATGCATTTGAAGGATACGGAGGCTGTCATCGCCCTGGCGCAGTATGGATTGGATTACATGCAGAGAGGGGCTGTGTTTGAGGAAGCACATCAGAGCGACAGTTATTACGACATCACGGAGTACACGGTCGAATACCGCATGAAGAGCGGCAGGAAGGTCAAGAGGAAATACTGGCTGCCTTACAACCTGTACCCGGAATTGATGGAACGCATCACCGCCGATGAAGGATTCAGGTCCGGTATCTTCCAGGTCTATCACGATGGTTTTATCAGGGAGAATACTTACAGATTCAACGTATGGTATGACAATGGTCAGGATACCAAGAACCTGGATGGGAAGGTGCTCACTCCGGAATTCTATGAGAAATTCAGGGAAGCATATCTTACTGACCTTCCTCGGTACAGCTATAAGCTGGACAGGGGCGAGCTGCCTGTCGGAAGCCTGATACTTCAGGGTGTTGACAACTATGATACTATGTATTATCCCGTGTATGCCTGCTTTGAGAACACTGTCAAAGTGCTTCAGGAGGCCGGATGCTTCCTCGAGAGGCTTGATATACCGTCCATAGCGAAAATGATGAGAAGTGAACTGGGCGCGCCGGCCGAAAATACGGAAGCGGATGGTTATCAGGAACCTGAGGGTCTCGAATCAATGGATTATCCGGACTTGATTGTAGACTCCGGCAGCTGGTATATATATGAGAAGTATTTCAGCAACACCGATGCCATAAGGGGACTTTTCAGATCTTTAGAAGATGAATTGCATGAATATGGGCTTGACCGAGGACTCTATGGTTAAGCGATGTTATGCGAATGGTTACAGATACGCATAAAAAGAGGGGATTGTCTTACGGCAGTCCCCTCTTTACGATTGCGTGATTATGCACTGACCCACGTGATTATGCACTGACCCACGCAAGGAATCATCCTGACTTTGCCGAGCATGGGCCGCGCGGCCGGCAGGGTTCGATTATAGCATCCTGCCGGATATATGTATTTGCTATAAGAAGCTCACTGTTACAGTATCCGTAAAACGTTCACATGAACAGAGAGAAGATCATCATGCCTATGCACAGGAGCGCCACGATGATAAAGTAAATATTGCCGTAGGCGGCAGGGATGGCTACCTTCAGGGGTACTTCGTCCGGAGTGCGTTTGAGCCTTATGTCATTGCGGTTTGCTATGATGACGATGAGTCCCGCGATACACAGCACGAAGATCAGGATGAAAAACAACAGAGGCAGGATCAGCCGGGGCAATATGGGACTCAGCTCATCGAACCCGATGATGCCGTTCTGGAACTGGTCGATCCTTGTCCAAGTCTCTTCGGGGACGGTAGATATCACTGCCGAAGTGACCGTCGACCCGAAGAAATTGATGAGCATGTGGAGCATTATGGTGTAGCGGATGCGGCCGGTATTCAGGTAAAGGTATGCGAATATCAGACCTAAGCCGAACGCGTAGAAGAACTGTATCAGGTTCATATGGAACAGCGCGAAGATCAGGGCGGAGAGGAATATGGCCGTAAGCTCTCCGTATCGGCCTATACGGTCGATGATCGCCTTTCGAAATACAAGCTCTTCAAAAACGGGCGCCAGTATGACCACCATGATGATCTGTATGGGGTTGGTGGATGTCAAAAGCTCGCTCAGTGTTCTTGCGGATCCTCCGCCATTGAAGGGCGAGGTCACAAGATTGCCGATCAGGTTGCCGACGTACATGACCGGGAAGCAGGCGAGCAGATATTTGATAAAACGCTCGAAGCCGAGGCTGCGGATGCGCGGCGCGAATGAGGGCACGTGTCGGTACATCGCCAATATCAAGGGATAGGAGATTATGTACATGGGCATGAGCTGTACTGCCATGAGCGTCCAGAGAGACGCAGTGTATCCCATGACGGTCATGAGCTGTATAGCGATGACTCCGAGAAGCTGTACCGCGACGGTTATCAGTATGAGGCGCAGCGAAAGCCGGTCAACTCTGCGGTAATTCAGCCTGGCGCGGTCATATAACGCCATCGTGTCATATGGCGCGCCTGCTGCGGAGGCATATGGTGCAGTACCGGAAGCGGCATCCGGGATGGTACCGACAGTGGCATCCGGGACGGTGCCGACAGCGGCATACGGGGCGGTACCGATATGGGCAACCGGGACGGTACCGACAGCGGCATCCGGAACGGTACCGATATGGGCATCCGGGACAGTACCGACAATTGCATCCGAGGCAGTACCGACAGGGGCATCCGGGACAGGAACGGCAGTATATTTTCCAGCTGTGTGGCTGTATCCGACGTCAGCGGATCCTTCAGCGGGCAGCAAATCATCTTTCTGCGTTAACGGCTCATCCCGAATGAAAGCATCAGCGGCTTCTGTGCCGGATCTAAAGACACCGATATCCGATGAATTATCACCAGACTGCCCATAGCCGTAGGACATGACATTTGACGAGTCGCCTGACAATGGATGTGGAGTGGAAGCTTTATCCGGCCGCTTCTCATCAGGATGGTACGTGGACTCCGGTTGCTTCCCCTCGGGAATATATGAAGGATCTGGATACCTGGGAGTTTTATTTGTAGCTTTGGTGTTGTCCATTTAATGCTCCTTTTATAATGAGTTATCCGACAAAACTGACGGTGCGAGGTGTTCTTATTATACCATAGAATCACAGATTTAATAGCTTATACAATGGAATCAAAAGTAAAAATAAGCAAAATAATGCATGAGAATACAAAGAAAGAATCCTGCGCTGCGTTTTGATGGAGCATGTGCTGAAAAAATGCTTCTACATACTGAAACCGCCGCAGCCAGGTTAGGATTATAGCTGCGGCAGTCATGTGGGAATCATGGGATATCATAGCTGTTCTTAGTTATTGCTATTCGGTGTCTCTGATATGGGATTTCGCATCGTTCCGGCACATCTAAGCTGAACAAAGGGCATCCATTGCTGACATATAGTTACCGGGATACTTTTATAAACCGAATGGGTGGTCTATGTACCATTAAGTAGGCTCTATGGAATTCGTCTTTTTCCGTGAAGGATCATCATATGTCCAACTCACACATTTCACGAAATAGGATTTTGGCTCTGCCTTTTGAGAAGACATTAATGAGTTTCATGCCACCGCATATTGCTTTCAGTTATGCTTTGCCTTTGCTCTTCGGATCTCATTACACTATTTCCAGCCTGATCTTTCGATGATGCTTTCTTCAGAAGCATCCCGAGTATGAGGTGCTGAACAGTTACTACTTTTAATAATAACGAGATTAGTCATGAGGGTTGAGCGTACTGGAAACATATCCTCTGGCTGCTTCTTCGTCAAGGTTGAAACGTGACATTATTTTCAGCACAATTGCGTCCGTTGATAAATGCATCTCGTCATGATAGATTAGGATTGCTTCGGAAATAGCACCCTCGGCTCTGCCTTCGATCCTGCCTTCGGCTCTGCCCTCGGCTCTGCCCTCAGCCCTGCCTTCGGCTCTCATCTCATTGTCTCTAACCCAGAGCATCATGTACTCCAGCCTCCTTTCCTCGTTCGCTTTCACGGCGTTCACAGCATCGTCAAG